>NZ_JBHWIY010000002.1:440172-606824 GCF_042731715.1 Streptomyces sp. NPDC059832 | reverse complement strand
AGTGGACGAACCAGTCGGCCGACGAGCCCTCGACATAGCGGACGGGCAGGTCGCGGGGGGGGGGGAAGGTCTCGACCCGCAGCTGCGGCCCGCCTCCCGCCCCCCCCCCCCCCTACCCCCTCCCCCCCCCCCCCCCACGGTCGTACGGGTGGTGAGGGGACGTCAGCTCTGCGCCGGGGCGTCCCGCTCGGTCGCGTCCGGCTGCGCGGCGTCGTCCGGCGAGGACTCCGGGGCGGTACCCGACAGCGCGCGCTCACGCATCCTGCGCAGCAGCTCCTGCCTCTGGTCGGCCGCCGCCTTGCGGTCGGCGTCGCGCGCAGGGCCGGCGCCCTGCTGCTCGGCGCGGGACAGCTTCTTGCGCTGTCCGCCCACACCGAGCAGGTTGTTACGGCTCTTGGCCACGGCGTTCTCCGGTTCGTAGTGCGAAGTGAGGTCTCAAGCGACCTGGAATCGGTCCGGTGGGCGGCGGGTGGTCCGGCCCGCCGCGCTCTCACTCGTAGATCTGGAAGAACGAAGACATGCCGGAACCGTACCGCGGCCCGGCGGGCCTCCGCACCAGCTTTTCGGCCGGTCGCGTGCCGTGCCCCGCGCCGGGCCTCAGGACGCCGGGTCCACCGTCGCCCGGTGGGCCTCGGCGAGATGCTCCCCGGCCTTGAGCCAGGGCAGGAACTGCACCTGTTCGCTCCAGCCGCAGGTGTCGCAGCTCAGCTGCCGCCGCACCCCCGACTTCCGTACGTGGACGATGTGTTCACGGCCGTGCTGGTCCCATCTCCTGACCTTGCTGGTGGTCATGGACGGCATCGGGGCCTCCTGGGTGGGGGGTGCCCAGTGTGCAACGAAGCCCCCGGTTCCGTACGGGGAACCGGGGGCTTCGTCCAGCGGACTCGGTGGATCAGCAGCCGAGCAGGCGGGCGCCGAGGTAGGCCTGGATCTGGTCCAGGGAGACGCGCTCCTGCTTCATGGTGTCGCGCTCGCGCACGGTCACCGCGTTGTCGTCGAGGGTGTCGAAGTCGACGGTGACGCAGAACGGCGTACCGATCTCGTCCTGACGGCGGTAGCGGCGGCCGATGGCGCCCGCGTCGTCGAACTCGATGTTCCAGTTCTTCCGCAGGTCGGCCGCGAGGCCCTTGGCCTTCGGCGACAGCTGCGGGTTCCGGGACAGCGGCAGGACGGCGACCTTGACCGGCGCCAGGCGCGGGTCGAGACGCATCACGGTGCGCTTCTCCATGACGCCCTTGGCGTTGGGCGCCTCGTCCTCGATGTAGGCGTCGAGGAGGAAGGCGAGCATCGCGCGGCCGACACCGGCCGCCGGCTCGATGACGTACGGGGTCCAGCGCTCGCCGGCCTCCTGGTCGAAGAACACCAGGTCGGTGCCCGAGGCCTTGGAGTGCGCCTTGAGGTCGTAGTCCGTGCGGTTGGCGACGCCCTCCAGCTCACCCCACTCGCTGCCGCCGAAGCGGAAGCGGTACTCGATGTCGGCGGTGCGCTTGGAGTAGTGGGAGAGCTTCTCCGCCGGGTGCTCGTACCAGCGCATGTTCTCCTCGCGCATGCCGAGCTCCGTGTACCAGTTCCAGCGCTGGTCCATCCAGTACTGCTGCCACTCCTCGTCCTCGCCCGGCTTGACGAAGAACTCCATCTCCATCTGCTCGAACTCGCGGGTGCGGAAGATGAAGTTGCCCGGGGTGATCTCGTTGCGGAACGACTTGCCCATCTGGGCGATGCCGAACGGCGGCTTCTTGCGCGAGGTCTGCAGCACCTGGCCGAAGTTGGTGAAGATGCCCTGGGCGGTCTCGGGACGCAGGTAGGCAACCGAGCCGGAGTCCTGGGTCGGGCCGAGGTGGGTGGAGAGCAGACCCGAGAACTGCTTGGGCTCGGTGAAGGTGCCCTTGTTGCCGCAGTTGGGGCAGTTGAGCTCGGCGAGGCCGTTCACGGGCGGCTTGCCGTGCTTCTCCTCGTACGCCTCCTCCAGGTGGTCGGCGCGGAAGCGCTTGTGGCAGGAGGTGCACTCGGTCAGCGGGTCGCTGAACGTGGCGACGTGGCCGGAGGCGACCCAGACCTCGGGGGCGAGGATGACCGACGAGTCGAGACCGACCACGTCCTCGCGCGAAGTGACCATGTAGCGCCACCACTGGCGCTTGAGGTTCTCCTTCATCTCGACGCCCAGCGGCCCGTAGTCCCAGGCGGCCTTCTGGCCTCCGTAGATCTCACTGCACGGGTAGACGAAGCCACGGCGCTTGCTCAGGCTGACGATGGAGTCGATCTTGTCGGCGGCCACGGTGCTCTCTTCATTACGACGACGAAAACTGGACAGGGGATGGCGCGAAGCGCCTCGGTGGGGGGTGGTGATCAGGAGACGACGGGCGAATGCTTCAGATTACCGGCGGGCACGCCCCCTGGATCAAATCGATACCGGCGGCGTCGGTCGGGAAGTCATCTCATCAGCCTTGTTGACAATCGTTTCCAGTTTTGTTGAAAATGACTGTCATGAACGTCAGCCGCCTCATACCCACCGCCGCCGTCGCCGGAGCAGTCGCCCTCGGCCTCACCGCGCTCACCGCCTGCTCCTCCTCGGACGCCGCGGACCACAAGAACGGCGACAAACTGGACGTGGTGGCCTCGTTCTATCCGATGCAGTTCCTGGCCGAGCAGATAGGCGGGAAGCATGTCTCCGTCACCACGCTGACCAGGCCGGGCCTGGAGCCGCACGACCTGGAGCTCAGCCCGCGGCAGATCGGCGGGCTCACCGACGCCGACTTCGTCCTGTACCTCAAGGGCATCCAGCCCGCCGTGGACGACGCCATCGAGCAGTCCGGCGCGAAGGATGTCGTCGACGCCTCGAAGCTCACCACGCTGGAGGACCACGGCACCGAGACCGGCGGCGACGAGCACGGCCACGAGCACCACGGCGACGAGGCCGGGGCCGACCCCCACATCTGGCTGGACCCGGTGAAGTACGCCGAGGTCGCCAAGGGCGTGGGCGCGTCCCTGGAGAAGACCGACCCCGACCACGCCGCGGACTACCGGAAGAACACGGACGCGCTGGTCACCAAGCTCGACGGCCTGAACACGGCGTACGCGAACGGGCTGAAGAACACCGCCACCAAGACGTTCATCACCACCCACTCCGCCTTCGGGTACCTCGCCGAGCGCTACGGCCTCACCCAGGAGGGCATCGCCGGCGTCGACCCCGAGGCCGAGCCCAGCCCCGCCCGGATCAACGAGATCCACACCGTCGCGGAGAAGAACAAGGTCACCACCGTATTCTTCGAGACGCTCGCCAGCGACAAAACCGCGAGGACCCTCGCCAAGGACACCGGCCTGAAGACCGACGTCCTGGACCCGCTCGAAGGAATCACGGGCAAGTCCAAGGGCACCGACTACATCGAGGTCATGCAGTCCAACCTCGCCGCCCTCCAGAAGGCGCTCGGCGCGAAGTGACCCCCGCAACACCCGCCACAGCAGCATCGGAGGCACTCATGCCCGAGACCGGGAGCACCACGACCGACCCCGTGATAGCCCTGCGGGGCGCCACCGCCACGCTCGGCGCGCGTCCCGTGCTGCGCGGCATCGACCTGACCGTCCACCGCGGCGAGGTCGCCGCCCTGCTCGGCGCCAACGGCTCGGGCAAGTCGACCGCCGTACGCTCCGTCATCGGCCAGGTCCCGCTCACCGGCGGCTCCGTCGAACTGTTCGGCACCCCGCTGCGCCGCTTCCGCGACTGGGCACGCATCGGTTACGTACCCCAGCGCACCACGGCGGCCGGCGGCGTCCCCGCCACGATCCGCGAGGTCGTCACCTCCGGTCGGCTCTCCCGCACCAGGCTGGGCCTGCTCCGCAAGGCCGACCGGGCCGCCGTCGACCGGGCCATCGAGCTCGTCGGCCTCGCCGACCGGGCCAAGGACTCGGTGGACGCGCTCTCCGGCGGACAGCACCAGCGGGTGCTGATCGCCCGCGCGCTGGCCGCCGAACCCGAGCTGCTGATCATGGACGAGCCGATGGCCGGCGTCGACCTGGCCAGCCAGGAGATCCTGGCCGCGACCCTGCGCGAGCAGGTCGCGGCCGGCACCACGGTGCTGCTCGTGCTGCATGAGCTCGGCCCGCTGGAGCCGCTGATCGACCGCGCGATCGTGCTGCGCGACGGCTGTGTGATGCACGACGGGCCGCCACCGAAGGCGCTGGGCCAGCACGCCCTGCCCGGACACGACCACGTACACCCCCACGCGGCCTCCGAGCCCGTCCGGACGGGACTGCTGAGCTGATCATGGAATTCCTCAATCCGCCCTTCATGCAGCGGGCCCTGCTCGCCGCCGTGCTCGTCGGCGTCATCGCCCCCGCCGTCGGCATCTACCTCGTCCAGCGCCGCCAGGCCCTGATGGGCGACGGCATCGGCCATATCGCGATGACCGGTGTCGGTCTCGGCTTCCTGCTCTCCACCAGCCCGGTCTGGATGGCCACGGCGGTCGCCGTCGCCGGCGCCGTCGTGATGGAGCTGATCCGCTGGTACGGACGCACCCGCGGCGACATCGCGCTGGCCATGCTGTTCTACGGCGGCATGGCGGGCGGTGTGCTGCTGATCAACCTCTCCGACACCGGCTCCAACGCCAACCTCACCTCGTACCTCTTCGGCTCCCTGTCCACGGTCTCCTCCGAGGACATCACCTCGATCTGCGTGCTGGCCGCCTTCGTGCTGCTGGTGACGCTGGGGCTGCGCCGCCAGCTGTTCGCGGTCAGCCAGGACGAGGAGTTCGCCCGGGTCACCGGGCTGCCGGTGCGCGCGCTGAATCTGCTGGTCGCCGTGACGGCTGCGGTGACCGTCACCGTCGCGATGCGGGTCGTCGGGCTGCTGCTGGTCAGCGCGCTGATGGTGGTGCCGGTCGCGGCCGCGCAGCAGATCTCCAGGTCCTTCAGGGTGACGTTCGTGCTTTCGGTCGTCATCGGCACGGCGGTGACCCTGGCCGGCACCGTGACCTCGTACTACCAGGACGTCCCGCCCGGCGCGACGATCGTGCTGCTGGCCATCGCGGTCTTCATCGCCCTGACGCTGCTGGCGACCCCGCTGGCCAGAAACCGCGCACGCCGGAGCGAAGCGGCGTCCGAGGAGTGCACTCTGGAGGTACCGGCCTCCCGTCCGGCCCCGGACGCGCTCCGGGTTTGACCGCGACGGCCGGACGGGCTGGCACAATGGCCCGACACAGGTACGGGCGACACGAGGAGGCTGCTGTGGCGACGGCGCCGATCAGTGGAACGAACGCGGCCCCGGTACGCGGCCGGTCGACCCGGCAGCGGGCGGCGGTGGCGGCGGCGCTCGACGAGGTGGACGAGTTCCGCAGCGCCCAGGAGCTGCACGACGTGCTCAAGCACCGCGGTGACTCGGTCGGGCTGACCACCGTCTACCGCACCCTCCAGTCCCTCGCCGACGCCGGCGAGGTCGACGTGCTGCGCACCACGGACGGCGAGTCCGTGTACCGGCGCTGCTCGACCGGGGACCACCACCACCATCTGGTGTGCCGGATGTGCGGCAAGGCCGTGGAGGTCGAGGGCCCCGCGGTGGAGCAGTGGGCGGAGACCATCGCCACTCAGCACGGGTATGTGAACGTGGCCCATACGGTGGAGATCTTCGGTACGTGCGCGGAGTGCGCGGGCGCGAAGAAGTGAGGTCCGGGGGCGCTGCCCCCGGACCCCCCTCGCTCAGCCCGTCGGCTCCTGCGCCGCCTCCACCGCACCGCCGAAGCGCCGGTCCCGCTGGGCGAACTCCAGGCAGGCCCGCCACAGGTCGCGGCGGTCGAAGTCCGGCCAGAGCACGTCCTGGAAGACCATCTCGGCGTAGGCGCTCTGCCAGATCAGATAGTTGGACGTGCGCTGCTCCCCGCTGGGGCGGACGAAGAGGTCGACGTCCGGCATGTCCGGGTAGTAGATGTACTTCGCGAAGGTCTTCTCGTTGACCTTGGACGGGTCCAGCTTCCCGGCCGCGACGTCCTGCGCGATGCGCTGCGCGGCGTCGGCGATCTCGGCCCGGCCGCCGTAGTTGACGCAGAAGTACAGCGTCATCCTGTCGTTGTCCTTGGTCTGCTCCTGGGCGACCTGGAGCTCCTGGACCACGGACTTCCACAGCTTGGGCATGCGGCCCACCCAGCGGATGCGGATGCCCAGCTCGTCCATCTCGTCGCGGCGGCGGCGGATGACGTCCCGGTTGAAGTTCATCAGGAACTTCACTTCCTCCGGGGACCGCTTCCAGTTCTCGGTGGAGAACGCGTACAGCGAGAGGTTCTTGACGCCCATCTCGATGCAGCCCTTGAGCACGTCCATGACGACGCCCTCGCCGACCTTGTGACCCTCGGTGCGCGGCAGGCCGCGTTCCTTGGCCCAGCGGCCGTTCCCGTCCATCACGACGGCCACGTGCTTGGGCACCAGCTCGCCGGGGATCTTCGGGGGCGTGGCACCGGAGGGGTGCGGCTCCGGAGTCTTGTAGTCGCGCCGGTTACGGCTGCCGAGCATCCCGCGTACTGCCATGAACTGTCTCGCTCCCTGTGCCTGATCCGCCTGTGTCACTTCTCTACGTACCGCAGTGAGCGCAGCCCGCGCTCCAGGTGCCAGTGCAGATAGGCGGACACCAGTCCGCTCCCCTCCCTGACATGACGCGCCTCGCACGCGTCCGCCGTCTCCCAGTCACCGCTGAGCAGTGCGCTCAGCAGGGTGACGGCCTCAGCCGAGGGTACGACGCTGCCGGGCACCCGGCAGTCGCCGCATATGACGCCGCCCGCCGCGACGGAGAAGAACCGGTTCGGTCCGGGCATTCCGCACTTGGCGCAGTCCTCGAAGCTGGGTGCGTAGCCGTTGACGGCCAGCGAGCGCAGCAGGAACGCGTCGAGGATGAGATGCGGCTCGTGCTCGCCGCGGGCGAGGGTGCGCAGCCCGCCGACGAGCAGCAGGTACTGCTGGACCGCGGGCTCGCCCTCGTGGTCGGTGAACCGCTCGGCGGTCTCCAGCATCGCGGTGCCCGCGGTGTAGCGGGCGTAGTCGGTGACGATGCCGCCGCCGTACGGGGCGATCGTCTCGCTCTGGGTGCAGAGCGGCAGTCCGCGGCCGATCAGTTCGCTGCCGCGGGCGAAGAACTGCACGTCGACGTGGGAGAAGGGTTCCAGCCGCGCCCCGAACTTGGACTTCGTGCGCCGCACCCCGCGCGCGACGGCGCGTACCCGGCCGTGGCCGCGGGTCAGGATCGTGATGATCCGGTCGGCCTCGCCCAGCTTCTGCGTGCGCAGCACCACGCCGTCGTCCCGGAACAAGCTCATACGACCATTGTCCGGTACGGGAAGGGCCGGCGGGGCCGGGGCCGTCAGGAGGGGGTGCGCGCGGCCTCGGCGAGCAGTCGGGCCGTGTCCTGGGCGCAGAGCTGCAGCGCGCCGCCGACGGTGGTCAGCACCTCGCGCTCCGCCGGTCCGTACGGGCCGTCGGCGAGCGCGATCCTGGCGCCCTGAAGCAGGATCGATTCGCGTCCGGCGGGGGCCAGATGCGGGGCCAGGGGTTCCAGCGCCTCGTGCAGTTCGATGGAGAGGGCCGCTCCGCAGGCCTCGGCCGCGAGGTCGAAGGCGGAGCCGTGGCCGGTGTCGGCGGCGAGGACCTCGACGACGGTGCAGAGCTGTTCCTCGGTGCAGTCGTCGAACCCGGCACCGCGCACGGTGGCGGCCGCGGCCTCCAGCACCGTGCGGGAGGTGGTGCCGCCGGCCGCGAGGACGCCGAGCGTGACGGTGTGGACGGCGTCCCGGAGCATGGCGGAGAGCCGGGTGGTGGTGGGGTGGTCGAGCGCATCGGTGCCGAAGTGCTCCCGGCAGGCGGCGCATTCGACGACCGGGCCGGCGGTGCCGCGCGCCAGCATCGGCACGCCGAGCACCACGAACCGCCGGCGGCCGGTGAGACGGCGGTAGTTGCGGTCGCCGCCGCAGCCGGGGCAGAAGAACTCCCCGTCGCCGACGGGGTCCCAGACGGTGCGGATGCCGCAGATACGCAGCTTCATGGCGCGTTGTCCCAGGGCTGACCGCACGTCGCACACCTCCGTAACTCCCCCGTAGCCCTAAGGGCACGGGAGGTGCCCCCTCCGGCAACATTGCCGTGTGGACGTGATGTTAACCACAGTCGCGATGCGGCGTCAGCACCTCGCTCGTCACAACCGCCCGGAGATGGCCGAACCCCGCCCCCCGGATACGGGTGGACGGGGTCCTCGGCCGTGCGGCCCGGTGCCCTCTCGGGCGCCGGATCAGCGGGTGGCGCGGTTGACCGCGGAGACGACCGCCTTCAGCGAGGCCCGCGTGGTGTTGGCGTCGATGCCGATGCCCCACAGGACCTTTCCGTCGATCGCGCACTCGATGTACGAGGCGGCCTGGGAGCTGGCGCCCTCGCTCATGGTGTGCTCGGTGTAGTCCAGCAGCCGGGCGTCGATGCCGATGGCCTGCAGCGCCTCGAAGAACGCGGAGATCGGCCCGTTGCCGGTACCGGTCAGTACGGTGTCCGCGCCGTCCACGGTCGCCTCGACGGTGATCGTGTCCTGGCCGTCGGAGCCGGTCGTGGTCTGGCCGGTGCGCAGCTGTACGCGGCCCCAGGCGTTCTCCGGGTTGGGCAGGTACTCGTCGCGGAACGTGGACCAGATCTGCGTCGGCGTGACCTCGCCGCCCTCGGCATCCGTCTTGGCCTGAATGATCCGGGAGAATTCGATCTGCATCCGGCGCGGCAGGTCCAGCTTGTGGTCGTTCTTCAGGACGTAGGCGATTCCGCCCTTGCCGGACTGCGAGTTGACCCGGATGACGGCCTCGTAGCTGCGGCCGACGTCCTTCGGGTCGATCGGCAGGTACGGCACCGCCCATTCGAGGTCGTCGACCGTCCTGCCCTGGGCGGCCGCGTCGGCCTCCATGGCGTCGAAGCCCTTCTTGATGGCGTCCTGGTGGGAGCCGGAGAAGGCGGTGTAGACCAGGTCGCCCGCGTAGGGGTGGCGCGGGTGGACCTCCATCTGGTTGCAGTACTCGCTGGTGCGGCGGATCTCGTCGATCTGCGAGAAGTCGATCTGCGGGTCGACGCCCTGCGAGAAGAGGTTCATGCCCAGGGTGACCAGGTCGACGTTGCCGGTGCGCTCGCCCTGGCCGAACAGGCAGCCCTCGATCCGGTCCGCACCGGCCATGATGGCCAGCTCGGCGGCGGCGACGGCGGTGCCGCGGTCGTTGTGCGGGTGGACCGACAGGCAGACGAACTCGCGGCGCGACAGATTGCGCGACATCCACTCGAACCGGTCCGCGTGCGTGGACGGCGTCGAACGCTCCACGGTGGCGGGCAGGTTGAGGATGATCTCGCGGCCCTCCTCCGGCTGCCAGACGTCGCAGACCGCCTCGCAGACCTCCAGGGCGAAGTCCAGCTCGGTGTCGGTGAAGATCTCGGGGCTGTACTGGTAGCCGAACGTCGTCTCCGGGCCCAGCAGCTTCTCCGCGTACTCCATGACCAGCCGCGTGCCGTCCACGGCGATCTGCTTGATGTCGTCCTTGGAGCCGCGGAAGACGACCCGGCGGAAGGTGGGCGCCGTCGCGTTGTACAGGTGCACGGTGGCCCGGCGGGCGCCGACGACGGACTCGACGGTCCGCTCGATCAGGTCCTCGCGGGCCTGCGTCAGGACGGAGATCGTCACGTCCTCGGGGATCGCGCCCTCTTCGATGATGGAGCGGACGAACGCGAAGTCGGTCTCGCCGGAGGACGGGAAGCCGACCTCGATCTCCTTGTAGCCCATGCGTACGAGCAGATCGAACATCTCGCGCTTGCGGGCCGGCGACATCGGGTCGATCAGGGCCTGGTTGCCGTCGCGCAGGTCGGTGGAGAGCCAGCGGGGCGCGACGGTGATCCGCTTGTCCGGCCAGGTTCGGTCGGGGATGTCGACGGCCTCGTAGGTGCCGTACTTGTGGATCGGCATCCCGGACGGCTTCTGCAGCTGAGTCGCGTTGGTGATCGGCGTAGGACGGCCGACAGCGGTTTCAGCAGGGGTCTGAGCGGGATTTGCGTCGGTCATGGCGTACGGCTCCTCGGGGTCCAACCAGTGAGACGGCCGACTGTGTCGCTGCAACACCAGACTCCGCGGGGAGGGGGTCGGCCTACGACTACAGGCCCTCGCCGCGGCAGCTAAGAAGAAGCAGCCCGAAACGCATGATGCGACGAGACTAGCCGAGAGGCGCCTGATGCGTCCGTCCCGTATCAGTATGCGGGACCGGGCGCAGGAAACGCCCAACAGTGACCGATCACTCCATTTCGTCAATCCTGATCGCAACCAGTGACATCGCGATTACCTGGTGCCACAGTCGGCGGTATGCAGCCTCAGTCACCGCACGGGTTCCACCCCGTCTTCTGCACGATCGTGCCGCCTCATGTCCTCGACAAGCTGTCGCAGTCCGACAACCCCGATCTCGCCGGGCCCTCCCGTCGCACCCTGGAGAGCGACGCGGCCCGCCGCACCCGCCGCCAGATGGCCACGGTCGTCACCGTGCCCGTCACCCCCGCGACCGACGGGGAGGCCTCCGACAAGCCCGACCGGACGCTCTACGACTGCCGGCACCGCACCCGGCTGCCCGGCACCAAGGTCCGCGCCGAGGGCCAGGAGCCGACGCAGGACGCGAGCGTCAACCGCGCGTACGCGGGGCTCGGCGCCACCTTCGAACTGCTGCTCAAGGCGTACGGCCGCCGTTCGATCGACGGCAACGGACTGCCGCTGATCGGTTCCGTGCACTACGACGAGAAGTACAACAACGCCTTCTTCGACGGCGAGCAGATGGTCTTCGGCGACGGGGACGGCGAGATCTTCCTGGACTTCACCGTCGCCATCGACGTGATCGGCCATGAGCTGACCCACGGCCTGACCCAGTACACCGCCAATCTGAGCTACTACGGCCAGTCCGGCGCGCTCAACGAATCCATGTCCGACGTCTTCGGCTCCCTGGTCAAGCAGTACACGCTGGGCCAGACCGCCGACCAGGCCGACTGGCTGATCGGCGCCGGACTGCTGGCCCCCCGCGTCCAGGGCGTCGCGCTGCGCTCGATGAAGGCGCCGGGAACGGCGTACGACGACGACGTGCTGGGCAAGGACCCGCAGCCCGCGTCGATGGAGGACTACGTCCACACCAGCGAGGACAACGGCGGGGTGCACCTCAACTCCGGCATCCCGAACCGCGCGTTCTATCTGCTGGCGACGGCGCTCGGCGGCAACGCGTGGGAACGTGCCGGGCAGCTCTGGTTCGATGTGCTCACAGGTGGTCAACTGGCCGTGGACGCGGACTTCGCGTCCTTCGCCCGGCTGACGGTCGCCGCGGCCCGCAGCCGCTTCGGCGAGGGTGACGAGGCCGAGGCCGTCCTGAAGGCGTGGTCGGAAGTGGGCGTGCCGACCGCGTAGGGCACCGGGCGTCCGGCGTTGGAGGACATCGCATGCGGATTCAGGTCAGCAGGACCGGCGGCTTCGCCGGCATCGCACGCCAATGCGAGGTCGACACCGCCGGGCGGGACGACGCCCCGGAATGGGAGGCGCTGGCCGAATCGGCGCTGGCCGCGGGCCACGACACGCCTCCCAAGGGGGTGCCGGACGGCTTCCGGTATCGGATCACGGTCGGTGACCGGACGGTCCACTGCGCGGACCCGAGGCTGACCGACGCCCAGCGGGCACTGGTCTCACGCGTCCTGAAGGAGGGCGCGTGAGGCCGGTCTCCCGGTGACCCGGGGCACCGGCTCCCCCGTGACCCGGGTCCTTGCGGCCCGGGTCCCCGCGGCCCGGCTCAGAAGCCGAGCTTGCGCAGCTGCTTGGGATCGCGCTGCCAGTCCTTCGCGACCTTCACATGGAGGTCCAGGAAGACCGGTGTGCCGAGCAGTGCCTCGATGTGTTTGCGCGACTTCGTGCCGACGTCCTTCAGCCGCTTGCCCTTCGGGCCGATGATGATGCCCTTCTGGCTGGGGCGCTCGATGTAGACATTGGCGTGGATGTCGAGCAGCGGCTTGTCCGCCGGGCGACCCTCGCGCGGCAGCATCTCCTCGACGACGACCGCGATGGAGTGCGGCAGCTCGTCCCGTACGCCTTCGAGCGCGGCCTCACGGATCAGCTCCGCGACCATGACCATCTCGGGCTCGTCGGTGAGGTCGCCCTCCGGGTAGAGCGGCGGGCTCTCCGGGAGCAGCGGGGCGATCAGGTCACCCAGCAGCCCGACCTGGGTGTCCTTGACCGCGGAGACCGGGATGATCTCCGCCCACTCGAAGCCGAGCTCCTCGCCGAGGCGGGAGACGGCGATCAGCTGTTCGGCGAGCTGCTTGGAGTCGACCAGGTCGGTCTTGGTGATGATGGCGATCTTCGGGGTCTTCTTGATGCCCGCGAGTTCCTTGACGATGTACTTGTCGCCGGGGCCGAGCTTCTGGTCGGCGGGCAGGCAGAAGCCGATGACGTCGACCTCGGCCCAGGTGGTCCGTACGACGTCGTTGAGCCGCTCGCCCAGCAGTGTGCGCGGCTTGTGGAGCCCGGGAGTGTCGACCAGGATCAGCTGCGCGTCGTCGCGGTGCACGATGCCGCGCACGGTGTGCCGGGTGGTCTGCGGCCGGTTGGAGGTGATCGCCACCTTCTGGCCGACCAGAGCGTTCGTGAGGGTGGACTTGCCCGCGTTGGGGCGGCCCACGAAGCAGGCGAAACCGGCCCGGTGGGGGGCTTTGCCGGCGGCCTGGTGCGCAGCGGCTTCTGTGTCAGGTCGAACGCTCATGGCGCCCATTGTCCCCGATCCCGGCGGCCTCGCCGCACCAAGGGCAGCGGCGGGGCCTGTCGGATGTCCTCTCAGGCGGTGCGGGCACGGCTCCGACGGGCCCGTATCCACATCCCCGTACCCCCGCCGACGATCACCAGCAGGATCCCGGCCATCAGCCAGGGCAGGGCGAAGTACGAGACGGCGGCGGACTCGCGGGTCTCGCGGGCGCTCGCGGTCAGCCGGATCTCGCCCCATTCCAGCTGGGGCGCGCCGGCCCACTGCTCGGTCAGCCGGACCTCCTGGCGGGGCAGCAGCTCGGCGGGGATCCGCTTCAGGTCGCGGGCGAGCAGGGTGCGGCCGAAGAGCCCCTCGGCCTTGAGGGCGACCTTGGGACTGAGGGTGACATTGCCCCGGTTGTGGAGCGTGTACGAGATGACGGCCCGGCTCCTCCCGGTGCCCGGGACCAGCGGCTGGGTGTGCTCGACCCGGATGTCGTCCACGGAGAGCGCGGGCACGGTCGGTCCGTTCACCCGCAGATAGATCCGGGCGCCGACCGCCTTCCGGATGCCCACGGCGACGGCACCGGCGTCGGCGGGGTCGACGCGCTCGTCGAGTGCGACGAGGGCGCCGGGGTGGTCGCCCGGTTCGGCGTTCTCGGGGACGGTGATGGTGACCGGGACGGTGACCGAGCCGTGCGGCTCCACGGTGACCCGGTCGCGGTCGGTCCTCGCCCAGGCGCCGACCGAGCGCTGTCGCTCGTCGCGGGCCCGGACGGCGAACCCGCCGTCGCGGGCGGTGTTGTACGCGTCGGCCGCGTACAGCCGGAAGGTCTGCGGCCGGTCCGTCCTGTTGGTGACGGTGACCTTGTCGTGGAGCGTGGCGCCGGGGTCGGCCGAGAGGTAGAAGTACGGGCGCTGACCGGCCCGTTCGGTGGCCGGGTAGACCGACCAGCTGCCGTTGTCCGCGGCCTGGGCGGCGGGCGCGCCGATCAGCAGGAGAGCGCCGGTCAGGAGGAGCAGGTAGATCTTGCGCACGATGCGGTACCCCCGGGTGGTGGTCGGTACGGGCGGTCCGGGCGGGTGCGCGCCCGGTCCGCCGGTCGGTCGGGACCGCTCGGTCACGTGAGGGTGAGGGTGAGCACGCCGGAGTACGCGCCGGGGGCGGTGTACGCCGGTACGTTCAGCGCGAGCCGGGCGTCGACGGTGAACTCGCCGCCGGTGACGGTCCCGTTCGGCGTGGACGCCAGCGTGGCGCCCGCGCTGCCGACCGGTCCGCCGGAACCCGCCGCACAGGTGCTCGGGCTGCCGGCCTTCGTCGCGCAGACCGGCGTCCAGCCGAGTGCGGACGCGCCGATCGTCGCGCCGCCGGGGCCCTTGAAGTCGGTGACCTTTCCGGTCAGGGACCAGCCCGCGGGGCCGCCGCGGAAGTCCTCGACCGTCACCGTCTGCAGGGAGCCCCGGGAGGCGCCGCCGCGGCCGAAGTCGACCGCCGACATCTCGACGGTGTCCCCGGCCTGGACCATGGAGAGCGTGCCCGCCCTGACGGAGGCGTTGAGCTTCTGGCTGCCGTCCGGGGTCTCCCCGCCACCACCGGTGACGGTGTAGGCCTGCGGGCCCGCGCCCTTGGCCGGGTCCCAGCCGGCGCCCTCGTAGGCGACGATGCCGGTGGTCGCCGGGTCGTCGACGGTGAGCCGGCCGCTGAAGCCGCCGGAGCCGTCCGCCTTGGCGGTGGCCGTGTCGGCGGTCGGTGCGTCACCGGCCCGGCCGGCGAGGGTGATGTCCGCGCCCGGGGTGAACTTCGACCCGGTGACGGTGACCGTGTCGCCCGCCTTGCCGGACGCGGCGCCGAGCTGGATGGCGCGCTCGTTGACCTGGCCGCCGCCGTCCGTCGCGATGATCGTCTCGGAGACGGGTGCGGGCGGGTCCGTCACCGTGCAGGGAGTGTCCAGCTCCATGATGTAGCTGGTGTGGATGTTGTAGTCGCCGGGCGAGAGCGTGATCTGTCCGGGCGCGGTGACCGTGAAGGTGCCGGTCATCGAGAACGACGGGAAGGCGCCCTTGCCGGGTACCGGGTCGTTCTTCTTCGGGCCCGCGACGGTGACGCTCGCGCTCTGGGCGCCGCCGACGGTGACCTTGCCGGTCGGCGTCATGATGTCGGCGGGCAGCGCCAGATCGACCGGGTTGCTCGCGGCGGCTTCGACGACGGTGTAGGTGACCGTGACCGTGTCGCCCACCTCCGGGGCGGCGTTGTCTACGGTGATCTCGGCCTTCGTCGTCCCGTCGATCGGCGGGATGCCCGCGATGGCGGGCGGGATGCAGTGGGTGGGGAAGTCCACCGGCACCGAGGCGGTGGCCATGGCCTGCGCGGGACCCGCGAGCCCCCCTCCCCCGGCCACGACGAGCGCGCCGACACCCAGCGCGGCGGCCCAGCGGCGGCCGTGCCCCGGCCGACTTCGGGCACCGGATCTTCGCATGCTGATTCTTCGGACGGTCGGACGCATGGAGCCCCCTCCTGCGGATGCGGCGCAGCGGCTCTTCCGCGCCGACGGGGGCTCATTGACGGCCCCGGCCCCGAAGAAGTCAATGGGAGCGAAACGCTTCGGCTGATGACCCATCAGATGCTGTCAAGATCCGCGATTCCCGCACATGGTGTGCGAACGCCCCGCGCCGGTCGGCTGCGGGGCGTTCGTACACGGTGTGCGGATGTTGTCCGCGTCAGCCCGCCGTCACGCTGACCCGCAGGGTGCCGTCGGGGCCGGCGAGCAGGACGGGGGTGTCCGGGCCGCCCAGGTCCCGTACCGCGGCACGGTCCTCGTCCGACGGGGTCTCGGCCTCGGAGACGACCGCGGCCGCCTCCAGGGAGGTGGCCCCGCTGGCCACGGCCATCGCCACGGCGGTCTGCAGCGCGCTGAGCTTCAGCGACTCCAGCCGTACGGTGCCTGCGACATACGTACGTCCGGTCTCGTCCCGTACGGCCGCGCCCTCCGGCACACCGTTGCGGGCGCGGGCGCTGCGCGCCAGCGTGACGATCTTGCGGTCCTCGGCGCCGAGGTCGGTGCTCTCAGTCATGTGCCGAGCATACGAACCGGGCGCACCCGCCCGCGCACTGCCCGGGGCCTGTCCGGCGGATCGGGGCGCGACCCCGGCCCTGATCCGCCGGACAGGTCCTACGGCCGGTCGAGCCGCAGCCGGTCCGCCTTCGGCAGCCCCGCCACCACCAGGTCGTAGGAGTCCTCGACCAGTTCGCGGAACACCCGGTCCGGCACCCCGGAAACCGTCACCGTGTTCCAGTGCCGTTTGTTCATGTGCCAGCCCGGCACCACCGCGTCGTACTTCTCCCGCAGCCGCACCGCCTCGTCCGGATCGCACTTCAGGTTCACCGTCAGCGGCCGGGCGTCCAGCGTGCTGAGCGCGAACATCTTGCCGAGCACCTTGAAGACGGAGGTCCCGGGGCCGAACGGGAACTCCTCGGCACTCGCGTTGAACTCCAGGCAGAACGCCCTCAGCTGCTGCGGAGTCATCCCTCGCCCTCCCCCCGGGAAGCCACGGGCTCCACCAGCACCGTGACGATCTTGTTGCGGCGACCCGCCGGGGACTCCGCGGTCAGCCGCAGCCGACGGCCGTCCGGCAGGTCGACGACGGCCGACGCCCCGGCGATCGGGACCCGCCCCAGCGCCTTGGCCAGCAGTCCGCCGACGGTCTCCACGTCCTCGTCGTCGTACTCGTCGAGGCCGAACAGCTCCCCGAGGTCGCCGATGTCGAGGCGCGCGGTCACCCGGAAGCAGTCGTTCTCCAGCGCCTGGACGGGCGGGAGCTCGCGGTCGTACTCGTCGGTGATCTCGCCGACGATCTCCTCCAGGATGTCCTCGATGGTGACGATGCCCGCCGTGCCGCCGTACTCGTCGATCACGACGGCGACGTGACTGCGCTCCTGCTGCATCTCGCGCAGCAGGTCACCGGCGTTCTTGGTGTCGGGCACGAAGGCCGCCGGCCGCATCGCGGTGGAGACCAGATCGGCCTCCGACTCGCGGTTGATGTGGGTCTTGCGGACCAGGTCCTTCAGATACACGATGCCGACGATGTCGTCCTCGTTCTCCCCGGTGACCGGGATCCGCGAGAAACCGGAGCGCAGGGCCAGGGTCAGCGCCTGCCGGATCGTCTTGTAGCGCTCGATGCAGACCAGGTCCGTCCGCGGCACCATGACCTCGCGCACGAGCGTGTCGCCGAGCTCGAAGACGGAGTGCACCATGCGGCGCTCCTCGTCCTCGATCAGCGACTCCGCCTCGGCGAGGTCGACCATCGCGCGCAGTTCGGCCTCGCTGGCGAACGGTCCCTTGCGGAACCCCTTGCCCGGGGTCAGCGCGTTGCCGACGAGGATCAGCAGCTGCGGGATCGGGCCCATGACCCTGGCCAGCGGCAGCAGGACGTACGCCGCGGCGGTGGCCGTGTTCAGCGGGTGCTGGCGGCCGATGGTACGCGGCGACACGCCGATGGCGACGTAGGAGACGAGGACCATCACGCCCATGGCGACGGCCAGCGCCTCCCAGGTCCGGGGGAACTCCTTCAGACAGGCGTACGTGACGAGCACCCCGGCCGACATCTCGCAGGCGACCCGCACCAGCAGGGCGACGTTGAGATAGCGGGTCGGATCCGCCGCGACCTGTTCCAGCTTCCGGCTGCCGCGCCGCCCGGAGCGGACCGCCTCGGCGGCCCGGAAGCTGGAGACCCGGGCGATGCCCGCCTCCGCGCAGGCCGCCAGCCAGCCGACGACGACCAGCAGAACGGCACCCAGGACGAGAGGAACGCTCACGACACGGTGGGCGCGGGCGACGGGCCGGTCAGGCCGTGCTCGGCGCGCCAGCCGTCGACGATCGCGGCCTGGAGACCGAACATCTCGGCCTTCTCGTCCGGCTCCTCGTGGTCGTACCCGAGGAGGTGCAGCACTCCGTGGACCGTGAGGAGCTGGAGCTCCTCGTCCATGGAGTGCCGGGTCTCCGCGTCCTCGCCCTGCTTCTTGGCGACCTCCGGGCAGAGCACGATGTCACCGAGGAGCCCCTGCGGGGGCTCCTCGTCGTCCTTGGCCGGCGGACGCAGCTCGTCCATCGGGAAGGACATGACATCGGTCGGGCCCGGGAGGTCCATCCACTGGATGTGGAGCTGTTCCATGGCGTCGGTGTCCACCACGATCACCGAGAGTTCGGAGAGCGGGTGGATCCGCATCCGCGCGAGCGCGTAGCGGGCGATGTCGAGGATCGCCTGCTCGTCGACCTCGGTTCCGGACTCGTTGTTGACGTCGATCGACATGGTGCGCTGCGACTACTTCCGTTTGTGGCTGTCTCGGTTGTCGTACTTCTCGTACGCGTCGACGATACGGCCGACGAGCTTGTGCCGGACGACATCCTGGGAGGTGAGCCGGGAGAAGTGCACGTCCTCGACGCCGTCCAGGATGTCCTGGACCTGGCGCAGACCGCTCTTGGTGCCGTTCGGCAGGTCGACCTGGGTGACGTCGCCGGTGATGACGATCTTCGAGTCGAAGCCGAGCCGGGTCAGGAACATCTTCATCTGCTCGGCGCTGGTGTTCTGCGCCTCGTCGAGAATGATGAACGCGTCGTTGAGCGTGCGGCCTCGCATGTACGCCAGCGGTGCCACCTCGATCGTGCCCGCCGCCATCAGCCGCGGGATCGAGTCGGGGTCGAGCATGTCGTGCAACGCGTCGTACAGCGGGCGCAGATACGGGTCGATCTTCTCGTAGAGCGTGCCGGGCAGGAAGCCGAGCCGCTCGCCCGCCTCGACCGCGGGCCGGGTCAGGATGATCCGGTTGACCTGCTTGGACTGCAGGGCCTGGACCGCCTTCGCCATGGCGAGATAGGTCTTGCCGGTACCGGCGGGACCGATGCCGAAGACGATCGTGTGCTTGTCGATCGCGTCGACGTACCGCTTCTGGTTGAGCGTCTTGGGGCGGATCGTGCGACCGCGGCTGGAGAGGATGTTCTGGGTGAGCACCTCGGCCGGTGTCTCCTCGCCGTCCCCCTCGCCGCTCTCCGTCGCCCTGAGCATGGCGATCGAGCGTTCCACTGCGTCCTCCGTCATCGGCTGACCGGTGCGGAGCACCAGCATCATCTCGTCGAACAGGCGCTGGATCAGGGCGACTTCCGTCGCGTCTCCGGCGGCGCTGATCTCGTTTCCCCGGACGTGGATGTCGGCCGCCGGGAAGGCCGTCTCGATCACGCGCAGCAAGGCGTCGCCCGATCCCAGGACGGTCACCATCGGGTGGCTGGCAGGGACGGTGAAGTGGGCTCGCGCCTGCCTCGGCGCAGGGGTCTGGGCTGTGGGTGTCTGAGTCATGGGCCGGCTCTGTGGCCTGCACATACCTCCCGTTGCAAGGTTCTCGCCGATCGACAACCTCTCGGATTACCAAGCCTACGACTCCGCACCGACAACACCGAGGCCTTTTTCGCACACGCTCACGAACGGGTGTGCGCGGTCGTCAGGCGGGGTGCCGGAAGCCGATCGTCGGGACCGCCCGGCGCAGCGGCCAGGGCCGGGCGGCGGCGGGCAGCAGCTCCTCCAGGAAGGCGTACCGCTGGAGCGCGGCCGGGTCCTGGTCGACGAAGGTGCGGACCTGCTGCCACCAGGCGGCGATCTCCGCCCAGCCCGGCGCGGACAGCGATCCGCCGAACTCCTGGACCGAGAGCGCCGCGGTCAGTCCGGCGAAGGCCAGCCGGTCGGCCAGCGGCCAGTCCGCCAGGGTGCCGGTGACGAAACCGGCGACGAAGACGTCGCCCGCGCCGGTGGGGTCGAGCGCCTCGACCTCGATCGCGGGCACCTCGGCGCTCGCCCCGGTCGCCGAGTCCACCGCGTACGCGCCCTCCGCGCCCAGGGTGACCACGGCGAGCGGCACGCGTTCGGCCAGGGCGTGGGCGGCGGCGCGCGGGCAGTCGGTGCGGGTGTAGCGCATGGCCTCCTCGGCGTTGGGGAGGAAGGCCTGGCAGTGCTCCAGGTCGGCGAGGGCGTCCAGGTCCCAGCGGCCGGTCTCGTCCCAGCCGACGTCGGCGAAGATCCGGGCGCCGTTCCGGGCCGCGGTGGCGACCCACGGTTCGGTGCGGCCGGGGGCGAGCGAGGCGACGGCGGCGCGGGCGCGGGGCGGGCAGCGCGGGAACGGCGGTTCCCCGGTCGGGACGGCGGTGCCGTGGGTGCCTTCGGGGCCGGGGGCCTCGTGGCCGTGCGAGACCATCGTCCGCTCGCCCTCGTACGCCATCGACACGGTCACCGGCGAGTGCCAGCCGGGGACGGTGTGCGACATGGACAGGTCGATGCCCTCGCCCTGCTCCAGGGCGTCCCAGCAGTACTCCCCGTAGTGGTCGTCGCCGAACGCCGCGGCCAGCGAGGTGTGCAGACCCAGTCTCGCCAGGGCGGTCGCCATGTTGGCGACGCCGCCGGGGCTGGAGCCCATGCCGCGCGCCCAGGACTCGGTGCCGCGCACCGGGGCGCTGTCCAGGCCGGTGAAGATGATGTCGAGGAAGACGGTGCCGGTGAGGAAGACATCGCAGTCCGGGTCCTGCGGGGCGCGCAGCCCGTCCAGAGGGTCGATACCTGGATTGTCCGTGCTCACCTTGCACTCCCCGGTCGTGGCAGATCTGGCCAGTGTGCCCGATTCGCCACCGTAACCGGAGTGCGCGCGCCGCCGGTCCGGGCGGGCTCGTTCCGGCGTCCCGCACAAAGACGCCGACCTGCGCAAACATGCGCTGCTACCCCCGCCGTCGGAGCACAAACATACATGTGACCCAGATCACAGTGGGGTGCCTTTCGGGCGACTGGCCGCGGTTGATACAAATTGGCCCGCGAGCCCCTTCGGCGACGGTTGCCGACGAGTGGCCCGACTTCCCCGTATTTCCCGCATTGCCCTCCCCTGCCTTCTCTGCCGTCTCCGGCATGTCTTCAGGAACGCCCATGTCCTCGCGCCCTCGCGCCGCGTGGCCCCTGGTCGCCGTGTTCACCGCCGGCTACCTCGCCGCCTATCTGCTCCCCACCATCGTCGGGCGGCTCTCCGTCTGTCTCGGCCTCAGTACGGCGCAGGCCGGCCTGGTCGGCAGTGCCCTCCTGCTCAGTTCGGCGACCGCCGGGTTCACGCTGGCGGGCCGGGTCGAGACCTACGGGCCGCGGCGGCCGGCCCGGATCGGCCTGGTACTGGCCATGGCGGGGTACGGCTGCGCCGCCCTGGCCGGGTCGGTGCCGCTGGTGGTCATGGGGGTGGTGATCGGCGGCTTCGGCTCCGGTACGGCGACCGCGGTGGCCGCCTCGGGCATCGCGGCCCAGCGCGATCCGCACCGGACCTCGTCGCTCGGGCTGCTCAGCGTCTCCGCCACGGCGGGCGCCCTCTATCTGACGATCCCGCACCTCGGCGGCGGCCACCGGCTGCCGTTCGCCTCGATCGCCCTGGTCGCCCTGCTCGTCTGGCCCGCCACCGCACGCCTCGGCGGCGTCACGCCCACCGGCCCCGCCGCCCAGGTCGCCGGCCGGCTGCCGCACCGCCGTTCCGGTCTGGTGCTCGCGGGTGGCATGCTCATCTGGTCCATGGCGCAGAACGCGCTGTGGGGCGTCAGCAGCCGGATCGGGGTGGTCCAGGTCGGACTCTCCGAGGTCACCATCGGAGCGGTGTTCGCCGCCGCGCTCGGCGCGGGTCTGCTCGGGGTGATGGGCGCCGGGATGCTGGGTGCGAGGCTCGGCCGGGCGGTGCCGATCGGTCTGGGCACCGTGATCATCGCGGCGAGCATCGTGCTCAGCTCGTCGGCGGGGAGCCTCGGTCGATTCGCGACCGGCGAGATCCTGTGGAACACCGTCTACCCGGTGGTCCTGTCGTATCTGATCGGCCTGGCCGCCTCCCTGGACGTACGCGGCCGCTGGGCGGTCCTCGCGGGTTCCGCATCCTCCGTCGGGGTGGCCTGCGGTCCGGTCCTCGGCAGCGTGCTGTCCGAGCAGGCCGGCTACCCGGTCATGGGCCTGATCCTGGGCGCCGTCACGCTCCTGGTCGCGGCCCCGGTCACGGCCGTCGCCCTGCACACCGGTGGCCGCCCGCTGGTGCCGGGATCGGTGCGCCGCAGGGGTGGCGCCCCGGCCGCACTGCTCGCCGTCACCACCGGAGCGGTGCCCGGCGCCGTACCCAAGCTGGGCGCGCCCGAGCAGGCCGTCACGGAGATCAGCCTGCCGGTGCGCCGCAGGCGCCCGGTCCGGAACGCGTTCCGGACGGCCGGCCCGGCGGGCGGGGCCGGTCAGTCGAACTCGTACGCCTCGACCTCGGACAGATAACGCGCCCTGCGCTCCTCGTCGTGGTCGAGGAAGGCCGCCTCGAAGGAGTTGCGGGCCAGCGTGCGCAGCTGCTCCTGGTCCAGGCCGAGCGCCTCGTGGACGGCGTGGAAGGTGTCCCCGACGTACCCGCCGAAGTAGGCGGGGTCGTCGGAGTTCACCGTGCAGAGCAGCCCGGCGGCCATCATGGCCCGCAGCGGGTGGTCCTCCAGGGTGTCGATGGCGCGCAGCCGTACGTTGGACAGCGGGCAGAGGGTGAGCGGCACCCGGTCCGCGACCAGCCGCTGCACCAGGTCCGGGTCCTCCATGCAGCGCAGCCCGTGGTCGATGCGCTCGACCCCGAGGACGTCCAGGGCCTCCCGGATGTACTCGGGCGGGCCCTCCTCGCCGGCGTGGGCGACCTTGCGCAGCCCGAGCGCCCCGGCCGCCTCGTACACCTCACGGAACTTGACGGGCGGGTGGCCGACCTCCGCCGAGTCGAGGCCGACCGCGCTGATCCGGTGCAGGTACGGCTTCGCCGCCTCCAGGGTCTCCAGCGCCGAATCGGCCGACTGGTCGCGCAGGAAGCACATGATCAGCTGGATGGAGATGCCGTGCTTCTCCTCGCTGCGGTCCAGCGCCCGGCCGAGCCCCTCGACGACGGTGCCGATCGGGACGCCCCGGGCGGTGTGCGCCTGCGGGTCGAAGAAGATCTCCGCGTGCCGGACGCCCTGCGCGGCGGCGCGGGCGAGATACGCGTCGGCGAGCTCCTCGAAGTCCTCCTCGGTCCGCAACACCGCCATCAGCGCGTAGTACAGGTCCAGGAAGCTCTGCAGGTCGTCGAAGAGGTAGGCGGTGCGGAGCTCCTCGGTGTCCGCGTACGGCAGCCGCACGCCGTTGCGCTCGGCGAGCGCGAAGGCCAGCTCGGGTTCGAGGGTGCCTTCGATGTGGAGGTGGAGTTCGGCCTTGGGGAGGTGCACGGGTTATTCACGCTCACAGACGGTGGTGCTGATGTGGTGCTGGTGTGTTCAGAGGTGCCGGTTGGGCACGGGGACCCGGCCGAGGTCCTGGGCGACGGTCAGTTCGCCCTCGAACCCCGCTGCGCGGGCCTGGGTCTCGAAGGCGGCCGGGTCGTCGTACCGCTGCGAGAAGTGCGTCAGCACCAGGTGCCGTACGCCCGCGTCCCGGGCCACCCGGGCCGCCTGTCCGGCGGTCAGATGGCCGTGGTCGGTGGCGAGCCGTTCGTCCTCGTCGAGGAAGGTCGACTCGATGACCAGCAGATCGCAGCCCTCGGCGAGCACGTGCACGCCGTCGCAGAGCCTCGTGTCCATGATGAACGCGAACCGCTGGCCGCGCCTGCGCTCGGAGACGTCGTCGAGCGTGACGCCGCCGAGGGCGCCCTCGCGCTGGATCCGGCCGACGTCCGGCCCCTTGATGCCGTGCTCGGCGAGCTTCGCGGGCAGCATCCGGCGCCCGTCGGGTTCGACGAGCCGGTAGCCGTACGACTCGACGGGGTGCGAGAGGCGGTGGGTGCTGAGCGTGTACGCGTCGGTGGTGGCGAGCACCCCGTCGGCGGCGACCGGGGCCTCGGTCAGCTCGACGGACTCGCGGTAGGCGGTGGCGTACCGCAGCCGCTCGAAGAAGTGCTGCCCGCTCGCCGGGTAGTGCGCGGTGACCGGGTGCGGGACCTGGTCGAGGTTGATCCGCTGGATCACCCCGGCCAGGCCCAGCGAGTGGTCGCCGTGGAAGTGCGTGACGCAGATCCGGTCGATGTCGTGCGCGGCGACGCCGGCCCGCAGCATCTGGCGCTGGGTGCCCTCACCGGGGTCGAAGAGGATGCCCTCGCCGTCCCAGCGCAGCAGATAGCCGTTGTGGTTGCGGTGCCTGGTCGGGACCTGGCTGGCGGTGCCGAGGACCACGAGTTCGCGTACGGACACGGTGTGCGATCGACCGTTCTAGCCGGGGGGCCACTGCAGTCCGCGGCCGCCCAGGACGTGGGCGTGTGCGTGGAAGACGGTCTGGCCGGCGCCGGAGCCGGTGTTGAAGACGACCCGGTAGCCGCTGTCCACGATCTTCTCGTCGGCGGCGACCTGCCCGGCCTCACGCAGTATGTCGGCGGCGATCGTCGGCTCGGCGGCGGCGAGCGCGGCGGCGTCCGGGTGGTGGACGCGCGGGATGACGAGTACGTGGGTGGGGGCCTGCGGGTTGATGTCCCGGAAGGCGACGGTGGTTTCGCTCTCGCGGACGATGGTTGCCGGGATCTCGCCCGAGACGATCTTGCAGAACAGGCAGTCGGGCTGCGGTTCTCCCGCCATGGGGCTGGCTCCTCGGGTCGATGGTGATCGTTGTACGGCATGGTATCGGGCCGCCTGCGGCGGGCCTTGCCCCCTGCCCGGAGCACCGTTCGGCCCCTCCGGCGACTGAGGAGCGGGGGTCCGGGGGCGGAGCCCCCGGACACGGGAAGGGGCGGGCAGGGGAACGAGCCCGCCGCAGGCGCACCGCACTTCCTGCCCGCGCCCCGCCCCACTCCTCCTACGCCTCCGGCAGCTCCGGCAACTCCGGCGCCCGCATGGCCGGCGTCTGCGCCAACGAATCCAGCGCGATCCGGATCGCCTCGTCCAACTGCGGATCCCGCCCCGCCACATGGTCCTGCGGTGTCATCACGACCTCGACATCGGGATCGACCCCGTGGTTCTCCACGCCCCAGCCGTAACCCTCGAACCAGAACGCGAACTTGGGCTGGGTGACCGACGTCCCGTCCACCAGCCGGTACCGGCTGTCGATGCCGACCACGCCGCCCCAGGTACGGGTACCGACGACCGGCCCG
Organism: Streptomyces sp. NPDC059832; assembly: GCF_042731715.1. Classification (NCBI taxonomy): domain Bacteria; kingdom Bacillati; phylum Actinomycetota; class Actinomycetes; order Kitasatosporales; family Streptomycetaceae; genus Streptomyces; species Streptomyces sp. NPDC059832. The sequence goes on along the minus strand of NZ_JBHWIY010000002.1, from coordinate 581,979 downwards.
ATGCGCAGCGCCTTGATCGCGGCGTTCACGACGTCGCCGTCCGAGCCGGAGAACTCGTTGGCCACGGCGACCACGGGGCCGCGCGGCGCGTCCTGCGGGTAGCTGAACGGCTGCATGCCGCGCGGCATGTCCCAGCCGACGACACGGCGGGCGAGCTTCTCCACGATCAGCTGCGAGGTGTGGCCGCCGCGGTTCTCCCGGACGTCCACGACCAGCCCCTCGCGGGCCACTTCGATCCGCAGGTCGCGGTGGAGCTGGGCCCAGCCCGAGCCGACCATGTCGGGGACGTGGAGGTAGCCGAGGCGTCCGCCGGACCGCTCGTGCACATGGGCCCGCCGGTCGGCGACCCACGCGTGGTAGCGCAGCGCCTCCTCGTCGGCGACCGGTACGACGACGACATGGCGGGGGTCGCCGCCGTCCACCGGTGAGATGGTCAGCTCGACCGGTTTGCCCGCCGATCCGGTGAGCAGCGGTCCGGGCCCGGTCACCGGGTCGACCGGGCTGCCGTCGACGGCGAGGATCGCGTCCCCGGCGCGTACCGCCACCCCGGGCGCGGCGAGCGGCGAGTGGGCCTCCGGGTCGGAGGTCTCGGACGGCAGGATCCGGTCGATGCGCCAACTGCCCTCTTCGGTACGGGAGATGTCCGCACCGAGCAGTCCCTGCCGGGCCGAGTCGTCCCGCCATCCGCCGGGCGGGTTCACATAGGCGTGCGAGGTGCCGAGCTCCCCCTGCACCTCCCACAGCAGGTCCATCAGGTCGTCGTGGGTGGCGACCCGGTCCAGCACCGGGCGGTAGCGGTCCAGGACCCCGTCCCAGTCGAGGCCGCCCATGTCGGGGCGCCAGAAGTTGTCCCGCATGATGCGCCCGGCCTCGTCGTACATCTGGCGCCATTCGGCGGCCGGTTCGAGGGTCCGCCGGATCCGGGAGAGGTCGACGGTGACGCTGTCGCCGTCGTGGTCGTCGTCGGCCGGGGCCCGGCTGTCGGACGGTACGACGCGCAGCTTGCCCCGGGTGTGCAGGACGACCCGCCTGCCGTCGCCGCTGACCGCGAAGCCCCTGACGTCCGAGGCGAGTTCCTCGCAGTGCAGCTTCTCCAGGTCGTACCGCTCCAGGACGGTCTCGGGCCGCCCGGAGTCGGGCGTGGCGCCGCTCGTCCCGAGCACCCCGGCCACCGGGTGGCTCAGCCACAGCAGCCCGTCCTTCGCGGCGCGCAGCGTGGAGTAGCTGGCGGCCTCGACGGGCAGCGGCAGGATCCGGTCGGCGAGCCCTTCGAGGTCGATCCGGGTGACGGGCAGCGCGGTCGGGTTGTCCTGATCGCCCTCGCCGCCGCTCTTCTCCTTCTCGGTCGGGCGGCCGTGGCGCTGCGGCCCGAACGGGGAGGGCGTGGCGGCGGCGAGCGTCAGCAGATGCGGGCGGCAGGTGCCGATGAACGCCAGGTCGAAGACATGGGCGTCGTAGACCGGGTCGAAGGACCGCTCGGAGAGGAACGCGAGGTGCTTGCCGTCGCCGGTGAACGCGGGGGCGAAGTCCCGGAAGCGCAGCGGGGTGGCCTCGGCGACCGACAGATCGGCGAGGTGCGCGAGCTTGAGCTGGCTGAGCGGCTCGGGCCCGGGGTGGGACCAGGCGAGCCAGGAGGAGTCGGGCGAGAAGACGAGGCCGGAGGCGTCGCCGTGCTCGCTGCGGTCCACCTCGTGGACCTCGCCGCTCTCCCGCTCGACGATCAGGACCCGCCCGTCGTGCGCGGCGACGGCGAACCGGCTGCCGTCGGGGGCCGGGGCGAGGTCGAGGACCCTGCCGATCCGACCCGCGGCGAGGCGGCGCGGTACGGCGCCGGGGGCGGTGCCGGTGGCGGGTGCGCACTCCAGGGCGTCGTCGCCCTCGGCGTCGGTGACCCAGACGACGTGCTGGTCGCCGTCGGCCTGGAAGGTACGGGGCAGTCTGGCCCGTACCCCCGGTTCGACGGCGAGCGCGCGGGCCGGGCCCTCGCGGTGGGTGACCCAGTGGACGGCGCCGCGCGTCCCGACGGCGCTGCCGCGGCCCGTGCGGTCCGGGGACGCGCAGTCGAGGTGGCTGCCGGCGTGCACGGAGTGCGGCTGGAGGTCGGTGCGCTGACCGCCGAGCCGGATGTCGAGGCGGCGGGGTCCGTCGCCTTCGAGGTCGTCCAGCAGCCAGAGTTCACCGGCCGACGCGTAGGCGACGCGGCTGCCGTCGGTGGTCGCGTGGCGGGCGTAGAAGCCCTCGATGCCGGTATGACGGCGCAGGTCGGAGCCGTCGGGGAGCGAGGAGTAGACCGCGCCGACGCCTTCGTGGTCGGAGAGGAAGGCGACGCGCTCCCCCACCCACATCGGGCACTCGATGTTCCCGTCGAGCTCCGCGTGGAGCCGTACGAACTCCGCCGGACCGTCCGCCGGGGACTCCTGCTCGATCCACAACTTGCCTGCGGTGCCGCCCCGGTAGCGCTTCCAGGCGGCGGCCTCGCGCCCCATGGTGACCGCGAGCAGCAGGACCCGGCCGCCGGGCCCGTACGCGACGGAACCGACCGGCCCGTACGGCAGGGTCCGTGCGGGTCCGCCGTCGACCGGGACGGCCCTGGCCCAGGTGCGCCGGAGCGATGCCTGCCCCTGGGCGCTGATGGCCAGCACCTCGCCCCCGGGCGTCCAGCCGTGGACGGCGGTCCGCGCGTCGCCCCAGTAGGTGAGCCGCCGGGAGGGGCCGCCGTCGGCAGGCGCGATGTGTACCTCGGGTGCCCCGTCCCGGGTGGACGTCCAGGCGACCCGGGTTCCGTCGGGCGATATCCGTGGATGGGTGACAGGCCGGTTGTCGGCACTGACGCGCCAGGCTCGGCCGCCGTCCAGCGGCGCCAGCCAGACATCGTCCTCGGCGGTGAAGGCGATCGAATCGCCCTGGACATGGGGGTATCGGAGGTAGGCAGGCTGCGTCACATCGATCACCCTAGGCCGCGACCATGCTGTGCGTAACCGGGTTGGCCGGAGTCCGACGGGCCGCCGCGCGCCGGACCGACTCACTTGCTCATGGGCGTTTCGGTCACCGTCACCGTGACGGTGACCGCCGGCCGGACGCCGGAACCGCCGCCGGCCGGCGGCGGTGGATTCCACCCGGCGGTCGAGGGGACGGCGTCGCAGTTGCCGAGCACATCCGCCCGGAAGACGGCCTTCCCGCCGGTCTTCGCGGTCAGGTCCCCCCGCACGCACCGCCCGCCGAGCTCCTGGGTGACCTTGCCGGTGAGGGTGATGGCCTCGCCCTTCGCGGACTTGCCGGTGCAGTCGACGTCCGCGATCCGGCGTGCGGACGCGGCGGGCGACGCGCCCACGGTCCGGTCCCCGTCGACTCCGGCGGTGCAGTTCAGCCATTGCACGTCGACCCCGTTGCGCTCCAGTGCGCCGGTGCCGACCCGGTCGGTGGTCACGGCGATGGATGCGGAGTTCAGCCCGCTGGCGGGCTCACAGGCGACGGCACCCGCGACCGCCGCGACCACGAGTGCGGACACGGCCAGAAAGCGCCGATCTCTTCCCTGACCCCATGCCCTTGATGTCCCCATACGGGCAGCTTCCCACCGTTCGCCCGTGCAGCGGTAGACGGCTTGCGGCCAAAACCGCGGGCGGCTCCGGCGCGTGCGACGGGGCGCGTAGCGGGCTCACGACGGGGCTCACGACCAGCGGCCGGTGCGCCCCAGCAGCAGTGCCGTCGCCGCCGTGCCCGCCGTCGAGGTGCGCAGGACGCTCGCCCCGAGCCGGCAGGTCCGGGCACCCGCCGCGGCGAAGACCGCCAGCTCGTCCGGCGACACACCGCCCTCGGGGCCGACGACCAGCACGATCTCGCCCTCGGCGGGGAGCCGGACGGTGGCCAGCGGCTCACTGTTGTGCCCCCGGTCCTCGTGCAGGACGGCGGCGAAGTCCGCCGTGGCGACGAGCGCGGCGACCTGTTTGGTCGTCATCACGTCGGCCACATCGGGGAAGCGCACCCGCCGGGACTGCTTGCCCGCCTCCCGGGCGGTGTTGCGCCACTTCGCCAGGGACTTGAGGCCGCGGTCGCCCTTCCACTGCGTGATGCAGCGCGCTGCCTGCCAGGGCACGACCGCGTCGACACCGGTCTCCGTCATCGTCTCCACGGCGACCTCGCCGCGGTCGCCCTTGGGCAGGGCCTGGACGACGGTGATGCGGGGAGCGGGCCGGGGCTCCTCCCGGATCCCGGTCAGATCGGTGACGACGAGCCGGTCCTTGCCCTCGGCGGCCAGGACGATGCCTTCCGTCCAGTGGCCGCGCCCGTCGGTGAGCACGACGTCCTCACCGGCGCGCAGCCGCTTCACCGACACGGCGTGCCGGCCCTCGGGCCCCTCCAGGACGAACTCGGGCCCGCCGGGGACCTGTTCGACGACGAAGACCGGTGCGGTCACTGCGTACTCCCTGTGCTCACTGCCGTCCGTGCGGCATCCAGTTCTTCGGCGAGCAGCCGGACCAGCCGGCCGGCCGGCAGCTCGCGTGCCATCCGGTGCCCCTGGCCCGCCCACAGGGCCATGCCCTGCGCGTCCCCGGCCTTCGCCGCCGCCTTGCGCAGTCCGGCGGTCAGATAGTGGACCTGCGGGTAGGCCGCGGGGGCGTACGGGCCGTGCTCGCGCATGAACCGGTTGACCAGGCCGCGGGCCGGGCGGCCGGAGAACGCCCGGGTCAGGGCGGTCCGTACGAACAGCGGGTTGGTCAGCGCCTGCTTGTGCAGCGGACTCGCCCCGGACTCGGGGCAGACGAGGAACGCCGTACCGAGCTGCGCCGCCTCCGCGCCCGCGGCGAGCACCGCGGCGATCTGGGACCCGCGCATCAGCCCGCCCGTGGCGACGATCGGTATCTGGACGGTCTCGCGGACCTGGGACACCAGCGAGAGCAGCCCGATCCCGGCGCCGTCGGCCTGTGGGTCGTCGCGGTGGGTGGACTGGTGGCCGCCCGCCTCGATGCCCTGGACGCAGACCGCGTCGGCGCCCGCCCACTGGGCGGTCTGGGCCTCCTCGGGCGTGGTGACCGTCACGACGGTGTACGTGCCGACGCCGGCGAACGCGTCGAGGGTGTCGCGGGTCGGGCAGCCGAAGGTGAACGAGACGGCCGGGACCGGGTCCTCCAGGAGGATCGCCAGTTTGGCGTCGTAGTTGTCGTCGCCGCCGCTGGCGTCCGGGTCGCCGAGCGGGGTCTCGTACCAGGCGGCCTCGCCCGCGAGCTGGTGCCGGTACACCTCGACGGCGCTCGGGTCGGCGAGCGCCGGCTGCGGCATGAAGAGATTGACGCCGAAGGGCTGACCGGTCAGCCCTCGCAGCTGTTTGATCTCGTTGTACATGCCGTCCGCCGTCTTGTACCCGGCGGCGAGAAAACCGAGCCCGCCCGCCTCAGAGACGGCGGCGACGAGCTGCGGGGAGGACGTGCCCCCCGCCATCGGGGCCTGCACGATCGGATACCGGCAGAGATCGGTCAACGCGGATGACATGACCGCATCGTGTCACGTCCCGCGCGGCCCGGTGTGTGCGGGACGGGGTCCGCTTTGTACTCAAACGCCGGACGGGCCCGTCGAGCGGGCCCGTCCGGCGTCCGGGAACGGTGTGCCGGGTCGGTCAGCGGCCGTTGAAGGCGTCCTTCAGCCGGGAGAACAGCCCCTGCTGGCCGGGCTGGAACTGGCCGGTGGGCCGCTCCTCGCCGCGCAGCTTCGCCAGGTCCCGCAGCAGTCGCTCCTGGTCCGGGTCCAGCTTCGTCGGGGTCATCACCTCGACGTGCACGATCAGATCGCCGCGCCCGCCGCCCCGCAGGTGCGTGATGCCGCGTCCGTGCAGCGGGACCGACTGGCCGGACTGGGTGCCCGGCCGGATGTCGACCTCCTCCAGGCCGTCGAGCGTCTCCAGCGGCACCTTGGTGCCGAGCGCGCCCGCCGTCATGGGGATGGTGACCGTGCAGTGCAGATCGTCGCCACGGCGCTGGAACACCGCGTGCGAGAGCTCGTGGATCTCCACGTACAGGTCGCCGGCCGGGCCGCCGCCGGGGCCGACCTCTCCCTCGCCCGCGAGCTGGATGCGGGTGCCGTTGTCGACGCCGGCGGGGATCTTCACGGTGAGCGTGCGGCGCGACCGGATGCGGCCGTCGCCGGCGCACTCCGGGCACGGGGTCGGCACGACCGTGCCGAAGCCCTGGCACTGCGGGCAGGGCCGCGAGGTCATGACCTGGCCGAGGAAGGACCGGGTGACCTGGGAGACCTCGCCGCGGCCGCGGCACATGTCACAGGTCTGGGCGGAGGTGCCGGGTGCGGCACCCTCGCCGCTGCAGGTCGTACAGACGACGGCCGTGTCGACCTGGATGTCCTTGGTGGTGCCGAACGCGGCCTCGGCGAGATCGATCTCCAGCCGGATCATCGCGTCCTGGCCGCGCCGGGTGCGCGAACGGGGTCCGCGCTGCGACGACGTACCGAAGAACGCGTCCATGATGTCGGAGAAGTTGCCGAAGCCGCCCTGTCCGAATCCGCCCGCGCCCGCGCCGCCGGAGGCGGACAGCGGGTCGCCGCCGAGGTCGTAGACCTGCTTCTTCTGCGGGTCCGACAGCACCTCGTAGGCGGCGTTGATCTCCTTGAACCGCTCCTGGGTCTTCGGATCGGGGTTGACATCCGGGTGCAGCTCGCGGGCGAGCCGACGGAATGCCTTCTTGATCTCGTCCTGGGATGCGTCGCGGCGTACGCCGAGTACGGCGTAGTAGTCCGTGGCCACTTACGACTCCGCCAGGATCTGTCCGACGTAACGTGCCACTGCGCGTACCGCTCCCATCGTTCCGGGGTAGTCCATGCGGGTCGGTCCGACCACGCCGAGTTTGGCGACTGCCTCGTCGCCCGAACCGTAGCCGACCGCGACGACGGACGTGGAGTTGAGCCCCTCGTGGGCGTTCTCGTGCCCGATACGTACGGTCATGCCCGAGTCCTTGGCCTCGCCGAGCAGCTTCAGCAGCACGACCTGCTCCTCCAGTGCCTCCAGCACCGGCCGGATCATCACAGGGAAGTCGTGCCCGAAGCGGGTGAGGTTGGAGGTGCCGCCGATCATCAGCCGCTCCTCCGTCTCCTCGACGAGGGTTTCGAGCAGGGTGGAGAGCACGGTGGACACGGTTCCCCGGTCCTCGCTCTCGAAGGATTCCGGCAGATCCTGCACCAGCTGCGGGACGTCCGCGAAACGGCGTCCGACGACCCGGCTGTTGAGCCGGGCCCGCAGATCGGCGAGAGAGGTCTCGCCGAACGGGGCGGGGCAGTCGATCATGCGCTGTTCGACCCGGCCGGTGTCCGTGATCAGCACGAGCATCAGCCGGGCGGCTGCCAGCGACAGCAGCTCCACATGCCGCACCGTCGACCGGGTCAGCGAGGGGTACTGCACGATGGCGACCTGCCGGGTCAGCTGCGCGAGCAGCCGTACGGTGCGGCCCACGACGTCGTCGAGGTCGACCGCGCCGTCGAGGAAATTGTGAATGGCGCGGCGCTCCGGCGACGAGAGGGGCTTGACCCCCGCGAGCCTGTCGACGAAGAGCCGGTAGCCCTTGTCCGTCGGGATGCGTCCGGCACTGGTGTGGGGCTGGGCGATGAAGCCCTCGTCCTCCAGCACCGCCATGTCGTTGCGGACGGTCGCCGGGGAGACCCCCAGCTTGTGCCGCTCGGTGAGCGCCTTGGAGCCGACGGGCTCCTCCGTGCCGACATAGTCCTGGACGATGGCGCGAAGCACTTCGAGTCTGCGTTCGCTGAGCATCGCGCACACCTCCAGCTGTGTTTCCTCGTGGTTCTCGGGTCGTTCCTGTTCCTGTGCCCAGGAATCCGCTTGGCACTCGGTCAACGCGAGTGCCAGCAACCCCCCGGCCAGTGTACGGCGGCCGAGTGGGGGCCTAGCAAGGGCGACCGGCCACGCTACCGCGAGACCGTGCAGGTCGTTTGCCGATAGCGTCCCGGTATGGATGCCTCTTGGGAAGAGTTCGGATGGGAGCGACTCGGTCACGGAGTGGGCCGGCGGCGCCTTCCCGGGTGGGACGCGACCGTCGCACTGGTGGTCGGAACGGACGGAGTGCTCCTCTACGACACCGGATCGACGCTCCGTGAGGGTGCCGAGGTGCGGTCCCAGGCCCAGGCTCTGCTCGGCCGGAGGGTGACGCATATCGCACTCAGCCATCCCCATTTCGACCACGTCCTGGGCACCGCCGCGTTCTCCGGCGCCGAGGTGTACGGGGCGGTCGGCATGGCGGAGCTGCTGGAGCGGGCGGCGGACGATTTGCACAGCTCGGCGGTGCGCCACGGAGTCGGCGAGCACGACGCGGCGGAGGCCGTCGGCGCGCTGGTGGTGCCGCGGCACCAGGTGTGCGGCGAGCGGACGCTCGATCTGGGCGGCGGGCGCGAGGTGCTGCTGGCCGACGTGGGCCCCGCACACAGCAGCCACGACCTCGTGGCGGTCGTCCCCGGCTCCCCCACGATCGTGCTCTGCGGCGACCTGGTCGAGGAGTCCGGCGAGCCGCAGGCGGGCCGGGACGCGTTCCCGTCCCGCTGGCCGGCCTCGCTGGACCGGCTGCTGGCGCTGGGCGGCGAGGACGCGGTGTACGTGCCGGGGCACGGGGCGGTGGTGAACGCGGCGTTCGTACGGGAACAGCGCGAACAACTGGCCGTACGCTTCGGCGTGTCGTGACGCTCAGGGCCTGCCCGGCGGATCATGCCCGGGGCGCGACGCCTGGCACGGCGCCTCGCGGCGTTGCCGAAACGTCCGGATGGCTCCGCTGTCAAGACGCTCCGGCGCCTTGCGATGCACCGCACCAGCCGCCGCGCCCTGTCCGACCCTGATCCGCCGGACAGGCCCCAGTCGTCCTATCGTCGTCCGATGCGCAGCTACCAGCCGGACCTGACCCCGCCGTGGAAGAGGTCCGCCCCCGTTCCCGAGGTCCCCGCCGAACCCGATCTGGTCGTGGAGGAGGTCGCCACCGGATTCTGCGGTGCGGTGATCCGCTGCGAAAAAACGGCCCAGGGTCCGACGGTGACCCTGGAGGACCGCTTCGGCAAGCACCGGGTGTTCCCGATGGAACCGCGGGGCTTCCTGCTGGAGGGCCGGGTGGTCACGCTCGTACGCCCCTCGGCCGCCGCTCCGGTGCGCCCCGCCCGTACGGCCTCGGGTTCGGTCGCGGTCCCCGGGGCGCGCGCCCGGGTCGCGCGGGCGGGACGGATCTATGTGGAGGGCCGGCACGACGCGGAGCTGGTCGAGCGGGTCTGGGGCGACGACCTGCGGATCGAGGGCGTGGTCGTCGAATACCTGGAGGGCATCGACGACCTCCCCGCCATCGTGCGCGAGTTCTCCCCCGGTCCGGACGCCAGGCTGGGCGTCCTGGTCGACCACCTGGTGCCCGGCTCCAAGGAGTCCCGGATCGCCGCTCAGGTCTCGGACGCGAACGTGCTGGTGGTCGGCCACCCCTACATCGACGTGTGGGAGGCCGTGAAGCCGTCCTCCGCGGGCATCACGGCCTGGCCGGTGGTCCCGCGCGGCCAGGACTGGAAGACGGGCGTGTGCCGCGCGCTCGGCTGGCCGGAGAACACCGGCGCGGCCTGGCAGCGGATCCTGGCCACGGTCCACTCGTACCGGGACCTGGAGCCGGCCCTGCTGGGTTCGGTGGAGCACCTGATCGACTTCGTGACGGCGCCGACGCAGTAGCCCGCCGGTCCACGCCCCCGGCCCCGGCCCCGGCCCTCAGTCCACCAGGTCCCGCACCACCGCGTCCGCCAGCAACCGCCCCCGCAACGTCAGCACCGCCCGCCCCCGCTCGTACGGGCCGGGCTCCAGGAGGCCGTCCGCCAGGGCGCGGCGGGAAGCGGCCAGCCCGGCCGTGGCCAGGATGCCGAGGGGACAGCCGTCCGCGAGCCGGAGCTCCAGCAGGATCCGCTCGACCCGCCGGTCCTCCTCGGAGAGGATCTCGCGTCCGGCCCCCGGCGACCGCCCCTCGGCCAGCGCCTGGGCGTACGCGCCCGGGTGCTTCACGTTCCACCAGCGCACCCCGCCGACATGGCTGTGCGCCCCGGGCCCGGCGCCCCACCAGTCGGCCCCGCGCCAGTACAGCTCGTTGTGCAGGCACCGGCCCTCGGGCGTACGGGCCCAGTTCGACACCTCGTACCAGGAGAAGCCCGCCGCGGCCATCGCCTCGTCCGCGATCAGATACCGGTCCGCGTGCGCGTCGTCGTCGGTCATCGGGATCTCGCCGCGCCGGATCCGCCGGGCCAGCTGGGTGCCCTCCTCGACGATCAGCGCGTACGCCGACACATGGTCCGGCCCGGCACCGATCGCCGCGTCCAGCGAGGCCCGCCAGTCGTCGTCGGACTCCCCCGGCGTGCCGTAGATCAGGTCGAGGTTGACGTGCTCGAAGCCCGCCTCGCGGGCCTCGGCGACACATGCCTCGGGCCGGCCCGGCGTATGCGTACGGTCCAGGATCTTCAGCACGTGCTGCCGGGCGCTCTGCATCCCGAACGAGATCCGGTTGAAGCCGCCCTCCCGCAGCTCGGCGAGATACGCCGGACCGACGGACTCCGGGTTGGCCTCGGTGGTGATCTCGGCGTCGTCCGCGAGCCCGAACTCTTCACGGATCGCCCCCAGCATCCGGACCAGGTCCGCGGCGGCCAGCAGCGTCGGCGTACCGCCGCCGACGAAGACGGTGCGGACCGGACGCGGATCGTCGCCGAGGACCTTGCGGGCCTGGCGGACCTCGCCGATCAGATGCTCGGCGTAGTTGTCCCGGGAGGCCAGCGCGCCGCCGGAGCCGCGCAGCTCGGTCGCGGTGTAGGTGTTGAAGTCGCAGTAGCCGCAGCGGGTCGCGCAGTACGGCACGTGCAGGTAGAAGCCGAGCGGCCGGTCGGCGCCTTCCAGGGCATGGCGGGGCAGCGCCCCGTCGTCGGGTACGGGTTCACCATCGGGCAGTACGGAAGGCATACCGCCCATTGTCGCTCGCCGCCGGGGAACCCCCGGCCACGGCCGTGATCACGGAGGCCGCCCGTCCCCGGACGCGGGGCCTCACCCGGCCTGGAGCACCAGCAGCGCCAGATCGTCGTCGGGCGGACGCTCGGCGAATTCGTGCACCGCCCGCTTGATCCGGTCCGCGATCCCGTCCGCCGACAGCCCGGTGCAGCCGGCCAGCGCCTGGGCCAGTCCGTCCCCGTCGTCGAACATCAGCGGCCCGCAGCGCCGCTCCGTCACTCCGTCCGTGACGCACAGCAGGCTGTCGCCGGGCGCCAGCTCGAAGCTCTCGCTCTCGTACGCGACGTCGTCGAAGATCCCGAGCAGGATCTGCGGCTCGGCGGCCGGGCGCACCTCGCCGTCGGGCCGCAGCAGCAGCGGCAGCGGGTGGCCGGCGCTGGCCAGGGTGCAGCGCACACCGCCGCCGGGCAGCGGTACGAGCTCCCCGTACAGCAGGGACAGGAAGCGGGACTGTCCGGTGTCCGCCGTCTGCTGGCCACCGGCGGCGGCCACCATGAGCGCCGCCGCCTCGGCGGCCTCCATCGCGTCGTCGAGGAGCAGCCGGTTGAGGCGGTCCAGGACCTCGCCGACACCGAAGCCCTCGCGGGCCAGCAGCCGCAGCCAGGGCCGGGCGAGGCCGGTGACGACGGCGGCCTCGGGCCCGCTGCCCTGCACATCGCCGAGCACGAAGCACCAGCGGTCGCCGGGGCACGGGAAGATGTCGTAGAAGTCGCCGCCGACGACTCCGTCGTCACTGGGTTCGTACACCAGCGAGCTGGAGACCCCGGGTATGTCGGCGACCTTGCCGGGCAGCAGCGCGCGCTGCAGGATGCGGCTGATGGTGGCCTGCCGGGTGTAGGCGCGGGCCGCGCCGACGGCGAGGCCGACCCGGCGTACGAAGTCCTCGATGAGCGCGGTCACTTCGTCGGGGACACGGGCGAGGCCCTCCCGGCCGAGGAGTACGGCGCCGAGTGTCCGGCCGCCCGAGGTGATCCGGTAGGCGAGGGCGGACGCGGCGCGCTCCTCGGCCTCCGCGCCCTCCTCCTCGCCGCCGGGCCACGGCATGGAGACGGGCCCGGTGCCGACCCGCTCGGGGAGCCGGATCGGGGCGTGCTCCAGCACGGTGCGCAGCTGTCCGGTCTCGGCCTCGTCCCGGTGCCAGACGCTGGCGAGCCGGGGGACGGCCGAGGGGCCGCCGTTCTCGGGCTCCAGCCAGATCGCGCACCAGTCGGCGAGTCTGGGCACCAGTAACTGTCCGGAGAGCGCCGCGACGATGTCCTCGTCGAGCTGACCGGCGAGCAGGTCGGATGCCTCGGCGAGGAACGAGAGCGCGCCGCGGCCGGCCCAGTCCGCGTCGTCGCGCAGCGCGCGCCGGGCGGTGGGGGCGAGCAGCTCGGCGGCGCGCAGCCCCTGCTGGAATTCGGGCTCGGCCGCCGGTTCCGGGAACGGGTTCCAGTCGTCCACGGGAAGCCGGGCCCAGACGGTCTTGAGGCCGGTGCGATAGGTGATGCCCCAGCGCTCGGAGAGGGTGCCGACGAGCTGGAGCCCGCGACCGTACTCGGCGGGCTCGTCGGGGCCGACGAGCCCGACGCCCTCCGCCGCTTCGGCAGCGCTTCCGGTCTCCGGGCGGTCGCTGCGCACGGCGCGGGCCGGATGGTGGTCCGAGACCTCCAGCACCAGGGCCGCGACCTCGTCCTCGGTGGCCTCCTCCAGCCGGGCGAGCACTTCCACGTTGGTCCCGGCGTGCACGACCGCGTTGGTGACCAGCTCGCTGACGACCACCTCCGCGTCCTCGGCCACGCGCTCGCTGAAGCCCACGGCCGCCGGCAGTCCGAGCCCGGTCCACTCGCCGAGCGCGGCCCGGACGAACCGGCGGGCGGCGGAGGGTGCGAGGAGGTTCCCGGGCAGGGACGTATGGGCGACCGGCCGCGCGTCCGCACGGCCTGCGGGAATACCGGGACGCTGAACGATGTCCCGCTGCAAGGGAATGGGCCCCACGGTGCAGCTCCTGCCTGTTCTCGCTCTGTCTGTTCTCGTTGCTGTCTGTCTGTTCTCGTTGGGCGGCGCTGACGACACCGACAGAGTGACAGATGGACCATGCCCATAAGCAGCGAGTTGCCGAAGTGAGCGGAGAAAATGAGCGGGGAGGAACAGGAACAGCCACACCGTGCGGCCGGTCCGCGAGGACCTTGCTCAGGCCTCGCGGGTCCCCGCGTACATGTCGTCGATGAGGCCCTTGTACTCGCGCTCGACAACCGGCCGCTTCAGCTTCAGACTGGGCGTCAGCTCGCCGTGCTCGATGTCGAGGTCGCGGGGCAGCAGCCGGAACTTCTTGATGGTCTGCCAGCGCTGCAGGCCCTCGTTGAGCCGCTTCACATAGCCCTCGATGAGCGCGACGACCCGCGGGGAGGCCACCACCTCGGCGTACGGCTTCCCGCCCAGGCCGTTCTCGGCGGCCCAGCCGAGGATGGTCGGCTCGTCGAGGGCGATCAGGGCGGTGCAGAAGTTGCGGTCCGCGCCGTGCACCAGGATGTTGGAGACGAACGGGCAGACCGCCTTGAACTGTCCCTCGACCTCCGCCGGGGCGATGTACTTGCCGCCGGACGTCTTGATCAGGTCCTTCTTGCGGTCGGTGATCCGGAGATAGCCGTCCACGGACAGCTCGCCGATGTCGCCGGTGTGGAACCAGCCGTCCGACTCCAGCACTTCGGCGGTCTTCTCCGGCTGCCCGTGGTAGCCCTCCATCAGACCGGGGCCGCGCAGCAGGATCTCGCCGTCGTCCGCGATCCGTACCTCGGTGCCGGGGAGCGGCTTGCCGACGGTGCCGGTGCGGTAGGCCTCGCCCGGGTTGACGAAGGAGGCGGCGCTGGTCTCGGTGAGGCCGTAGCCCTCCAGGATGTGGATGCCGGCGCCCGCGAAGAAGAGGCCGATGTCGGGGGCGAGCGCGGCGGAGCCGGAGACGCAGGCGCGCAGCCGGCCGCCGAAGGCCTCGCGGATCTTGGCGAAGACGAGGGTGTCGGCGACCTTGTGCTTGGCGCCGAGCACGAACGGTACGGAGGCCGTGCCGGTGTGCCGGAAGTTGTCCTGCGAGACCGTCGCGTACTCCCGGGCGACCCCGGCCGCCCACTGGAAGATCTTGTACTTGGCCCCGCCGCCGGCCCGCGCCTTGGCGGCGACGCCGTTGTAGACCTTCTCGAAGATACGGGGCACGGCGGCCATGTACGTCGGCTGGACCACCGGCAGATTCTCGATGATCTTGTCGACCCGGCCGTCGACGGCGGTGACGTGGCCGACCTCGATCTGGCCGGAGGTGAGGACCTTGCCGAAGACGTGCGCGAGCGGCAGCCAGAGGTACTGGACGTCGTCCTTGGTGATGAGGCCGGTCGCCACGGTGGCCTTGGCCATGTACGACCAGTTGTCGTGCGGCAGGCGCACGCCCTTGGGGCGGCCGGTGGTGCCCGAGGTGTAGATGAGGGTGGCCAGCTGGTCGGCCGTGATGGCGGCGACCCGCTCCTTGATCGCCTCGGGGTGCTCCGCCAGGTACGCGGTGCCGCGGGCCTCCAGATCGGCGAGGGTGAGCACCCAGCCCTCCGGGTCGCCCTCGGCGGGTCCGGCGTCCTCGGGGTCGATGACCACGACATGGGCGAGGTCCGGCAGCTCGGCGCGGCGCTCGCGGGCCTTGGCCAGCTGGGCGGCGTTCTCGGCGATCAGCACCCGGCTCTCGGAGTCGGAGAGGATGAACGCCGACTCCTCGGCGTTGGTCGACGGGTAGATCGTGGTCGTGGCGGCGCCCGCGCACATCACACCGAGGTCGACGAGGATCCATTCCACTCGCGTACCGGCGGCGAGCGCGATCCGTTCCTCCGGCCGCACGCCCAGACCGATGAGCCCTGCCGCGACGGCGTAGACCCGCTCGGCGGCCTGCGCCCAGCTCAGCGACTTCCACTCATCGGGTCCCGCACCGGTGGCCGAGGGGACGGGGTAGCGGTAGGCCTCCCCGTCCGGGGTGGCCGCCACGCGGTCGATGAAGAGGTTCGCCACGGAGGGCGGTCGGTTCTCGATCAAGGTCAGTGTGTCGCTCACGACGTCCTCCGGGCCTGCGGGTGCTTCACGACCGGCTGCTGATTGCTGCTTGTTCCTACGGGTGTCTGCGTGCTTGATCCTGCGGCGCTTGTTCTGCGGGGCCTGTTCCGCTGTTCTGCGGGGCCTGTTCCGCACGAGGCTTGTTTAACTGGCGAGTAACTACGAAGCCGTGATCAGGGTAGAGCGCCCGCGTCCACCGCGTAAGAGGCAACAGGCCGCCGCTTCATAACAAACGGGCCCCTGTGTCGCGGGGTGCTGCGACGCAGGGGCCCGTTCGGGCTACCACCGGGTAGGGGCGGACGGAGCCGGACCTCGGGTCGCTGCTCCGGCCGGGGCGGGCTACTTCTTGCCCTTGCTGTCCCCGCCCGACTCGTCCGTGGACAGCACGGCGATGAAGGCCTCCTGCGGCACCTCCACGTTGCCGACCATCTTCATCCGCTTCTTGCCTTCCTTCTGCTTCTCCAGCAGCTTCCGCTTACGGGAGATGTCACCGCCGTAGCACTTGGCGAGGACGTCCTTGCGGATGGCGCGGACGGTCTCGCGGGCGATGACCCTGGAGCCGATGGCGGCCTGGATCGGCACCTCGAAGTTCTGCCGCGGGATCAGCTCGCGCAGCTTGGCGACGAGCCGGACACCGTACGCGTACGCCTTGTCCTTGTGCGTGACCGCGGAGAACGCGTCGACCTTGTCGCCGTGCAGCAGGATGTCGACCTTGACGAGGTGGGCGGACTGCTCGCCGGTGGGCTCGTAGTCGAGCGAGGCGTAACCCCGCGTCTTGGACTTCAGCTGGTCGAAGAAGTCGAAGACGATCTCCGCGAGCGGCAGGGTGTAGCGGATCTCGACCCGGTCCTCGGAGAGGTAGTCCATGCCGAGCAGGGTGCCGCGCCGGTTCTGGCAGAGCTCCATGATCGCGCCGATGAACTCGCTGGGGGCCAGGACCGTGGCGCGCACGACGGGCTCGTGCACCTTGTCGATCTTGCCCTCGGGGAACTCGCTCGGGTTGGTGACGGTGTGCTCGGTGCCGTCCTCCATCTCGACGCGGTAGACCACGTTGGGGGCGGTGGCGATGAGTTCGAGGCCGAACTCGCGCTCCAGCCGCTCCCGGATCACGTCGAGGTGGAGCAGTCCGAGGAAGCCGACACGGAAGCCGAAGCCGAGCGCCGCGGAGGTCTCCGGCTCGTACACCAGGGCGGCGTCGTTGAGCTGGAGCTTGTCCAGCGCCTCACGCAGGTCCGGGTAGTCCGATCCGTCCAGCGGGTACAGACCCGAGAACACCATCGGCTTGGGGTCCTTGTAACCGCCCAGCGCCTCGGTCGCGCCCTTGTTCAGGGAGGTGATGGTGTCACCGACCTTGGACTGCCGGACGTCCTTCACACCGGTGATGATGTAGCCGACCTCGCCCACGCCGAGGCCGTCGGCCGGGGTCATCTCCGGGGAGGAGACCCCGATCTCCAGCAGCTCGTGGGTGGCGCCGGTGGACATCATCCTGATGCGCTCGCGCTTGTTGAGCTGGCCGTCGACGACACGGACGTACGTGACGACGCCGCGGTACGAGTCGTAGACCGAGTCGAAGATCATCGCGCGGGCCGGGGCGTCCGCCCGGCCGACCGGGGCCGGGACGTCCCTGACCACCCGGTCGAGCAGCGCGTCCACGCCCACGCCGGTCTTCGCGGAGACCTTGAGCACGTCCTCCGGCTGGCAGCCGATGAGGTTGGCCAGCTCCTCGGAGAACTTCTCGGGCTGCGCGGCCGGCAGGTCGATCTTGTTGAGCACCGGGACGATGGTGAGGTCGTTCTCCATCGCCAGGTAGAGGTTGGCGAGCGTCTGGGCCTCGATGCCCTGCGCGGCGTCGACCAGCAGGACCGTGCCCTCGCAGGCGGCGAGCGAGCGGGAGACCTCGTAGGTGAAGTCCACGTGGCCCGGGGTGTCGATCATGTTGAGGACATGGGTGCGACCCTGGCCCTCGCCCGTGGTGGGCGCCCAGGGCAGACGCACGGCCTGGGACTTGATGGTGATGCCGCGCTCGCGCTCGATATCCATACGGTCGAGGTACTGAGCGCGCATCTGCCGCTGGTCGACCACGCCGGTCAGCTGGAGCATCCGGTCGGCAAGGGTCGACTTGCCGTGGTCGATGTGCGCGATGATGCAGAAGTTGCGGATCAGCGCCGGGTCGGTACGGCTCGGCTCGGGCACGTTGGTAGGAGTCGCGGGCACGCAGGGTCCTGATTCTTGAGACGCCGAACGCCGTGTCTCGGGTCGATGTCGGTTCGGTCGGATCGATACGTAGCCTCCATCGTCCCATGGTTGCGGGGCGGAGACCGGTTTGGGCCGGTCGGAGTGGGGCTGGTACAGTTGACAGCTGTGCCTCGCGACTCTCTCAGGCCGTGGGGCGCACATCGAAGATCCAACGAACCTGAAAAGGCTCTTTCGTGGCGAACATCAAGTCCCAGATCAAGCGGAACAAGACGAACGAGAAGGCGCGCCTGCGCAACAAGGCCGTCAAGTCCTCGCTCAAGACCGCTATCCGCAAGGCCCGTGAGGCTGCCGCCGCCGGTGACGTCGAGAAGGCCACCACGGCCGCTCGCGACGCCTCCCGCGCGCTCGACAAGGCCGTCTCGAAGGGTGTCATCCACAAGAACGCCGCCGCCAACAAGAAGTCGGCGCTGGCCTCCAAGGTTGCCTCCCTCCAGGGCTGAGCATTCTGATGTGATCGCCGGGACGGACCCAGCGGGCCCTCTCTCCCGCTCCTGACCGGCACCCCGCGCCGCACACCGAACCTGCGTTCGCCACGCGGGTGCGGCGCACCAAGCTTGAACCGAAGGCCCCGGCCTCCGCTCTCCCCAGAGCGAGAACCGGGGCCTTCGGCGTACGCGCTCCTGCCGGCGCATTCGGGTGTACGTGCATGCCAGGGCTTCGGCCCTCCGGCCCTTCGGCGTACATGCGCCTGCCAGGGCGTCCGGGGAACATGCTCCTGCCAGGGGCTTCGCCCCTTCGGCGTACATGCGCCTGCCGGACGGACGGCCCGCCCCGCGCCGGGGCTACCGGCCCGACCGCGCCGCCCGCGCCACCGCGACCACGGCCTTCTCCAAGGCGTACTCCGGGTCGTCGCCACCGCCCTTGACGCCTGCGTCCGCGTCCGCGACCGCCCGCAGGGCCAGGGCCACCCCGTCGGGCGTCCAGCCACGCATCTGCTGCCGCACCCGGTCGATCTTCCACGGCGGCATGCCCAGCTCACGGGCGAGGTCGGCGGGCCGCCCCCCGCGGGCCGAGGACAGCTTGCCGATCGCCCGTACGCCCTGCGCCAGCGCACTCGTGATCAGCACCGGCGCCACGCCGGTCGACAGCGACCAGCGCAACGCCTCCAGCGCCTCCGCCGCCCGCCCCTCCACCGCGCGGTCGGCGACCGTGAAGCTCGACGCCTCGGCACGGCCCGTGTAGTAACGGGCGACGATCGCCTCGTCGATGGTGCCCTCGACATCCGCGACGAGCTGCGAGACCGCGCTCGCCAGCTCCCGCAGATCGCTGCCGATGGAATCGACCAGCGCCTGGCACGCCTCGGGCGTGGCCGAACGCCCCAGCGCCCGGAACTCCGACCGTACGAACGACAGCCGCTCGGCCGGCTTGGTCGTCTTCGGGCACGCGACCTCCCGCGCCCCTGCCTTGCGCGCCGCGTCCAGCAGGCCCTTGCCCTTGGCGCCGCCCGCGTGCAGCAGCACGAGGGTGATCTCCTCGACCGGATCGCCGAGATACGCCTTGACGTCCTTGACCGTGTCGGCGGAGAGGTCCTGCGCGTTGCGCACGATCACCACCTTGCGCTCGGCGAAGAGCGAAGGGCTCGTCAGCTCGGCGAGGGTGCCGGGCTGGAGCTGGTCGGAGGTGAGGTCGCGGACATCCGTGTCGGGGTCGGAGGCACGGGCCGCCGCCACCACCTGCTGCACGGCGCGGTCGAGGAGCAAATCCTCCTGGCCCACGGCGAGCGTGAGGGGTGCGAGCGGATCGTCGGTGGAATTCCTTCTGGTGGCCATCGCCCTCCAGCATCCCACGCACCACTGACAGCCCGGACTCCGCGGACTCCCGCACTCGCCGCACTCGCCGGACTCCCTCGCTCACCGGGCGGTCCGGCTCCCGTCGTCGGCGGGGCGGTCCACGCCGTACGGGAGAATGGGCCGGTGAGCGATGTGAGACATGTGCTGGTGCTGCCCGACCGCGATGCCGCGGAGGAGGTGGCCGGTGAGCTGACCGACCGGTTCGGGGTCGCCGAGGAGCCCCAGCTCGTACGCGACGCACTGGCCGGCGAGGACGACGCCGAGGACGCCCAGTGGCTGGTGGTCGTGGAGGACCCGTCGGCACGACTGGACGCCTCGGCACTCGACGCCTTCGCCGCGGAGTACGAGGGCTGGCTCGAAGCGCCTTAGAACCTGTCCTGCGGCTCGGAGCTGTCCGGCGGGTCAGACTTGCCCGGTGGGTCAGAGCCCCTCCGGCGGATCGGCGGCGGGCACGAGGGCGCCCGGCTTCTGACGTCCCTGGGTGTCCGGCGGCGGGCTCAGCTCTTGGGGACGATCTGGATGTCCATGTCGATGGAGATGCTGGAGCCGACGGCCGCGATGCCACGGGCCAGCATGGTCTGCCAGGTCAGGGTGAAGTCCTCACGGTGCAGTTCCGTGGTGGCCCGGCAGGCGGCGCGGGTCTCGCCCTCCAGGCCGTTGCCCAGGCCGAGGTACTGGGTGTCCAGCGTGACCGTGCGGCTGACGCCGTGCAGCGTGAGCGCACCGGTCACGCCCCAGCGGGTGCCGCCCCGGTGGACGAAGCGGTCGCTGTAGAACTCCATCGTCGGGTAGCGCCCGACGTCGAGGAAGTCGCTGGAACGCAGGTGGTCGTCCCGCATCTGGACGTTCGTGTCGATCGACGCGGCGTCGATGATCACGTGCATGGCCGAGTCCTCCATGCGGTCGGCGATCCGCACCGCACCCGCGAAGGTGTTGAACCGGCCGTGAATGCGCGCGAGGCCGATGTGCCGGGCCGTGAAGCCGATCTGCGAGTGCGTCGGCTCGACCTCCCACTCACCCGGAGCGGGCAGCTGCGGAGGCGCGGACAGCTGAAGGGTCACGTCGCCGAGGCTCGCGTGACCGCCCTCGACCACCGTGGCCGAGCCATGGAACGGGGTGAAGCCCTCGGCAGTGACGGCCAACCGGTACTCACCGGCCGGGACGGTGGCCAGCACATTGCCGAACGGGTCCGTCTCACCGCCGAAGACCTTGCGGCCCGCGCCGTCCGTGACCGCGAACTCGGCCAGCGGCACGACCTCGTTGACGGGGTCGAGCACGCGGCAACTGAGCAGTCCGGCGGTGCGCGGCACCTCAAGTCCGGCAAGGGCGTTGCCCTGCGCGGCCCCCGCCGCTCGCCTGCTATTCAGCCAACGACCGAACATCTTCCACCTTCCCCCGGGGACGATTCACCTTGGGGCCCGGCGGCTGGACGTCTCTGTCGGAGCAGCGGCCCACCGACGAGCATGCATTCGATCACCATTGTGGCGTTCGAGGCAAACAGAGCAGCTCGCAGGGGCTTGGGTGGAGGTGTTACCGAAGGTCCGAATTGATCACTCCGCCGGTCAGAACCAAGGCCCTTCATTTCGCGCACACCCACCTTGCTCCGCATACGCCGTCTTGCTCCGTACCCGCCCCCTTGTTCCGTTTCCATACGCGCTGTTCCGTTTCCGTACGCGCCGCGTTTCTCGGGGGTCGCGGTCATGACCGGCCCACCGCTCGCAACCCAGGCCCGGCACCCGTCACGGCAATCGCGCCGTCGGTGTCCGTACGCAGCACCACGGCGCCGCTCGCTCTGAGCGCGTCGACAGTACGGGCGGCCGGGTGACCGTACGGGTTGTCCTTGCCCACGCTCACCAGGGCGAGCCGCGGGTGCGCACTGCGCAGCAGAGCCGGGTCCTGATAGGCCGAGCCGTGATGGGCGACCTTGAGCACATCCACCCGCGGCAGCACGGGATACCTGCGCAACAGCCCCTGCTGTGCCGGTGGTTCGAGGTCCCCAAGGAGCAACAGGGTCAACCCGCCGGCCCGGACGTACAGGGTGACGCTGGCATCGTTCGGCTCCAGCGGTACGGGCCCGGCGCCCCGGTCCGCCGATATTCCACCGGCCCCCTTGGCGTTCGCCGGCCAGAGAACCCGCCAGTCGAGCGCCCCGATCCGGCGGCGTTCCCCGGGGGCGGCCCGCACCAGGGGCACGTGCGCCCCGGCCGCCGTCCTCCGTACGAACTCGGCCTGGTCCGGGGGTTCGTCCAGGCTCGTCGTCTCGATCGCGCCCACCGCCCGGCCCCGCAGCACACCGGGCAGGCCCCGCACGTGGTCGGCGTGGAAGTGTGTGAGTACCAGGAACGGCACCTCCGTGATGCCGAGGTCGTGAAGGCACCGGTCGACGAGGGAAGGATCGGGTCCGGCGTCGACGACCACCCCCGCGCCGTCCCCCGCGGCCAGCACCAGGGCGTCCCCCTGTCCCACGTCGCATATCGCGAACGCCCAGTCCGGCGGCGGCCATCCGGTGAGCACGCGGGTGAGCGGCACCGGGCGCAACACCGCCAGGATCAACAGCAGTGCGGCGGCCGAACAGACCCAGGGATGGCGCACGATTCGACGGGCGAAGAGCACCACCAGAGCGGTCAGCGCGGTGAGCAGCACCGCCCCCTTCCCGCCGTCGGGCCAGTCGATCTCCGCTCCCGGCAGGGCAGCCCCGGTGTGGGCCACCGTGGCGATCCAGCCGGCCGGCCACCCCGCGATCCGGGCGAGCAGCTCCGCCACCGGCATGGCGACCGGTGCCAGGGCGAGCGCGGCGAACCCGAGGATCGTGGCCGGTGCGACCGCGATCTCGGCCAGCAGATTGCACGGGACCGCCACCAGACTGACCCGGGAGGCGAGTAGCACGACGACCGGCGCGCACACCGCCTGCGCGGCGGCCGCCGCGGCCAGCGCCTCGGCGAGCCGGGGTGGAACTCTGCGCCGTTGCAACGCGTCGCTCCATTTCGGCGCGATGGTCAACAGAGCGCCGGTGGCCAGCACGGAAAGGACGAAACCGTAACTGCGCGCCATCCACGGGTCGTAGAGCACCAGCAGCAGAACGGCGGCTGCCAGCGCGGGAATCAGCGATCTGCGCCGCCCCGTGCCGATGGCGAGCAGGGTGATCAGCCCGCAGGCCGCTGCCCGCAGAACGCTCGGCTCGGGTCGGCACACGATGACGAAGGACAGTGTGAGCCCGCCACCGAGCAGCGCCGTGAGCCGCAGCGGGATCCCCAACCGGGGTGCCAGCCCGCGGCGTTCGGCGCGAAGCGCCGTGCCGGGCGGTCCGATGAGAAGGACGAGCAGGATCGCCAGGTTGGCACCGGAGACCGCCATCAGATGGGTGAGATCGGCGGCCTTGAACGCCTCGTGCAGTTCGGGAGTGATCCGTGAGGTGTCGCCGACCACCAGGCCCGGCAGAAGGGCCCGCGCATCGGGTTCGAGCCGCTCGGTCGCCTGCCGCAGACCGCCTCGCAGCGCGCCTGCCGTGCGCTGGAGGAAGGAAGGAGGCCCGAGGATGTGAGGCGGGCCCTTGCCCTCGGGTCGGAGTACGGCGGCACTGCGCTCCCCGTCGTGCAGTGGTGGCGCCAATCGGCCGCCGACACGCAGGTGCGTGGAGGGCAGCAGCTGCTGCCACTGCCCCATCGATCCGCCGGGCGAGACGATCAGCAGAACTGGCGTACTCAACCTGGTGACCGCACCGCCGGGGCCGGTCAGCCGGGTGATCTCGGCGTCCACGAGGAGGGACGCGGGCGTGCTGTGGTCGCCGCGCACCCGGGGCAGGTTCCGCCGGGCGTCGGACGTCACCGTCACCTCCGCCTCGATCCTCGCGAACCGCTGGGCCAGCACGTGGACCGGCCCCTGCCGTACGTCCGCGCTGTGCAACCCGGCCGATGCGGCCCCGGCCGCCGCGCAGAGCAACGCCGCAGCGGTGGCGGTCGCCGTGGCCCGCGGCCGCCGCCGACCACGTACCGCGGCTCCGCTCTCCCCCTCGCTCTCTCCCTCCGCCGCCGCTCCCCCGGTGCCGGCGGACGGCCTGTGTGGCGTGGTGTCGGCGGGTCCCCCGCGCAGCGCATGGGTTGCCGAGGCTCCCGACGTGGCGAGGAGCACCATGGCCGCCCCCACGCAGAGCACCACGCTCGTGGTGGTCCACCGCCCCGGCGCGCTCAGTGCCAGCGCCGCTCCGGCCCAGGCCGCCATGGCCGGCGGGACCAGGCGAAGATCGACCGGGCCCTCCTGCCGCGGCTCGGAGGCGCCGAGCCGACGGCCCGACGCCGCATGGACGTCCAGGTGACTCATGGCCCCACCAGCGGCTGGAGGTCGGCAAACCGTCGGTCACCGATTCCGTTGACCTCACGCAGTTCATCGACGGACCGGAAGCCGCCGTGCTGTGCACGGTAGTCGACGATGTGCTGGGCGAGAACCGGTCCGACCCCGGGCAGCGTGTCCAGCTGCTCGACGGTCGCGGTGTTGAGGCTCACCGGGCCGGCCGAAGAGCTCCCGCCGCCGCCCACCGCCGCTCCTCCCGTCCCGCCGAAGGCTGAGGGGCCGGATGGGGCGCCCACCACGATCTGCTCCCCGTCCATGAGCACCCGCGCCCGGTTGAGCCCGGTGAGGTCCGCTCCGGCCCGGACTCCACCCGCCGCACGTAACGCATCGGCGACCCTTGCCCCGGACGGCAGTTGAAGGACACCGGGCCTTCGCACCTTTCCGCTCACGTCGACGACGATGTGTCCGCCCGGCCCTGTCATGGGCGGCGATCCCGCTGACGGCTCCGGCACTTCGGCGTCGTCCGACGCCGGGGGCGGTGTCAGAGGCGATGTCGGTGCGTTCGCTGCTTCGTTGACCGGATCGGGCGCGCGCACGGAGTGAGGGCGCGCGGACCAGAAGTGCACTGCGGCAAAGACTCCGGCCGCGACCAGAACAACCGCCAACGCGGCAAGGGTCTTTGGCTCCAGCCCGCATCTGAGCTGCAGCCACACCGGAATCCGCTCCCGCAACGCGAGAACCAGCCGCTCCCACCGCCGCTCTGACACACCGCCGGAAACCGGAACCTGGACCGTGGCCGAGGCCCGCGCAGAAGCGGGAGCGGCAGTTGCGGTATCGGCCGCAGCCGGGCTCGGGGGCGGGCTCGGGGGCGGGGGCGGGGTCGCAGCCGGGCCCGGAGTCGGGGCCGGGCCCGAAGCCGGAGCGAGCCCCAGCACGGGCCGCGCGCCCCGTCCGTCGTACGCACCTGCCGCACCTGCCGCACCTGTCATGAGGGCGTCGGCCCGACGGCGCGAAGCCGTGGCCAAGGCATTCGCACGCCCGCGCGACGACCGTCGCCGACCGGGCCCGAGGCCCGGCCCCGAGCCCGGTCCGACGCCGAGGTCTGGTCCACTGCCGGGGCCGCTACGAACACGACCGTCCGAGGCCGGGGCACGGCCGGGGCCACTGCCGCTTCCGCTGGTTGCACGATGTGATAGGGGAGCCATGCCTCAAGACGGTAGGCACATCTGCCCGAATCCGCTGAACAGGCCCAATTCCGGTGGACAACCAACCAGTTGTGGATAACTCGGCCACCCGGAGGAGTGACGCGCAAACGGCAGGAGGCAAGCAGGCCGACCGGCCGAGATCAGCGCGGCGAGACCACTGCGCCGAGCAGACCGGGCCCGGTGTGCGCACCGATCACCGCGCCCACCTCGCTCACATGCAGATCGACCAGACCCGGCACCCGTTCACGCAGCCGCTCGGCAAGCCGCTCGGCCCGCTCGGGTGCCGCCAGGTGGTGAACGGCGATGTCCACGCATCCGCTGCCCGCCCGTTCCGCGACGATCTCCTCCAGGCGCGCGATGGCCTTCGAGGCCGTGCGTACCTTCTCCAGCAGTTCGATACGGCCGCCTTCGAGCTGGAGCAGCGGCTTCACGGCGAGTGCCGATCCCAGCAGCGCCTGCGCGGCACCGATGCGGCCGCCGCGGCGCAGATAGTCCAGCGTGTCGACGTAGAAGTACGCGGAGGTGCCCGCAGCCCGCTTCTCCGCGGCGGCGACCGCCTCGTCCAGGCTTCCGCCCGCCTCCGCCGTCTCCGCCGCCGCCAGGGCGCAGAATCCGAGGGCCATGGCAACCATCCCGGTATCCACCACCCGAACCGGAACCGGCGCGTCCTTCGCCGCGAGCAGAGCGGCGTCGTACGTACCCGAGATCTCGGCCGAGAGGTGCAGCGAGACGACACCGGTGGCACCGGCCTCGGCCGCCGCACGGTACGCGGCGGCGAACACCTCCGGACTCGGCCGGGACGTGGTCACGGGACGACGCTTCTGGAGCGCCACCGCAAGGGAACGGGCCGAGATCTCGGTGCCGTCCTCCAGAGCCTGATCACCGAGGACGACGGTCAGCGGCACCGCGGTGATGCCGTGCCGCTCCATCGTCTCGGGCGGCAGGTAGGCCGTGGAATCGGTGACGATCGCGACATGGCGGGACATGAGCGGGAGGTTACCTGGCGAGTCCGTGTCTCGGCAGTCCGACCCCGACCGAATGACCTCTTCCGATGTCTTCGAACCGCGTCCGGTCACCGGCGGTCGTCGGACGTCTCAGTTCGTCGTTTCGGGCCGGGCCGCCTTCTGCCACGGGTATCCGGTCTGCAGTCGCGGGTCCGGGGCCGTGATCGCCTCGGCCACGCCGTCGGCCGGCCCGTTCCCCTGCTCCCGCCCCTGCCCCTGCTCGCTCGCAGCGTCCTGCGGCCGGCTCGGTCCCCGGACCGGCTCGTCCGGCTCCACCGTCCAGTGCCGAAGCGCCCCCGCCTCCACGTCGATCTGCGCGTTCAGCGCGTCCAGATCGTCGTCGATGAACTGCCGCGCCCTGTCACGGGCGGCCCACCGCAGCGAATCCGCGGAGTGCGTGATCCGCTCCGTACGCTGCTTCAGGCTGGGCAGCAGCGAGGCGACGGTCGCCCGGTCGGGCTCGCGCTCCAGCTTCTTCAGCTCTTCGTCCAGCTCCCGCCCGTGCACACTCAGCCGCTGGAAGAGGCCCAGCGACTCCGAGAGCGAGGCGTCCTCGGCGGCTCCCGCCCGCAACGCGTCCTGGGTGGCCCGCATGGATGTGCGCAGTGCCAGCCGCAACTGTGCCAGCTCTCCGCCCACACCCGCCTGGCCGTAGCTCTTCGCGCGCAGCGCGGTTTCCTCGACGGTGCGGCGCGCATGCGTGATCGTACGGTCCACACCGCGCTTCGCCGCGCCGACGGCTTTGACGCCCACGTACACGCCCAGGGCCACGAACGCGAAAAAGAGCAACCCCAGAATCAGGATCACGGCTTCCATGAGCGCCCCTCGGATGTCGTTTCGGCTGCCGGTGCCGGCTCCTCCACCGTAAACGGAAAAGGCAGGCCGAGGGTTCCTTCGGAACCCTCAACCTGCCCGTAGGGGAATGCCCCCACACCGCCGCGCGGGCGCGGTCGACGCCTCACCCAGGGCGCCGCGCCGTCACGCCGGGACGATATTGACCAGCTTCGGCGCCCGCACGATGACCTTGCGGATGCCCGCTCCGTCCAGCGCCGCCACCACGGCCGGGTCGGCCAGGGCCAGTGCCTCCAGCTCCTCGTCCGTGATCGAGGGGGAGATCTCCAGACGCGCCTTGACCTTGCCCTTGACCTGCACGACGCAGGTCACGGTCTCGTCCACGACGTACGCCGGGTCGGCGACCGGGAAGTCCTGGTGCACGACCGACCCGGTGTGGCCCAGCCGGCGCCACAGCTCCTCGGCGATGTGCGGTGCCAGCGGCGCCACCAGCAGCACCAGCGACTCGGCGACGGACCGGGACAGCGGGCCGCCCGACTTGGTCAGGTGGTTGTTCAGCTCGGTGACCTTGGCGATCGCCGTGTTGAAGCGCATCCCGGCCATGTCCTGGCCGACTCCGTCGATCGCCTTGTGCAGCGCACGCAGCGTGTCCTCGCCCGGCTCCGTGTCGACGACGGTGACCTCGCCGGTCTCCTCGTCGACGACATTGCGCCACAGCCGCTGCAGCAGCCGGTACTGGCCGACGACGGCGCGCGTGTCCCAGGGCCGCGACACGTCCAGCGGGCCCATCGCCATCTCGTACAGGCGCAGCGTGTCCGCCCCGTACTCGGCGCAGATCTCGTCCGGCGTGACAGCGTTCTTCAGGGACTTGCCCATCTTGCCCAGGACGCGGCTGACCTTCTCGCCCTGGTGGTAGAACTTTCCGTCCCGCTCCTCGACCTCGGCCGCCGGGACCGCGATGCCGCGGCTGTCCCGGTAGACGAATGCCTGGATCATGCCCTGGTTGTACAGCTTGTGGAACGGCTCGGCGGACGAGATGTGCCCCAGGTCGTGCAGCACCTTGGACCAGAAGCGGGCGTACAGCAGGTGCAGCACGGCGTGCTCGGCGCCGCCGACGTACAGGTCGACACCGCCGGTCGGCTGTCCCTCGCGCGGGCCCATCCAGTACTGCTCGATCGCCGGGTCGACCAGCTTCTGGTCGTTGTTCGGGTCCAGATAGCGCAGCTCGTACCAGCAGGAGCCGGCCCAGTTGGGCATGGTGTTGGTCTCGCGGCGGTACTTCTTCGGACCGTTGCCGTCGCCCAGGTCCAGGGTGACGTTGACCCAGTCGGCGTTCCGGGACAGCGGGGTCTCGGGCTGGGTGTCGGCATCGTCGGGGTCGAAGGTGCGCGGCGAGTAGTCGTCGACCTCCGGCAGCTCCAGAGGCAGCATCGACTCGGGCAGCGGGTGGGCGATGCCGTCCTCGTCGTAGACGATCGGGAAGGGCTCGCCCCAGTAGCGCTGGCGGCTGAACAGCCAGTCGCGCAGCCGGAAGTTGACGGTGCCCGCACCGACGCCGTGCGCCGTCAGCCACTCGGTGATCCTCGCCTTGGCGTCGACGACGCCCAGGCCGTCCAGCGAGATCTCGTCATTGGCGGAGTTGACCAGCTTCGCTTCGTACGAGCCGAAGGCGTCGTCCCACGTCGAGGTGTCCGTGCCGCGGTCGTCCGACGGCTCGACGACACAGCGCATCGGCAGCTCGAAGGCGCGCGCGAAGGCGAAGTCGCGCGCATCGTGCGCCGGTACGGCCATGATCGCGCCGGTGCCGTAACCCATCAGGACGTAGTCGGCGATGAAGACGGGGACCTTCTCGCCGCTGACCGGGTTGGTCGCGTACGCACCGGTGAAGACGCCGGTCTTGTCCTTGGCCTCGGCCTGCCGCTCCACGTCGGACTTGGCTGCGGCCAGCTTGCGGTAGGCGGTGACGGCCTCGGCCGGGGTCGCGTGTCCGCCGGTCCACACCGCATGGGTGCCCTCGGGCCAGGCGGCCGGAATGATCTGCTCGACCAGCTCGTGCTCGGGCGCCAGCACCATGTAGGTGGCGCCGAACAGGGTGTCCTGGCGGGTGGTGAAGACGGTGATGCTGCCTGCGCCGTCGACCGGGAAGTCGACGCGGGCGCCCTCGGAGCGCCCGATCCAGTTGCGCTGCTGCAGCTTGATGGCCTCGGGCCAGTCCAGCCCGTCCAGGTCGTTCAGCAGCCGGTCGGCGTAGGCGGTGATGCGCATGTTCCACTGGCGCAGCTTGGCCTTGAAGACGGGGAAGTTGCCGCGCTCGGAGCGGCCGTCGGCGGTCACCTCTTCATTGGCCAGCACGGTGCCCAGGCCGGGCGACCAGTTGACGGGCGCGTCGGAGGCGTACGCCAGGCGGTACTCGCCCAGGATGTCCGCGCGCTCGGCGGCGCTCAGCGCGCTCCAGTCACGGCCGTCCGGGGTGGGGCGTGCGCCGCTCTCGAACTGCGCGACCAGCTCGGTGATCGGGCGGGCCCGGTCGGCCTCGGTGTCGTACCAGGAGTTGAAGATCTGCAGGAAGATCCACTGGGTCCACTTGTAGTACTCCGACTCGATCGTGGCGAACGAGCGGCGCTTGTCGTGGCCCAGGCCCAGCCGGCGCAGCTGAGCGGTCATGTTCTCGATGTTGGCCTCGGTGGAGACCCGCGGGTGCGTGCCGGTCTGCACCGCGTACTGCTCGGCGGGCAGGCCGAAGGCGTCGAAGCCCAGGGTGTGCAGCACGTTGTGCCCGGTCATCCGCTGGTGGCGGGCGAAGACATCGGTGGCGATGTAGCCCAGCGGGTGACCGACGTGCAGGCCCGCACCCGAGGGGTACGGGAACATGTCCATGATGAACTTCTTCGGCCTGGCGGCCAGCTCCGGATCGCCCGCCAGGTCACCGGCCGGATTCGGCGCCTCGTACGTGCCCTCGGCGTCCCAGAAGTCCTGCCAGCGTGCCTCGATGTCGGCGGCCATCGCCGCCGTGTAGCGGTGCGGCGCAGCCGTCTCGGCGGCGGAATTCGTCTCGCTCATGATCCTCAAAGCTCCATCGATCGTCATCTGCCGGCGCCCATGTCTACGGACACGCGTCTACGGAAACGAAAAATCCCCTCGCACAGGAGGGGACGCCGCGCTGATTCCGACCAGGCATTCTCACCGGTCGGGACTGATCAGCGCGGCTCGCTAAGCAGAAGGCGTACGGCACGCATGGCGTCAGGGTACCGCACAGGCCCGGAATCGGGCCGGGCGCGACCGAACCATGGACAGGGGGCGGGAGCGACCGTACGGCGGAACTCCCGGCCTTCCGGCAGGTCGAGCGGCGGGGGCGCAGGGCACCGGGAGACACCGGCATACGCGTCACATACGAGAAGCGGGTCACTCTGTATGAGTGACCCGCTTCTCGTTCTTCACTGTGGAGCTAAGGAGAATTGAACTCCTGACCTCCTGCATGCCATGCAGGCGCTCTACCAACTGAGCTATAGCCCCGTGCTGTGTGCCGCCCGGTTTCCCTGGCGACATCGAGAACATTACCGGTGACCCCGCCGGTCCACCAAATCGATTCCCACCTGCGTCGATTTGGCCGATTTTGCCGCATCTGGTTCGCAATCGGCGGCGCCGCTGAAGGGGTCAGGCCGTGGCGAAGGAGTAGAAGCGCTTGAGCGTGCAGTGCTCCTCCAGCAGCCGACCGTAGATCGGCTCCCCCTCCAGCTCCCGATAGGTCTCGATCGGGTCGCCCTTTATGATCAGCGCCCGCGCGCACTCCTCGCACCAGTACTGGTACTCCGGATTGATCGGATCCATGTCCCTGACGATGGGCGTACCGCTGCCGCACCAGTCGCATTTCCGCCTGTGTGCACCCATGGGTCAGCTCCGGCTTTGGCCGCGGGCGGTGCACACACGGAGAGCTCCACCGCTCCCGCCGGGCATCCGGGCACCATCGGACGGACCGGAGGCACGGCGGCCGGCGCGGGCGCGGCTTCCGGCGGTTGCGGGAAATCCTGGAACGGGGAACTCACGAACAAGGAGCAGGTCCGGGACCTCGTGGCGGCTCGCAGGCATCGCGCACTCCCTCCCGTTCGGTCCGTCGCCCCCTCCGGCGCTCCGATTCTGCCATGACCCCGCAAGGGGGGCAGCCCGCCGGAGTTCCGGCCGCTCACCGACGCCGTACGAGACCCGCCGCCGCGCCTGCGGTCGCGGCAGCGGAGAGCCCGAGGGCGCATACCCACAACGCATGCCCCGACCCCTGCGCCCCTTGCGCATCAAGGCGGTTGAGATAGAGCGTGCCGAACACGGCGACCCCGGCCAACTGACCGAGTTGAGTGACCGTCACCAATACGCCGCTCGCGTCGGCCGCGTCGTCAGGACGTACGTCCGCCAGCGCCCTCGTGAGGGTGGGACTGAAGCCCAGCGCCAGACCGACGCCCATCACCGCAAAGGCTGCATACAGCGCGGGCCCGCCGTCGCCGCCGCCGCGCATCAACAGCCCGACCGCCACGACGGCGACGGCCACGAGCCCGAACCCGCCCGGCGCCAGGCCCCTTTGGAGCCCTGCGGACCACCGTCGCCAGGTCAGTCCGGTCGCGCCGAATACCAGCGCGGTCGGTGCGAACATCAGTCCCGCACGCAGCGGCGAGTAGCCCAACCCTCCCTGGACGTGCAGCGTCATCGCGAAAAGGAAGCCCGCGTTGATCGCCATCACCAGGAGAATACGCAGCGCCGCTCGGGCGATGCCGGGAACGCGCAGCACCCTGGGTGCGATCAGGGGCGCACCACCGCGCGCGGCCAGCCGTGACTCGTATCCGACGAAACCGGCGACGAACCCCGCGGAGGCCGCCAGGCAGACCCGGGACCAGACCGGCCAGTCCAGCTCCTGCCCGAGCACCAGGGGGACGGTGAGCAGTGTGACGGCGGCGGCGAGCAGCACCAGCCCCGGCAGATCGAGCCCGCGGGCCCGTGCCTGGACCCGTCCGGGCGCGGTGCGCGGTTCGCGCGGCAGCACACGGATGCCGAGCACCAGCAGAACGAGCCCGATCGGCACGTTCACCAGGAAGACCGGCCGCCAGCCGGCGCCGAACAGATCGGCGCTGACCAGCACTCCGCCGACCACCTGCCCGGCGGCCGCCCCGGTGGCGAGCACCGCGCTGTAGGCACCGAGCGCCCGCATCCGTGCCTCACCGGTGAAGTGGCGCTGGATGAGGCTGAGCACCTGCGGAATCATCACCGCCGCGGCTCCGCCCTGCACCAGTCGGAAGGCGATCAACTGCCCGGATCCCGCGGCGAGGCCGCAGGCCAGCGAGGCCGCGGTGAAGACCCCGAGCCCGGCCAGATGGGCCCGGCCGTGCCCGAACAGGTCACCGAGCCTGGCACCGGTGATGAGCAGCACGGCGTACGTGATGGTGTAGCCGGCCACGATGAGCTGCAACCCGGCGCCGGAAGCGCCGAGTTCGCTCTGGATCGTCGGGGCGGCGACATTGACGATGAAGATGTCGAGCAGTGCCATGAACTGAGCCGCGAGGACCAGGGCGAGCACTCTCCCGGAGCGGTTGTCAGTGATGGGGTCTTTACTGGTTGCGGAACGTGGAGTTGCCTCGGAGGCCGTCGTCATGACATCGAGCCTGGCCCCGGCCGCATACGGGTAACGAGAGCCCGCTGATGCTGGTACCGACAGCACCTGGCAACTCCCTTGCCGGGCACCGATCATGGGGGTGTGACTACGGTGACGACACATCAGTCGGCGCACCGGGCGGGCCGGCACCGTCGGCGTCCGGAGCTCGCGGCCTTTCTGCGCAATCGCCGGGCGCGGGTGACCCCCGCCGATGTGGGCATGGCACCCGGACTGCGCCGCCGCACCCCGGGCCTGCGCCGCGAGGAGGTCGCGCAGCTCTCCGGCGTCGGTGTCACCTGGTACACCTGGCTGGAACAGGGCCGTCCGATCAACGCGTCACCGCAGGTGCTGGACGCCGTGGCGCGCACGCTCCGGCTGGACGCGTCGGAGCGCGAACACCTCTACCACCTGGCGGAGGTGGCCTGCGCACCCGGCAGACAGGACGACGTCGTCGAGGTGGGGCCGGAGATCCAGGGCATCATCGACGCGCTCGATCCGCACCCCGCCGTGGTCTACAACACGAGATACGACGTCCTGGCCACCAACCCCGCCTATCGCGACCTGTTCGCCGTCCCCGAGATCATGGGAACGGGGATACGCAACGTGCTGTGGACGCTGTTCACGATGTCCGAGGAGTCCTGTCCCGTCGTCCACCGGGCACAGGAGCTGCCGATCATGGTGGCCACGCTGCGGGGCGCGTACGGGCGCCATACGGGCGAGCCCGCCTGGGAGTCGTTCGTCGAACAGCTCTCGGCCACCAGCCCGTACTTCGCCGAGCTGTGGCGCAGTGGGAACGTCGCCCTGCCCGGACCGCGGGTGAAGACCTTCCGGCACCGGGCGTCGACCGGGGAGATACGGATGACCTCGGTGTCGCTGTCCGTCAATGGGCTGCCGGAGTGCCGGATCGTGGCGTACACCCCGGCCGACGAGGAGAGCAAGGAGCGGGTGGCCGCGCTGCGGCGGCGCCGGGAGGGGTGAACGCAAAGATCCCGTCCCTTGCCGGGGACGGGATCTTGATTGTGGAGCTAAGGAGAATTGAACTCCTGACCTCCTGCATGCCATGCAGGCGCTCTACCAACTGAGCTATAGCCCCGCTGTTCACTGTGTTTCTCTGCGTTTCCGCGCTGCGAACAAGAAGAACTTTAGCCTGTGACCTGCCAGAAAGTGAAATCCGGCCGAGAGGTCCGAGCGAGAGAGCCTAGGTGTCGTCGCCGAGCACCGGCTCGGGCAGCGTGCCGGCGTTGTGCTCCAGCAGGCGCCAGCCTCGCGCGCCCTCTCCCAGCACCGACCAGCAGCAGTTGGAGAGCCCTCCGAGGCCTTCCCAGTGGTGCGCCTCCAGGCCCAGCAGCCGGCCGATGGTGGTGCGGATGGTGCCGCCGTGGCTGACCACGACGAGCGTGCCGTTCTCGGGCAGCTTGTCGGCGTGTCCGAGCACGACCGGGGCTGACCGGTCGGCGACCTCGGTCTCCAGCTCACCGCCCCCGCGGCGCACGGCCTCGCCGCGCTTCCACGCGGCGTACTGCTCGCCGAACTGCCCGACGATCTCCTCATGGGTGAGACCTTGCCAGGCGCCCGCGTAGGTCTCGCGCAGTCCCGCGTCGTGCGCGACTTCGAGGCCGGTGATCGCGGCGAGCTCGGCGGCGGTGGCCGCCGCCCGCTGCAGATCGGAGGCGACGATCGCGTCCGGTTTCAGCGAGGCCAGCAGCCGGGCGGCCCGCTGGGCCTGTCCGACTCCGGCCTCGGTGAGCGCGATGTCCGTGGAGCCCTGGAACCTGCGCTCCAGATTCCATGCCGTCTGGCCGTGGCGCCAGAGAACGATCCTGCGGCCCCTGCCGCTTCCGCTGCCGTTCAGCTCTGCTCACCTTCCGTGCTGCCGGTGAGCCGGGCGTGCTCCTCGGCCTTTCCGCGGGTCTTGACGGCATCCTCGGGAAGCGGGATCTCGGGGCAGTCCTTCCAGAGGCGCTCCAGCGCGTAGAAGACACGCTCCTCGCTGTGCTGGACGTGGATGACGATGTCGACGTAGTCGAGGAGGATCCAGCGCGCGTCGCGGTCGCCCTCGCGGCGTACCGGCTTGGCGCCGAGCTCCTTCTGGAGCCGCTCCTCGATCTCGTCGACGATCGACTTGACCTGGCGGTCGTTGGGGGCCGAGGCCAGGAGGAAGGCGTCCGTGATCGACAGCACGTCGCTGACGTCGTACGCGATGATGTCGTGCGCGAGCCGGTCGGCGGCCGCCTGGGCGGCGGCGTTGATGAGCTCGATGGAGCGGTCCGTGGCGGTCACATGCAGGCTTTCGTCGGCGGTCAGATAGACCTCTAGGGTCTCACGGACCGCCGACAGCCCACACAGTGAATGTTCGAAGATCGAATCGACCTCATCCGGGCGGCCGGACGCGGGTCATTTGATCTTGTAGTTCTGGCCCAGCAGGACGGACACATCGGCGTTCGCGGCGGGCTTGCCCTGTTTCACCGCGTCCGCCGGCAGGCCCAGGGTCTTGGCGACCTGCGTCGCCTTCTCCTTGTCCGCCGCGGTCTTGTAGACGACCTCGGACAGTGCCACGGTTTCGGCCGTTCCACCGCCGACGAAGGTGTAGCCGCCGTTGACCAGCTTGATCTGAGCGGACTCCGTGCTGTCCTTGTTCCCGGTGGCGTTCTTGACGCCGACCCGCACCGCCGCGTCCGCGTCCGGAGCCTTGACCGTGCCGCCCAGGATGTCCTTGACGACGCTCTCGGTGGCCGCGTCGGTGAGTGATCCGTCGGCCTGCACCGGCAGCAGCGCCGTCTTGTAGTCGCCGACCTTGGCGTGCTGGGCGAGCTTCGCCAGGGAGGCGCCCAGGTCCTTCTCGGGAAGCGACGGGTCGAGGATCTGTGCCAGCGTCTGCACGGTGACCGTGGCGGCCTTCGGGTCGTCCGAGATCTTCCGCAACACGCCCCGCATGACCTCCCCGAACCGCATGAGCTGCTTCGTCTCGGCCTCGCCCGGCCCCCGGTAGGTGGCGTACGCGACGGCCATCCGGCCGCTCAGGGTCTGCGCCTCGCCCTTCTTCACCAGGGGGGAGGCGTCCTTCTTCGTGTCGGGCACCTCGGTGTCGGTGTCGACCTCGATGTTGCCGACCAGATCGACGAGGGTCTCCAGATACGGGGTGTCGAGCCGCCACGTGCCGCTGATATCGGTGCCGAGCAGCGTGCCGATGGAGTCGCGGGTGCCGGTGGCGCCGTCGTCCTCGACGGACTTGCCGAGGGTGGTCGTGGCGCCGTCGTCGTCGGCGACCGCGAGCGAGTTGGGAAGCAGGACCGTGGTGCCCTGTTTGGTCGTCACGTTGTCGACGAGCAGCGCCGTGGAGGTGCCGCCCTTCTTGGTGTTGTGCAGATGGACCACGATGACGTCCCGCTGCTGCGGGCCCGTCGTCGCCGTGTTGTCCTTGTCCGAGCCGGACAGGCCCGGAATCTTTCCGGCGGACCAGAGGTAGCCGACACCGCCGACCACGACCAGGGCCACCACGACTATGAGCGCGACCATGCGGTTGCGGCCGCGACGCCGTGCCTCCTCGCGCCGCTCACTGCGGCTCTCGGTGAACTTCAGCCAGTCGATGACGTCTTCGGAGTCCTCGTCGGGCTCCTCGATGAAGGAGAACTGCTCGGTGCGGTAGTCGCGGTCGGCGCGGCGCTGCCCGGGGACGGCCGCGTCCGGCTCCGCGTCGGCGCCGGACCCGGGTGCGGGCTCGGGTTCCGGCGAGGCCGGTGCGGGTGCGGGCGGGGACGGCTGCGCGGCCGCCTGCTGCGGGATGTTCCACTGCTGGGCGGTGTCGACCGCGGCGGGCTGCCGGCCGGTGTCGTAGTCATAGCCCTCATAGCCGCCGTATGCCTGCTGTTGCGGCTGCTGGGGCTGTTGGGTCTGCTGCGGCTGCTGGGGCGCATACGGGTCGTACGCCTGCGGCTGGACCTGCTGCGGCTGCTGGGGCTGGGCGTACGGGTCGTAGCCGTACCCCAGGTCCGCCTGTTGCGGCTGCTGATGAGGTTGTTGGGTCTGCTGCGGCTGCTGGGGCGCATACGGGTCGTACACCTGCGGCTGGACCTGCTGCGGCTGCTGGTACACCGGCTGCCCGTACTCGTCGTAGCCGATGATCTGCGGCTGCTGGTAGTACGGGTCGTACGGATTCTGTCGGTCGTTCACCGGTGCCCCTCTGCGTCGCTCATTCGCCGCGGTACAGCTGGCGCTTGTCGATGTAGCGGACCACACCGTCCGGCACCAGGTACCAGACCGGATCCCCCTGCGCGACCCTCTCACGGCAGTCCGTGGACGAGATCGCGAGCGCGGGAACCTCCACGAGGGAGACCCCGCCCTCCGGCAGCCCGGCGTCCGTGAGCACATGCCCCGGCCGCGTCACACCGATGAAGTGGGAGAGCGAGAACAGTTCGTCGGCGTCCCGCCAGGTGAGGATCTGGGAGAGCGCGTCGGCACCGGTGATGAAGAAGAGGTCCGCGTCGCCGTGGATCGCACGCAGGTCCCGCAGAGTATCGATGGTGTACGTGGGTCCGCTGCGGTCGATGTCGCTCCGGCTGACCGAGAACTGGGGGTTGGACGCCGTCGCGATGACCGTCATCAGATATCGGTCCTCGGCCGGGGAGACGTGCTTGTGGCTCTTCTGCCACGGCTGCCCGGTCGGAACGAAGATCACCTCGTCGAGGTGGAACTGGGCGGCCACTTCGCTGGCCGCCACCAGGTGTCCATGATGAATCGGGTCAAACGTCCCGCCCATCACGCCGAGTCGGCGCTTTCCGCGGCCGGTAGGCACTTCCTGCTCTCCCATGCGTGCAGAGCCTACTGGCACAGCTGTACGCCTTCGCCTCAGCGGTCGCGGTTGAAGCGAGTGGTGATCCAGAGCAGGAGCAGCAGCGCGACGAACGCACCGCCCCCGGTGAGATACGGGCTGAGGCTTTCGTGGTTGCCACCGTGCTCGCCGCCCTCGGAGGCGAGAGTGACCAGCTGGTGCGCGGTGCTCGTGAGGCTCATCTTCGGCAGGACCTATCGATCGGGAGTCGGAAGGAAGACGTCGCGCACATCGTATGCGGGAGCCCCGGGCACGCTCACGCCGACTCAGTCGTTGTTGTCGTTGCGGTATCCGCGGAGCAGGAACCAGCCGAGCAGTACGGCTCCGACGAGCGAGGCGAGCAGCACGATGCGAAGCGTGTTGCCGGGCCCCTGCTCCCCGGACGCGGCGGCGAGCAGAGCAACGGTATGCGGCATGTCGGGCGTCTCCTCAGTTATCCACAGCCCCCCGCACACCGTAGCCCCAGCACCTACGCTGGGATTTGTCAGGGGGGCGAGCGACATCTCGTACGAACAGGGGGCCCATTCATGACCGAACGCAGCCACGAGAGCCACGAGAACGTGCCGAGCAGGCAGCGCAGGCGTTTCGCAGGGATCTCGTCCCGGGCCTACGAGCACCCGGCGGACCGCTCGGCCCTGGTGGCCCTGCGCAAGCTGAGCGGTTTCGACACCGTGTTCAAGACACTGAGCGGCCTGCTGCCCGAGCGCAGTCTCCGGCTGCTCTTCCTCTCCGACTCCGTCCGGGTGAGCGACGCGCAGTTCGCCCACCTCAACGACATGCTTCGGGACGCCTGTTACATCCTGGACCTGGAGAAGGTCCCTCCGATGTATGTCAACCAG
The DNA here is from genome assembly GCF_042731715.1 of Streptomyces sp. NPDC059832. NCBI lineage: Bacteria > Bacillati > Actinomycetota > Actinomycetes > Kitasatosporales > Streptomycetaceae > Streptomyces > Streptomyces sp. NPDC059832. The sequence continues at coordinate 544,276 of NZ_JBHWIY010000002.1, read as the reverse complement.
GACCCGCAGCCCAACGCCATGTGCATCGGCCTCGACGAGCCGATCATCGTGGTGACGACGGGGCTGGTGGAGCTGCTCGACGAGGAGGAGATGCGGGCCGTCATCGGCCACGAGGTGGGACACGCGCTCTCCGGCCACGCGGTGTACCGCACGATCCTTCTGTTCCTCACCAGTATCGCGCTCAAGGTCGCCTGGATACCGCTCGGCAATGTCGCGATCATGGCGATCGTGACGGCGTTGCGCGAATGGTTCCGCAAGTCCGAGCTGTCGGCCGACCGGGCCGGGCTGCTCGTCGGCCAGGATCTGCAGGCGTCGATGCGCGGTCTGATGAAGATCGCGGGCGGCAATCATCTGCACGAGATGAACGTGGACGCCTTCCTCGCCCAGGCCGACGAGTACGAGAAGGGCGGCGACCTGCGCGACTCGGTGCTCAAGATCCTCAACCTGCTGCCGCGCTCGCACCCGTTCACCACGGTGCGTGCGGCCGAGCTGAAGAAGTGGTCCGAGACCCGCGACTACCAGCGGATCATGGACGGCCACTACCCGCGGCGCGACGAGGACAAGGACACCTCGGTGACCGACTCCTTCCGGGAGTCCGCGGCCCACTACGCGGACACGGTGCGCTCCAGCAAGGATCCGCTGATGAAGCTGGTCGGCGACATCGCCGGGGGCGCCGGGGACCTGGGCGGCAAGCTCCGCGACAAGTTCACCGGCCAGGGCGGGGGCTCGGCCGGCAAGGGCGGCGCTACGGACGGCTCCGCGGACTCTGCGAGGCCACAGGAGCCGGGGAACCCTGATGGACCGGGGACCGGGTCAGGGCCTGCGGGGAGCTGACCGCCAGGGTTCCGCAGAGCGCCGCGGTGGGCCGGCCCGTGGCGTACGGGTCGGTGCCCGCGGGGCCGCGGGAGGCGGCGTGCTGTCCGGCGAGCAGCGGTCGCAGCGCACCGGTGGTGTCCGCCGGGCACGCCTCCGGTCCGGCCTGGACGTAGCTGGTGCGCAGCTCCGCCCGGTGCAGCCGCAGGTCATCCCGGTCGAAGCGGAAGTGCAGCTCGCGCCGTACGGTGAAGAGCGAGGCGCCGCTCGCCTGTTGGGGTCCCGCGACGGCCGGGCGGAGCGTGTAGGTGAAGGTGTGGTCCGACACCACCTCCAGCGTGTCGGACCCCTCCTCGGCGTAGCTCAGGGTGCCGTGGACCCGGATGTCCGGACCGGCCAGTGCCACCTTCGCCGGGTCGAACCGCACCAGCCACCCGGTCGCGGCATGCTGTCCGTCGTCCTGCGGCCGGTTCATGCTGCGCTCGACCTGGGCCGTCTGATCCGGATCGAGCAGCATTTCCACCGGGCGTACCGCGGCGCCGGTGAGAACGTCGGGGTCGAGCGAGGAGGCCACCAGATAGTCCTTGACCGTGGTCAGGGCGGTCTCCACCTGGCTGTCCGAGAAATTGTCCGTCCGCCTGACCGCCGGCAGATTGATGCCCGCGGCACCTGTGCCGAAGTGTGCGGCGGGGCTCTTCGCGAGGAGGGCGGCGGCGGTTCCGGCCGGTACGGCGCCCTGCGGCGCCAGGGGTACGACGGTCGACCTCAGCGGCTCGGCCCGTCTGCCTGCGGGCGCTTCGTAGGGGTGGCGAAGGCCCATGTACACGGCCATTCCGAAGGCCAGCGCGATCAGCAGGACCAGGGCGATGGTCGCTCTCGATCCGGTGCGCAGGTGCCGGGCCGGCAGGCTGCGTACGGCAGGGGCGTGGTCCTGCATGCGCTCCTGGGCGGAGAATTCCTGCAGCCGGGCAGCGCGCACGAACGACTCGTCGAAGACGAGTGACCGGTACTCGTCCTCACCGCCGCCCGCCGGACTCTCGGGCGGACCTTCTGGTGGTTCTCCGCGGCCTGCCATGACTTCTCCCGACTCCACGTCACCGACCGGGGCCGAAACGCTTCGCTCTGCTTCGGCCGATCGGCTTCGGACAGGGCCTGCCCGTCATGAGTTCGTATGACGTCGCACGACTGCGCATGTACGGACGAGTGAGAAGCCCCCTCGAAGAGAGGGGTCACACCTTCAGGGTAGGTCGATTACGACCGGGGTAAACGCCCAGCCGCGAGAGAACCGGGAAGAACCGCGGGAGAACCGGCCGGGAGTCCCGCCAGAGCCCGTGGGCACGCCTTCAGGGCGTGCGTGGAATGCGAAGGGAGTGGGGCATACAAGAGCATTCGCGGATACCCGGGCACATCGGGTACGCGCGGGCATGCGCCGGCACACGAGAGCCCGCCCCGCTGTCGGCGCGCGCCTCAGTCCGTACGGGGGAACGCGGACACCGTGGGGCGCAGATAGCCCGTGGAGGCCGATGGAGCGGGGCCGGGGGCGGAGCCGGGAGCGCTGTCCACGCCGGTCGTGGCGGGCGGCGGGGCGGGGTCCTGGCGGCTGCCGGAGGAGTTGCGGTAGACGGCGCTGAAGGCCAGCGCGACCATGCCGATGCCCATCAGCACGGCGAGCAGCCAGGCCACCGGCCGGTGCCAGCGCGCCGCACCACGGTAGGGCCGCAGAGCGCCGCCGTGGCGCCCGTAGGGGCCGGTTTCGTACGCGTCACCATCGGGGTCCGGCGGATCGCCGTAGGCGCTCTGGCGGCCGTACGCGCCGGGGCCACACCCCTCGTCGTAGAGGTCGTCGTCCATGGGGCCGCCGCCCGCCGGCGCCCGGGAGGCCTCGGCCTCGGCACGCGCCTGGGCGGCTGCCAGCAGCCGCTCGACGGCGGTCGGCTCATGGATCTCGGCGGCCCGTACGAAGTCCTCGTCGAACACCACGGAGGCGAAGTCCTCGTCCGCGCCCCCGCGGTCGTCGTCGGGCTCCCAGCCGTCCGGGAACGGCCTGCCCCCCACGTCGTCCGGCACGGCTCCAGACTAGCCCCGCCGGGTCGTTCTGGGCAGGGCGCCCGCAAACATTCACCGAACCCGGAAGGTCACCGCACGTGGCCGTCGCCCGTGACGATGTACTTCGTCGAGGTGAGCTCCGGCAGGCCCATCGGGCCCCTGGCGTGCAGCTTCTGCGTGGAGATGCCGATCTCGGCGCCGAAGCCGAACTGACCGCCGTCGGTGAAGCGGGTGGACGCGTTCACGGCCACCGTCGTGGAGTCCACCAGCTGGGTGAAGCGGCGGGCCGCGGCCTGGGAGGTGGTCACGATCGCCTCGGTGTGGCCGGAGGACCAGAGGCGGATGTGTGCGACGGCCGCGTCCAGCGACTCCACGACGGCCGCGGCGATGTCGTAGGAGAGGTACTCGGTCTCCCAGTCCTCCGGCGTCGCCTCCACCACGGTGGCCTTGGAGCCCTCGGCGTATTCCAGCACCCGCTCGTCGCCGTGCACGGTCACGCCCGCGTCGGCCAGCGCGTCCAGGGCGCGCGGCAGGAACTGCGCGGCGACGTCCTTGTGGACCAGGAGCGTCTCGGCGGCGTTGCAGACGCTCGGGCGCTGCGCCTTGGAGTTGATCAGGATGTCCACGGCCATGTCGAGATCGGTCTGCGCGTCCACGTACACATGGCAGTTGCCGGTGCCGGTCTCGATGACCGGCACGGTGGACTCCTCGACCACGGTACGGATCAGCGAGGCGCCGCCGCGCGGGATGAGGACGTCGACGAGGCCGCGGGCCCGCATCAGTTCGCGTACCGAGTCGCGGTTCTCGCCCGGGACCAGCTGCACCGCGTCGGCCGGGAGCCCGGAGCCGCCGACCGCGTCGCGCAGCACCCGTACGAGTGCGACGTTGGAGGAGTGCGCGGAGGACGAGCCGCGCAGCAGGACGGCGTTGCCCGACTTCAGGCAGAGGGCCGCGGCGTCGACCGTCACATTGGGCCGGGCCTCGTAGATGATCCCGACCACGCCGAGCGGCACCCGGACCTGTCGCAGGTCGATGCCGTTGGGCAGGGTCGAGCCGCGGACGACCTCGCCGACCGGGTCGGGCAGCGCCGCCACGTCCCGCACATCGGCGGCGATGGCGCGGATCCGTTCCGGGGTGAGGGTGAGCCGGTCGATGATCGACTCGCTGGTCCCCGCCTCGCGGGCGCGGGCGACGTCCTCGGCGTTGGCCGTGACGATCTCGGCCGTCCGCACCTCCAGCGCGTCCGCGATCGCCAGCAGCGCGTCGTCCTTCGCCGCGCGCGGCAGCGGCGCGATGTCGGCGGCGGCGGAGCGTGCCCGGTAGGCCGCCTGGGCGACCGGGGACATGTTGTCGTACGGCGAGAGCGTGGTCATGCCCGCAGGGTAGTGCGCACACTGCGGGCATCCGTCACTTATCCCGTGATGCGAGACGGCCGTGGTGCGGGACGACCGTACTGCGGGACGACCGTGCTGCCGGGACGGCCGCCCCGGCAGCGGGTGTCCCGTCAGTACGGGTGCACTCCGACCGGAGCGGCCGGGGGCGGCCCGTACCCCTCGGCGACGCGCTGGTGGTACGTCTCGCGGTCGATGACCTCCAGGCCGACGATCTCCCAGGGCGGAAGCCTGGCCGTGGAGCGGTGTTCGCCCCACAGCCGCAGCGCGACGGCCGCCGCGTCGTGCAGATCGCGGGCCTCTTCCCAGTAACGGATCTCCGCGTGGTCGTTGGCGTACCTGCTGGTCAGCAGGAAGGGATGGTCGTGCGCGAGCTGTTCGAGTCCGCGTCTGATCTCACTCAGCGGAGTGGCGGCTCCCGAGACGCTGAGCGTGATGTGCCACAGCTTCGACGGGGTGCGTTCCTCCTTCACCACCGTCTGCTCGGGCCGGGTGGTCCGGTCGTCCCCTCGCTCCGTGGTCCGGTTCCTGTCGAAGCCGGAACCTGCTCCGACGCTGGTCAGGGCCCGGCCACCCGTTCCTCGGGGCGGCGCCCCCGGGCGCGCTCGTCTCACCGGCGGCCTCCTGTGAATGCGTTTGCTGTGCTGTTACCCCGCTGTTTCCCCGCTACAAAGTTGACCAGTCCGCGGCCGGGGATGGGGCGGTTTTCGTGAAGGTCTCTGCCCCAAGACTGGACTTTCAGCCGTTTCAGGGGTTTGTCAGGTGTGCAGTACGACCAGATCGTCCCTGTGTACGACCTCGCGCTCGTAGGCCGGACCGAGTTCCCGCGCCAGGTCGCGGGTGGAGCGGCCGAGCAGCTGCGGGATCTCCTTGGCGTCGAAGTTGACGAGTCCGCGGGCCACGGGCCGGCCTTCGAGGTCGCGCAGCTCCACCGGGTCACCGGCGGTGAACTCGCCCTCGACCGAGGCGATTCCGGCGGGCAGCAGCGAGCTGTGGCGTTCGACGACCGCCTGCACGGCCCCGTCGTCGAGGGTCAGTGAACCCTGCGGGGTGGAGGCGTGCGCGAGCCAGAGCAGCCGGTCCGCCGAGCGGCGTCCGGTGCGGTGGAAGTACGTGCCGGTGTCGCGTCCGGCCAGGGCGTCGGCGGCCCGGCTCGCCGAGGTGAGGACGACGGGGACCCCGGCGGCCGTGGCGATCCGGGCGGCCTCGACCTTGGTGACCATGCCGCCGGTGCCGACGCCCGCTTTCCCGGCGCTGCCGATGGTGACGCCCGCGAGATCCTCGGGGCCGGCCACTTCGGCGACCCGCGAGGTGCCCGGGGTGCTGGGGTCGCCGTCGTAGAGGCCGTCCACGTCCGAGAGGAGGACCAGCAGGTCCGCGCGGACGAGATGGGCGACGAGCGCGGCGAGCCGGTCGTTGTCGCCGAACCGGATCTCGTCGGTGGCGACGGTGTCGTTCTCGTTGACGACCGGGAGCGCGCCCATGTCCAGGAGCTGGTCGAGGGTGCGGTAGGCGTTGCGGTAGTGGGCGCGGCGGCTGGTGTCGTTGCTGGTGAGCAGCACCTGGCCGACGCGTACGCCGTACCGTGCGAAGGAGGCGGTGTAGCGGGCGACCAGCAGTCCCTGGCCGACACTGGCGGCGGCCTGTTGTCTGGCCAGGTCCTTGGGCCGGCGCAGCAGTCCGAGCGGGGCGAGCCCGGCCGCGATGGCGCCGCTGGAGACGAGCACGATCTCGCGCTCCCCGCCGCTTCTCACCTTGGCCAGTACGTCGACGAGCGCGTCGACACGGTCCGCGTCGAGGCCGCCCGCCGCGGTGGTGAGGGATGAGGAACCGACCTTGACCACGATCCTGCGGGCCTCTGTGACGCCCTGTCTTGCCCCTGACACGTCCATCCCCAATGATTCGGCCTCGCCAGCCCCCGCAATCTACGCGAGCGGCGAAAACGGCGCCTGTGTGTTCCGCCCTCTGGACCGCGTCCGCCGCACCCGTGATCACGGCCGGGCGGGCCGTGGCACCCCGGAACAGTGCTGCTCCGCGGTTCCACCGCACCGGTTTTTCGTCCGCGCGACCGCGCGCACATACCGAATGGCTATCGACTCCTCGGGCAGAATCGGCACACTGTCGGCAGAATCACGCTGCGCCGGAGCAGGCAACCATCGGGGCGTCTCGATCATCTAACAGCCGATAGGGTGCACGGCGGGTGGCTTCCTATGCCCATTTTCAGCACCGCAGGCCCCGCATCCGCCGCCGGCCAGAGGGACTTCTAGCAGACATGGGACAGCAGCAATGCCAGTCAAAGTAAGTGTCGTCATTCCTGTATACAACCCGGGCAAGTACATCGACCCCTGCATCGACTCGCTGCTGCGACAGACCCTCCCCGCAGGGGAATTCGAAGTTCTCTTCGTCAACGATGGCTCGACGGACGACACTCGTGAGCGGCTCGAGAAGCTGGCCGGGGAACACCCGCATTTCCGTGTCATCACCATCCCGAATTCCGGCTGGCCCGGAAAGCCCCGCAACATCGGTGTGGACGAGGCGAAGGGCGAGTACGTCCAGTTCGTCGACCAGGACGACTACCTCGCCTCCGGCGCCCTTCAGCGGCTGTACGACATGGGCCACCGCAACGGTTCGGACATCGTCATCGGCAAGGTGGCGAGCAACTTCCGCGGCGTCCCCCACGGCGTGTTCAAGAAGAACCGCGAGAAGTGCACCCTGCAGGACGCGCCCCTGTACGACAGCCTCACGCCGCACAAGATGTTCCGTACGGAGTTCCTCCGCGAGAACGGCATCGCCTACCCCGAGGGCAAGCGCCGGCTCGAGGACCAGCTCTACATGATGCAGGCGTACTTCCCCGCCAAGGTCGTCTCGATCCTCGGCAACTACACCTGCTACTACTACTCGCGGCGGGACGACGGCCAGAACGCCGGATCCGCGAAGATCGTCCCGTCCGGCTACTACGGCAACCTCCGTGAGGTGCTCGACGTCGTCGTGGACAACACCGAGCCCGGCGAGTTCCGGGACATGCTGCTGCGCCGCTTCTACCGCGTCGAGATGCTCGGCCGGCTCAGCGAGCCCGCCGTCCTCAAGTACGACCCCGCGTACCTGGACGAGATGTGCGACGCCGTCCAGGGCCTGGCCGCGGACTTCATGGACGACGGGGTGCACGACGGGCTCGGCCCGGTGCTCCGGCTGCGCTCCACGCTGCTGCGCAACGACGACCGCCAGGGCCTCGTCCGGATCTCCCGCTTCGCCGCGTCGGTCAAGGCGGTGGCCCGTCTGGAGAAGTTCGACTGGCGGCCGGACGGCAGGATCGACCTCACCATCAGCGGCCGCCTCGTCCACGGCGAGGACCAGACCCCGCTGACGCTGCTGCGCCGCGACGGGCGCTACTTCCTGCACCCCGACCTCACCGAGGGTCTGCTGCCGGACGGCGAGCTCCTGGACGTCACCGACGACATGTCCGGATTCTCCGCCGAGCTGTCGCTGCGCAACCGCGAGACCGCCGTGGAGTGGTCCTGCCCCGCGAGCTTCACCGCCCGGGTCGAGGAGCTCGGCGACGACGTCTGCGAGGTCGTTCTGCACGGCACCGGCCAGATCGGCTCGGAGGCGGTCAAGGGCCGCGGCCGGGTCTCGCGCGGCTTCTGGGACGTCTGGGTGCCGCTGCGCGGTCTCGGTCTGGTCCGCAAGGCCCGGCTCGGCGCCGACCGCGCCCCGGAGGTGGACGCCGCCTGCCTGCCCGCCTCGCTGGGTTCGCCGGCCCGTGCCGTCATCCCGTACTTCACCGACCCGCACGGCAACATCACCCTCGATGTGGCCCGCCGCGCCAAGCGGCTGGCCGAATACCTCGAAGGGCGTCCGGTCCGGCGCTCCCCCGGCGGCCGTACCGAACTGCGGCTCGATCTGTTCACCACGTCCGCCACCGCGCCCTCCGCGACCACGCTGGTCCTGAGCCCGGCGGACGGCTCGGACGGGCCGTCCCACCAGCTCCGCACCACCCTGCGCCCCACCGACGGCCGGGCCCACCTCACCGTGCCCGACCGCGCGCCGGGCGTCGCACCCGGCACCTGGAAGCTCGCGGTCCGGCTGGACGGCGACAAGAACCCCCCGTTCCACCTCTGCGACGTCACTGTCGGCAAGGGCGGCCGGATCACCGTCGCCCAGGACCTGCCCGCGATCGACGCCGAGATCATGCGGGGGATCGTCGGCAGGCGCAGGAAGGCGAAGCTCCGCCGCGCCCTGCGCACCGTCGGCGGCCCCATCGTGCGCAGGCTCCCCGCCAAGAGCCGCAAGCGGGCGCGTCGCCTCGCCGCCCGGTTCACCGGCTGACCCGCGCCCGTACCTCCGTACGCTTCCCACCAGCACACACCGGCCGAGTGCATCGGCCACGAGCACCAGAACAAGGACGTGATCGCATGCGGCAGCTCTCCATCGCAGGGGCCTGGGTGCATGAGCCCAAGGTCTTCCCGGACAGCCGCGGCAGCTTCCACGAGTGGTTCAAGGCGTCGGAACTCAGCGAGGCCGTCGGGCACACGCTGCGGCTGGCACAGGCCAACTTCTCCATTTCCAGCCGGGGAACGCTGCGCGGCGTGCACTTCGCCGACGTGCCGCCGAGCCAGGCGAAGTACGTCAAGTGCGTGCGCGGCGCGGTGCTCGACGTCATCGTGGACATCCGGGTCGGCTCCCCCACGTACAAGCAGTGGGAAGCCGTCCGGCTCGACGACGTCGACCACCACTCCGTCTACCTCGCCGAGGGCCTCGGCCACGCCTTCATGGCGCTGACGGACGACGCCTCGGTCGCCTATCTGTGCTCCGAGGGCTACGCGCCCGGCCGCGAGCACGGCATCAACCCGCTCGACCCCGAGCTGGGCATCGAGTGGCCGCAGGGGATCACCCCGCTGCTGTCCGACAAGGACGCCGCGGCGCCCTCGCTGGCCGAGGCCGAGGAGCAGGGCCTGCTGCCCACGTACGAGGCGTGCCAGGAGTACTACGCGCAGCTGCGCGCCCGCGGCTGAGCCACCGGTACGCCGAAGCCCCCGCGGTCCGTACGGATCACGGGGGCTTCGCGCCGTCCGGGTGGGGTCAGCCCGTCACTGCCTCGATGCGCGAGCGCAGCGGCGCGAACGCGGAGCGCGGGCGGCGCAGGTTGCGGGCGCGGGCCAGGGCCGGCCAGAAGTCGGCGCGGAGCAGCGTCTCGGGCCGGACGGCGTTCTTGCGGACCAGTACCTCCTGGGGCACGTCCTGCGGATCGGGTACGACGAACTCCTCGATGATCTTGTCGTACGCGTTCTTCAGGACATCGCTCTCCGGGTTGGCGCCGAACACGGCGACCACGCCGGTCGGTTCCGTGTCCACCTCGACGACCACCAGGTCGGGGCGGTAGCGGCGCAGCACCTGTACCACCTTGTACACATCACCGGTCCAGTACTTGGTGTGCCGGTCGCGGGCCGCCTCGTCGACGTCGCGCGGCAGCATGTCGTCCAGCACGATCACGCTCGACCAGCGGGCGTGCTTCTCCACGTTCATGAAGTCGCGCAGGGCGTACTCGAAGAGGTGCATGCCGTCGATGAAGGCGAGCTCCAGCTTCGGGTCCCCGCCGAGAACGTTGAGCGGATCGCGGCGGGCGAGGGCGCGGAACGGGTTGCGGCCGTTGCGCAGGTGCAGCAGAGGGTCCTTGCGGGCGAAGAAGTCGTCGCTCGTCGCCTTGACCAGATGGACGTCACAGCTGATGTCCGTCACGACCCGGAAGGCGGGGTCGACGGCGACGGAAGGGACCCGTGAGAGGGCCAGGCTTCTGCCGTCGTTGACCCCGATCTCCAGATAGTTCCGGGGACGGTAGACGCGGTGCAGATGACGCAGGAAGTCGTGGCGGTTCACGTGGAGCAGCCCTTCGCAGAAAACCAACTGGTCTGGTTCCCGGCGAAGTTACCTCATGACCGCACTGTGATGTAAGCGTTCTCCCCCATGTAAACCTTCGTCGTGAACATCTTTGAAATTCGACGAGATTTGACCGTCTGTACGATCAATTGATGATCATGGCCGCTCTGCTGCTACAAGCGCCGGAAATGATTCCTCCAACGCCGCCCGCCAGTCCCGGACCGGTTCGATCCCGGCCGCGGCCCAGCGGTCGTGGCCCAGCACGCTGAAGGCGGGCCGGGGAGCCGGCCGTACGAAGGCCTCGCTGGTCGTGGGACGGACCCGCTCCGGGTCGGTGCCGAGGAGCCGGAAGATCTCCCGGGTGAAGCCGAACCAGGTCGTCTCGCCGCCGCTGGTGCCGTGGTAGACGCCGGCGGGCGCGGTGCCCGTGCGGGCGGCCTGCCCGAGCCGGACCAGCCGGTCGGCCAGATCGACGGTCCAGGTGGGCTGACCGCGCTGGTCGTCCACCACGTCGAGGGTGTCCTTGATGCCCTCCAGCTTGATCATCGTACGGACGAAGTTGCCGCCGCCCGCGCCGTAGAGCCAGGCGGTGCGGACCACGTAACCGGTCTCCGGCAGGGTGCTCAGCACGGCCTGCTCGCCGGCCAGCTTGGTGCGGCCGTAGGCGCTGCGCGGTCCGGTCGGGTCGTCCTCGGCGTACGGCTTCTCGCCGTCACCGGCGAAGACGTAGTCGGTGGAGACCTGGAGGAGCACGGCACCGTGTTCGCGGCAGGCCTCGGCGAGGACCGCGGGGCCCGTGCCGTTGACCCGCAGCGCGGCGTCCTCCTGGGACTCGGCGTCGTCGACCGCGGTCCAGGCGGCGCAGTTCACCACCACGGCGGGGCGGTGCCTCTCGAAGGCCGCCCGCACCGACGCGGGGTCGGCGATGTCCACGGCCGCCCGGTCCGCGGCGACCGCGGTGACGTCCTCACCGGCGAGCCGGGCCAGGACGTCCTGGCCCAGCATCCCGGCGGCTCCGGTGACCAGCCAGACGGCGCTCACAGCGCGGCCCGGTCCTTCAGCGGCTCCCACCAGGCGCGGTTGTCGCGGTACCACTGCACGGTCTCGGCGAGGCCGGTGCGGAAGTCCTTGCGGGCCTCGTAGCCGAGCTCCTCGCGGATCTTGGTGCAGTCGACCGAGTAGCGGCGGTCGTGGCCCTTGCGGTCCTCGACGTACGTGACGCTGGTGTCCCAGTCGGCGCCGCAGGCGTCCAGCAGCAGGCCGGTGAGCTCCTTGTTGGAGAGCTCGGTGCCGCCGCCGATGTTGTAGACCTCGCCGGCCCGGCCCTTGGTGCGGACCAGCTCGATGCCCTGGACGTGGTCGTCGATGTGCAGCCAGTCGCGGACGTTGGCGCCGTCGCCGTAGAGCGGGACCGTCTTGCCGTCCAGCAGGTTGGTGACGAAGAGCGGGATGACCTTCTCGGGGAAGTGGTGGTGCCCGTAGTTGTTGGAGCAGCGGGTCACCCGCACGTCGAGGCCGTGGGTGCGGTGGTACGAGAGCGCGATCAGGTCGCTGGACGCCTTGGCCGCGGAGTACGGCGAGTTGGGCGCGAGCGGGTCGGTCTCGGGCCAGGAGCCCTCGTCGATCGAGCCGTAGACCTCGTCGGTGGAGATGTGCACGAAGGTCTTGATGCCCGCCAGGTGCGCGGCGTGGATCAGGGTGTGGGTGCCCACGACGTTGGTCCGGACGAACTCGGCGCCGCCGTCGATGGAACGGTCCACGTGGGACTCGGCGGCGAAGTGCACCACCTGGTCGTGCTCGGCCATCAGCTTGGCGACCAGCTCCGGATCGCAGATGTCACCCTGCACGAACCGGAAACCGGGGTGGTCGCGCACCTCGTCGAGGTTGGCCGGGTTGCCCGCGTAGGTGAGCTTGTCGAGCACGGTGACGGCGATGTCGCCGGGGCCCTCGGGGCCGAGCACCGTACGGACGTAGTGCGAGCCGATGAAGCCGGCGCCGCCGGTCACCAGGATGTTGGTGGTCATGAAGAGATCTGCACCTTGCTGTGGTCGCCGAGTACGAGTCGGTGGGCGGACGGGGATCGGGGCGCGGGGGTCACTTCGACGTCACGGCCGATGAGCGACGCCTCGACGCGGCGGACACCGGCGATGGAGGCGCCCCGCAGAACGATGGAGTACTCGATCTCGCTGTCCTCGATGCGGACGTCCTCCGAGACCGAGGTGAACGGGCCCACGTACGCGCCGCTGATCACCGAACGGGCGCCGATGATCACGGGCCCGACGATGCGGCTGCCGCTGACCTTGGCACCCGCCTCGATCCGCACCCGGCCGATGATCTCGCTGTCCTCGTCGACCTCGGCGTCCTCGTGGAACGGCTCGACGGCCTCCAGGACGGTCCGGTTGACCTCCAGCATGTCGGTGACGTTGCCGGTGTCCTTCCAGTAACCGTGGATCGTGGTGGAGCGCACGTCGCGCTTCTGGTCGATCAGCCACTGGATGGCGTGCGTGATCTCCAGCTCGCCGCGCCAGGACGGCTCGATCGAGCGGACCGCCTCGTGGATGGCGGGGGTGAAGAGGTAGACGCCGACGAGCGCCAGATCGCTCTTGGGCTCCTTCGGCTTCTCCTCCAGCGCCGCCACCCGGCCGTCGGCGTCGAGCTCCGCGACGCCGAAGGAGGTCGGGTTGGGCACCTGCGTCAACAGGATCTGCGCGTCGGGCTTGTCCGCGCGGAACTCCTCCACCAGACCGGTGATCCCACCGACGATGAAGTTGTCGCCGAGGTACATGACGAAGTCGTCGTCCCCCAGGAAGTCGCGCGCGATCAGCACCGCGTGGGCGAGGCCGAGCGGCTCGTCCTGCGGGATGTACGTGACCTCGATGCCGAGCGCGGAACCGTCGCCGACCGCCTCGCGGATCTCGGGCGCGGTGTCGCCCACGATGATGCCGACCTCGGTGATGCCCGCTTCCGCGATGGCTTCCAGGCCGTAGAACAGCACGGGCTTGTTCGCCACCGGCACCAGCTGCTTGGCCGAGGTGTGGGTGATGGGACGCAGGCGGGTGCCGGCCCCTCCGGATAGTACGAGAGCCTTCACGTGACCAGTCCCCATGGTGATCTGTCGGTCCTGTCGCGGGCGCGACGTCCGAATGATTTTACTGAGCTTCTCTTCGTGATCTTCGGTGAATCCGTCGTGCGGCGCACTCGGCGGCCGCCCGACGGTCGAGCGGCCGTCACTCCACGCTCAGCCGCTCCTTCCATCGCCTCAAGTCGCGGCGCATCCTGCGGGCCACCCGCCTGGACAGCGAGGCCCGGCGGGCGGCGGCCTTCGGCTGCTCGATGCGCTTGCCGTCGTGCCAGTCCGGCACGGTGACCTCGTAGTTGGATTCGGCCAGACCGGCCGACCTGTCGCGGAAGTGCGGGTACGCGAGGTAGAGCGTGTCACCGTTGCGCGAGCGGACCACGTCCGGGACCGTCTTCGCCCGGATGTACCGCACCACCTCGATGAGCAGATCCATTCTGCCCCGTGCCACACAGGCGAGACGCAGCCGCTCCGGCACCTTGATCAGCCGGGCCACGCCGTCGTGCCAGTACGTGTCCATCAGCGGAGCCGCGAGTTCTATCTTGCGCCGCCGGACTTCCTCGGAATCCTTCAGCACGACGGGGCCGAACTGCTGGAGCATCCCGACCGTGAAGGGACGGACCATCAGGAAATCCCGTTTCGGACCCGCGGGCTCGATCCGGTGAATGAGCGCCATCATGGCCCGCATCGAGTCGAAGCGCCATTCATAGGTGCCGCTCTTCGTGACGTGCTTCCCGTCGTCACGCCCCACCAGGTAATAGCAGACGTAATTGGAGATCACCGAGACCCCGGCACCGCGCAGATATGCCTCCATCGTGAAGAGGGCGTCCTCACCGGTTCTGAGATTCTCGTCGAACCTCAGGGAGAGACGCTCCAGGAGTTCACGCCGGAAGAGCTTCTGTGCGCTCAGGGTGTAAATGACCTTGGAATTGTAGACGTCGACACGTTCCTTGGTGGCCCGCCACATCGACTGCGGCGCCCCTCTGTTCACGCCGACCACCTTGCCGAGCACCACATCGGTGCCCGCCCGGTCGGCCATGGCCACCATCCGCTCCAGGGCCTCGTCGCCGAAGTAGTCGTCCGCGTCCAGAAAGAACACATAGCGGCCGCGGGCCAGACCGATCCCCACATTACGCGGACCACTGGGACCGCCGGAGTTCTTCTGCCTGACCACTCTGGTCGGAACTTTCGACTTCGCGGCGAATTCCTCCAGATACTCACCGGTGCCATCGGTGGAACCGTCGTCGACTGCGACGATTTCGATCCGATCCGCACCGATGGTCTGCGCCTCCACCGATTCGAGACAGCGTATGAGATAGGGCATCGCCTCATATGCACCGACAACCACAGTCACGTCAGGAATTTGCGTCTCGTTCACACAAACAGAAGACAGTCGGCCCGGTCCGTTGGTTGTCTGACGCCACACGACTAAATGGTGACACTCATCACAAAGGCCCGGCACAACCCTTTGGAGGGCTATGCCGGGCCTTACCCGATCATGTAATGGCGATGGTCGACTTTCAGCCGCCCACGGGCTCGCCCAGGCTCGTCGCCACTCCGGCGTTCCGCGCGTCGGACTTGGCCGCGAGCTCCGTCACGGCCGTGTCGAACTGCACGATCGAGGTGGGCTCGTCCGGGCCGAGGAGGTACTGCTTGAGCTCGCTCCTGGCATCCGCCAGGGTGTCCGCGGCCGGATCGGTCACCGCGGCGAGCAGGGCGTCCAGCTCGACCGCCGAGTTGGACAGGATCACCGCGGCGCGTACTGCGGTGTTATGCCGGCGGAACTCGTCCTCGCCCAGTTCGGCCGAGTCCGTGACCGCGTACGGCTTGCCGCTCGCGATGAAGTCGGACACCACGCTGGAGATGTCCGAGACCATGGCGTCCGACTCGTTGAAGCAGTCGTACAGCCGCATCTGGGCGCCGGTGATGACCCGGTGCTCCCACCAGCCCTGCGCACGCCAGGACGCCGCGTTCCACTCGTCCTTGAGCTTCGCCGTCTCGGCCTCGCGCGCCGGGTCGGCCAGCGAGTCCCGGGACAGTTCCGCCTCGTCCCGCGCGGTGCGCCCGCCGCCGGCCAGCTCGGCCAGCCGTGCCTCGATACGGGCCAGCTCGGCCCGCGCCTCGGCCTGCTCGCCCTGCAGCGCGGCCGACTGCTCCGCCCAGCGGGGGTCGGTGGCGCGCTGGGCGGCGGCCTGCTCGATCATCGCGGTGATGCGCAGGTGCACCGCCTTGGCCTTGGCGCTGCGGGTGCCGGTGAAGGGGTGCGGCTTGTAGAGCAGCCGGACCGGCTGCTCGGCCTTCAGCAGCCGCCTGACGATGTTCTCGCCGGCCAGCAGCAGGGAGGTGTTGCCCGGGTTGTCGTCCCAGCCCTCCCAGGTGGGGGCGTACAGCACGGTCGGGATCGGGTTCTTGCCCGTGCCGGACCAGGGCTGGATGGCGGCCAGCTGCGGGCGGCCCACCTCCACGATGTCCTCGTCGCGCACGCCTACGTCGGCCAGCGCGTAACGGTCGCGGCCGGCCCGGCCCGCGGTCCACACCTCGTCGTAGACCTTGCTGTACGGGTTGACGCTGGCGATCTTGTCGCTGTCGCCGTGGCCGATGAAGACATGCTTCATCGTCGGCACCCGGAGCAGGTGGATGTTCTTGCCGACGTTGGCCGCGTAGAGCGCGACCCGTACCGACGAGAGGTCCAGGTTCATCAGGTGCACGCCGCCGGGCACGCAGAGCACCGGCACCGAGGTCGTGGCGAGCTGCGGCAGGATGTTGCGCTCACGCAGCAGGATCATCGGCCGCCCGCCGAGCTGGGCCATCGTCTCCAGCCACATGTTGACCTGGTAGGCGGAGTCCTTGGAGCCGGAGAAGTACAGCATCACCGTCGGCCGGTACTCGGCGAGCCAGTCGCCCACCGCGTTGAGGACCTTGGTCTCCGGCGGTACGAGCCGGCTCGGCCGGACGTACGGCAGCAGCGCCGCCAGGTAGCAGACCGCGAGCACGAGCGTCAGGCCGAGGCCGACGTACGCGATGGCCTCCTTGCCGGTCTCGATCGCGACCAGCACGCCCACCATCGAGAAGACGTCCAGGTGCAGCATCTTCTCCGCGGGCCGGCTCATCAGGCGCTGCGGCGGGGCATCGGCGATCCGCACCGACGCCAGGTCGATGTTGCGGGTGACCACCGGAAGCTTGCGGCGCAGCCGGATCAGGGTGACCATCGCGCTCTGCGGCGCCTGGAGTCCGTAGAACGCCAGCAGACAGGCGACCGTGACGTAGAAGAGCGTCTCCTCGCCGTATCCCATGCGGGACAGCAGCAGGATGAGCAGCAGTTGCCGGACCAGGAAGCGGATCGAAAGCCCCGCCCGGACGGCGGCGAGCCGGTTGATCAGATAGCTGCCGCAGTGGTGCAGATACCGGTCCGCGAGATAGGTGACCGCGGTGGCCGCGGCGAAGAACCAGAGATTGGGGATTATTGCCGCGAGCATTATGCACGGGAACCCCAGAGCCACCAGGAGCGCGGCGGCCAGCTCCGAACCGCTGCCCACCCGAGCCAAGCGCATGGCTTTCGAAATCACGAAGTACCGCTCCCGAGGGTGCCGACTTTTTACCTTACGAGGGGATTGTGAAGACAGAGCTTCACGAATTCGGACCCCTGCAGTTCGCACATAGCGACTGCAGGGGTCCGAATAGTCGATTGTCAAGCAGTATTACACATCGGCCTGTCGGTCCAGGACAGCGGCAAGCGCCTGCTCGAAGCCGGACGCCTCGGAGGCGCCACGCGTCGGGTCCTGCTGGCGTACATCGATGACATGGCCGGTCATCTCGGAGAGCAGGACGTCGAGCGAGGTCCTGGCGACCGCCTCGGAGGAGAGCAGCGTGCCCGCGGGCTCGTCGCCGAACGCCTTGGTGCGCATCGGGGTGGCGGTGCGCTCGGGGTTCACGCAGTTCACCCGCACGCCGTCGGCCGCCCACTCGTCCGAGAGCGCCTGGGTGAGGTTCACCATGGCGGCCTTGGTCGACGAGTAGAGGCTGTACTCCGCGCGGCCCCGGGTGTAGCTGCTGGAGGTGTAGAGCAGCAGCTGGCCCTTGGTCTCGGCGAGGTACTTGTACGAGGCGCGGGCGATCTGCACGGGTGCCAGGTAGTTGACGTTGAGCGCTTCCTGGATGGTCGCGCTGTCCGTCTCGGCCAGCTTGCCGATGCGGAGCACTCCCGCGGTGTTGATCACGTAGTCGACGCGGCCGGTGTCGGCGTACGCCTTGGTGAGCGCCTCGTCGATGTGCTCCGGGTTCTCCACGTGCGTACCGGTGGTGGAGCGGCCCAGTGCGTAGACGGTGGCGCCGTAGGACTCGGCGAGCGTCGCGATGTCCGCGCCGATGCCGTACGAGCCGCCGAAGACGACGAGGGTCTTGCCGGTGAGCAGTTCGCGGTAGGCGGCGTCGTCGGTCGGCTGCGGGACGGCCGTGGAGGCCAGCTGGAAGAGCTTGTCCGCGATGAAGACGTCGACCGGCTGGGTGACCTTCATGTTGTACTCGTCGCCCGCCACGACGTAGATCGGGACGTCGGGGAGGTACTTCAGCACGACCGAGCAGTCGTCGGTCGCCTGGAAGTTCGGGTCTTCCGCGGCGACTTCGTACGCCCGGCGGATCGTGGAGAGCTTGAAGGCCTGCGGCGTCTGACCGCGGCGCAGCCGGGAGCGGTCGGGCACATCGGTGATGAACTCGCCGTCGCCGCCGTGGGTGCGGGTCACGATGATCGTGTCCGCGGACGGGATGGCGACGTCGACCGCCTGGTAGCGGTCCAGCGCGTCGACGCAGTCCTTGATGACGCGCTGCGAGAGCAGCGGGCGCACGGCGTCGTGGAAGAGGACGTTGCGGTCCTCGCCCTCGGCCAGGCCCTCGCCGAGGGCCGCGATGGCGCGCTCGGTGGTCTCGTTGCGCGTGGAGCCGCCCTCGATCACCCTGGTGACCTTGGTGAGCCCGGCCTTGGCGACGATCTTCTCCACGTCGGGCACGTAGCCCGGAGCCATCAGCACGATGACGTCGTCGATGGAGTCGGCCTGCTGGAAGATCGACAGCGTGTGCTCGATGACAGCCTTGCCTGCGATCTTCAGCAGCTGCTTGGGAATGGACAGACCCACGCGCTGGCCGGTACCGCCGGCGAGCACGACTGCTGTGGTTCGGGCTTTGGCTATGTGCTGAGCAGACACAGACGACCTACCTTGCGAGGGCTGGGAGATACAGCGATGGTTGCACTCTCCGTTACCGTCTCGCAAGGTGGACGTCGGCCACCGCATGCCGTATCGAAACCTTTTGTTGCCTTGCGATCAGGGCGAATACCGGAATTGCCGCTTCCCTGCCAGGTGACCGACGCCACACGAGTGAGCGGCATGGATCACCCTTGAGCGGGTTCGGTTCCCCCGGACGAATGACGCGGAGAGCGTGCACGGCCGCCGGAAGAGGCTCCTCCAGCGGCCGTTGCCCGTCTAGAACGGGTTGAAATCGTCGAACTCGCGCTGCGCCTCGTCGCGTTCCGACTCGCGGTCGCGGCGGCGCTGCGCCGCCGGACGCGGTGCTTCGAGCCGGTGGTCCTCGCCACGACGGCCGAGCATCTCCGCGCCCGCCGCCAGGGTCGGCTCCCAGTCGAAGACGACCGCGTTGTCCTCGGCGCCGATGGCGACGCCGTCGCCCGCACGGGCGCCGGCCTTCACCAGTGCGTCCTCGACGCCGAGACGGTTGAGCCGGTCGGCCAGGTAGCCGACGGCCTCGTCGTTGTTGAAGTCGGTCTGCCGGACCCAGCGCTCCGGCTTCTCGCCGCGCACCCGGTAGATGCCGTCCTCCTCCAGCGTGACGGTGAAGCCCGCGTCGTCGACGGCCTTCGGGCGGATGACGATCCGGGTCGCCACCTCCACCGGCTTGGCCGCACGGGCCTCGGCGATGATGCCCGCGAGCGCGAAGGAGAGCTCCTTCAGACCGGTACGGGCGACGGCGGACACCTCGAAGACGCGGTAGCCGCGCTCCTCCAGGTCCGGGCGGATCATGTCGGCGAGGTCCTGGCCGTCCGGGATGTCGACCTTGTTGAGGACGACGATGCGGGGCCGGTCCTCCAGGCCCCCGTACTGCTTCAGCTCCTCCTCGATCATGTCGAGGTCGGAGACCGGGTCGCGGTCGGACTCCAGCGTCGCGGTGTCCAGCACGTGCACCAGTACCGAGCAGCGCTCCACGTGCCGCAGGAACTCCAGGCCGAGGCCGCGGCCCTGGCTGGCGCCCGGGATCAGACCCGGGACATCGGCGACGGTGTAGACGGTGCTGCCCGCGGTGACCACGCCGAGGTTCGGGACGAGGGTCGTGAAGGGGTAGTCGGCGATCTTCGGCTTGGCCGCCGACAGAACGGAGATCAGCGAGGACTTGCCAGCGCTCGGGTAGCCGACCAGCGCGACGTCGGCGACGGTCTTGAGCTCCAGGACGATGTCCCGGGCCTCGCCGGGCTCGCCGAGCAGCGCGAAGCCGGGGGCCTTGCGCCGGGCGGAGGCCAGCGCGGCATTGCCGAGGCCGCCCCGGCCGCCCTGGCCGGCGACGAACGTGGTGCCCTGGCCGATCAGGTCGGCGAGCACGTTGCCGTTCCCGTCGAGCACGACCGTGCCGTCGGGCACCGGCAGCACCAGGTCCTGGCCGTCCTTGCCGGAACGGTTGTCGCCCGCGCCGGGCTGGCCGTTGGTGGCCTTGCGGTGGGGGTGGTGGTGGTAGTCGAGGAGCGTGGTGATCGCCTGGTCGACGACCAGGGTCACATCGCCGCCGCGCCCGCCGTTGCCGCCGTCCGGACCGCCGAGCGGCTTGAACTTCTCACGGTGTACGGAGGCACAGCCGTGGCCCCCGTTACCCGCGGCGACATGCAGCTCGACGCGGTCCACGAAGGTGGTCATGGTTGAAACCTCCAGTTACATACGTGCAGAAATATCTCACTCGTGCTGTCCCGCCGGCTCGTGCCGTACTGCTGGGGGACAGCCGTCTCTCATGGGAGAAACACGCGAAAGGCGGACCCGCTTCCCGTACGGGAAGTGAGGTCCGCCTCCGCAGAAACCGCTCGACGAGCGCCGAAAATCAGCCGGCGATCGGAACGATGTTCACGACCTTGCGGCCACGGTGCGTGCCGAACTCGACCGCACCGGCGGCGAGTGCGAACAGCGTGTCGTCGCCGCCACGGCCGACGCCCGTGCCCGGGTGGAAGTGCGTGCCGCGCTGGCGGACCAGGATCTCACCGGCGTTGACGGCCTGACCGCCGAAGCGCTTCACGCCGAGCCGCTGAGCATTGGAATCGCGCCCGTTCCGGGTGGACGATGCGCCCTTCTTGTGTGCCATGTCTCCTCAGTCCCTTACTTCGCAGCCGCGGGGATACCGGTGACCTTGATCGCCGTGTACTGCTGGCGGTGACCCTGGCGACGGCGGTAGCCGGTCTTGTTCTTGTAGCGAAGGATGTCGATCTTCGCGCCCTTGTGGTGGTCCACGACCTCGGCCTGGACCTTGATCCCGGCCAGCACCCACGGGTCGCTGGTCACGGCGTCGCCGTCGACCACGAGCAGGGTCGAGAGCTCGACCGTGTCGCCAACCTGGGCAGTGGAAATCTTGTCAACCTCAACGATGTCACCGACAGCAACCTTGTGCTGGCGGCCACCGCTGCGCACGATGGCGTACACGCGGATCTCACTCTCGCTCGGAACGAAGCCCCTGATGCCAGCCGCTCACACGGGCCGGGGCCCGAGGTGATCCGAATGGACGAGCGGCCTCTCACCTGTGAAGGGAGGGGGTTGCTCAGGGACAGGCGCATGGAAACACGCCGAAGGGCAAGATTACGGGCCGCCGTCCGGAGGGTCAAACCGGGCCCTGTGTCCTTCCCCGTCGCTCCCCCGTTCATTCCTGCCGACGCGGCCGATGGGTCCGCGGCGGGCCGGAACGGCCGGTGGGCCACACCCCTGTCGGAGTGTGGCCCACCGGCCCTCGTGCTGCGCCGTACGGCCGCGGAGGAGGCCTCCGTGACCGCGGGGGCCGCCCTGTCGCCTACGCCTCGGTGTCGGCCGAGACGGCGGGCTTCGACGACTGCTCCGCGGCGACCGTCTTCTTCGTCGCCGCCTTCTTGGCCGTCGTCTTCTTCGCGGCGGTCTTCTTGGCAGCCGTCTTCTTGGTGGCCGCCTTCTTCGCGGTGGCCTTCTTGGCGGTCTTGCGGGCCGCCTTCTTGACCGGGGCCTCCGCCTCGGCGGACTCGGCCGCCTCGGCGTCGGGCTTCGGCTCGGCCGAGCCGGTCACCACGACGACCTCCGCACCGTCCGCACCGGCGGGCGAGCCCGCGGGGGCGGTGACCTTGCGGGTCACCCGGCGGCGCGCACGCGGCGGGGCGGCCTCGGCGGCCGGCTCCTCGGGTGCGGCCTCGGGCTGCACGGCCTCGGCGACGGGCTCCGGCTGCTCGGCCGGCTCGGCGGCCTGCACCGGGGCGACCGGCTCGGCCGGGGCCGGCGAGCCCGCCGGGGCGGTCGCCTTCCGGGTCGCCCGACGGCGCGTACGGCCCTGGGGCGCCTCGGCCGCGGGGACCTCCTCGACCACCGGGGCCGGTGCCTCGGCGGCCGGCTCCGGCTCCACGACCGGCTCGGGCTCCGCGACCACGACCGGCTCCGGCTCGACGGCCGGGGCGACAGCGGCAGCGGCCTTCGGTGCGCCGGCCGGGGCCGTCGCCTTGCGGGTCGCGCGGCGTCGGCCGCGACCGCGCGTGGCGGCCGCCTCGGCCTCGGCCGGGCTGCTGTACAGCTCCTCGTCCGGGACGAACTCCGGCTCGGGCAGCGCCACGGGGGCGGCCACCTCGGCAGCCAGCTCGGCCTCGGTCTCGACCTCTGCCACGGCCTCGGTCTCGGCCACGTGCTCGTGGTCCACGCCGCCCCGGCCGCGCTTCTTGGAACGCTTGCCGCCGCCACCGACCGAGGTCGGCTGCTCCATGTGCACGATCACGCCGCGCCCGTTGCAGTGGACACATGTCTCGGAGAAGGACTCCAGCAGACCCTGGCCCACCCGCTTGCGGGTCATCTGGACCAGGCCCAGCGACGTGACCTCGGCGACCTGGTGCTTCGTACGGTCGCGTCCCAGGCACTCCAGCAGGCGCCGCAGCACCAGGTCCCGGTTGGACTCCAGCACCATGTCGATGAAGTCGACGACGACGATGCCCCCGAGGTCGCGCAGCCGCAGCTGGCGCACGATCTCCTCGGCCGCCTCCAGGTTGTTCTTGGTGACGGTCTCCTCAAGGTTGCCGCCCTGACCGGTGAACTTGCCGGTGTTGACGTCGACGACGACCATCGCCTCGGTCTTGTCGATCACCAGCGAGCCGCCGCTCGGCAGATAGACCTTCCGGTCCAGCGCCTTCATCAGCTGCTCGTCGATCCGGTACGTCGCGAAGATGTCGACCTCGGAGGTCCACCGCGACAGGCGGTCCGTCAGATCGGGCGCCACCTGCGAGACGTAGCCGTGGATGGTCTCCCACGCGTCGTCGCCGCTGACGATGACCTTGGAGAAGTCCTCGTTGAAGATGTCGCGGACAACCCGGACGGTCATGTCCGGCTCGCCGTAGAGCAGGGTCGGCGCGTTGGAGCTGCCGGTGCTCTTCGACTTCTTCTGGATGTCCTCCCACTGCTGCTGCAGCCGCTCGACGTCGCGGCGCAGCTCGTCCTCGCTCGCGCCCTCCGCGGCGGTACGGACGATGACGCCCGCGTCCTCGGGGACGATCTTCTTGAGGATGGTCTTCAGCCGGGCCCGCTCGGTGTCGGGCAGCTTGCGGCTGATGCCGGTCATCGAGCCCTCGGGCACGTAGACCAGGTAGCGGCCGGGCAGCGAGACCTGGCTGGTCAGGCGGGCGCCCTTGTGGCCGATCGGGTCCTTGGTCACCTGGACGAGGACGGACTGGCCAGACTTGAGCGCGGTCTCGATCCGGCGCGGCCCGTGGGCCATGCCGAGCGCCTCGAAGTTCACCTCACCGGCGTAGAGCACGGCGTTGCGGCCCTTGCCGATGTCGACGAAGGCGGCCTCCATGGACGGCAGTACGTTCTGCACCTTGCCCAGGTAGACGTTGCCGACGTAGCTGGTGGCCTGCTCCTTGTTGACGTAGTGCTCGACGAGCACGTTGTCCTCAAGAACGCCGATCTGGGTGCGCTCACCGTTCTGGCGGACGACCATGACCCGCTCCACGGCCTCGCGGCGGGCCAGGAACTCGGCCTCGGTGATGATCGGGACGCGACGGCGACCCTGCTCACGGCCCTCGCGGCGGCGCTGCTTCTTGGCCTCCATACGGGTCGAGCCCTTGATGGACTGGACCTCGTCGAAGCCGGTGCCGGGCTCGCGCTCGGCTTCCTTCCGCCGGGGCTCGCGGACCTTGACGACCGTACGCTCCGGGTCGTCCGTGCCGTTGTCCGCCTCGGCGGAGACATCCCCGCTGCGACGACGACGGCGGCGCCGACGACGGCTGCTGCTCGATCCGGAGGCGGACGCCTCGTGCTCCTCGTCCTCCTCCTCGGACTCCTGAGCGCGCTCCTGCTCGTCCTCGGTGTGGTCGGCGGCGGCCTCGTCGCCGTGCTGCTCCGCTGCCTCGTCACCCTCGTTGGCCTCGCCACGACGGCGGCGACGGCCTCCGCGACGGCGACGGCGCGAGGGCCGGTCCCCGTACTCGTCCGTCTCGTCGCCCTCGTGCTCGGCGTCGCCCTCGTGCTCCGGCTCGTGCTCCTCCTCGGCCTGCTCCTCCACCGCGGGAGCGGCGGGGGCGGCGGCCTGCTCGGGCTCTGCGGCCTCACCGCGACGGCGGCGACGGCGGCGCGAACCGCCCTGCGGCGCGGCTTCGGCGGCCGGGGCCTCGACGACGGCCGTCGGCTCCTCGACCGTCTCGGCCTCTTCCTCGGCCTCGATCTCGGCCTCGTCGTAACGCGACGCCGCAGCAGCCGCGGCCGCGGTCTCCGGGGTCTGGAACATCGGCTCGGCGAAGACCGGCGCCTGGAACACGGCCACGGCGGGACGCTCGGCGCGGCGGCTCTTGCGTACGGGCTCCTCGGCCTTGCCGGTGAACTCCGGCCGGCCTGCGGCGGCGGTGGCCCGGCGGCGCTGACGGCCGCGCGGTGCGGCGTCCTCGACCTCGGCGGGCTCGGCGGCGGGCTCCTCGGCGGCGGCCTCGGGCAGGCTCTCGCCGGTGTCCTCGGTGCCTTCGGCGGCCTGCGGCGCACCGGCGGGAGCGGTCGCCTTGCGGACCGCACGACGACGGCCGCGCGGGGCCTCGACGACCTCGGCGGGCTCGGTGGCCTCTTCCTCCGCGGCCACGACGGTTTCGGCGGTCGCGGCAGGCGCTTCGGCGGCCTGCGGCGCACCGGCCGGGGCAGATGCCCGGCGCCGGGTGCGACCGCGGGGTGCGGCGGGCTCGGGCTCGGCGGCCTCGGCGGCCGGCTCGGGCTCGGCCACGGCCGGTGCCTCCTCGACGATCTCCACGGCTTCGGCGGCCTGCGGCGCACCCGCCGGGGCCGTCGCCTTGCGGACCGCACGACGACGCGGACGCGCGGGCGCCGCCTCCGCCGGGACCTCGGCCACGGGCTCGGCCTCCACGGCAGGCGCGGCGGCCTCGGTCACCTCGGCGGCCTGCGGCGCACCCGCCGGAGCGGTCGCCTTGCGGACCGCACGACGGCGCGTACGGGCGGGCGGGGCGGCCTCTGCCGACGCGGCGTCGGCGTTGCTGTCGGACACTGCGGCGTCAACGGCCGGTATGGCCGGCGCGGCCGCTTCCGCGGCTGCGCCCTGCGCCTCCGCGACCGGCGGACCGGCCGGGCGGGACGCTGCGCGGCGCCTGCGGCGCGGCGGCAGCTTGTCGCCGGGTGCGTTGTTCTCTTCGGCGTTCCCGGTCGTGCCGGGTTCGTTGGACTGGGGCATGCGGGCGGTTCTCCCGTCAGGCTCCCGGGCGCCGCGCCTGGTTCCGGTCCGGCACGGTCCGCGTGATGTACGCGGCTCCGCCGTCCGGGGCGCGGGCGCCGCACGGGAGCTCAATGTCTGGCTCGCCGGTTCCGTACGCGAGATGCGTACGGCCTGGCGAAAGTCTTATGGGTCATCGCGCGGCCCGAACCGGATGGCTCCCGAGTCGAAGGCTGCGCTGCAACGACCGCCTTACGCGGAACCTGCACCTTCCGGCGCCGTCGCGACGGCGGTCCCGGTGGCCGCGGGTGGTGCGGCCGGGGCTGCCTCGCGGTCGGGCGCGAGCGGGTCGGTCACCGTGCCGGACTCCTCGTCGAAGAGCCCCTGCGCCAGCCTGGTCACCGCTGCGGGGACCGGCGGCGCCAGGTCGGCCACAACGCGGAGACCGGACAGGACGTCGTCAGGTCGCACGGCAGGTGTCACGTGCCGAACAACCAGCCGCAGTATCGCACAGGGCCTGTCCTCGGGCCTATCAGCCTGCGGATCAAGGGCCTGCAGGTCGACCACGGCGGCGCGGGCGTCGAAGGTGCGCATGCCGTTCTTCGCGCGGCGCTGGACCTCGACGGTCTCCGCCTCGTTGAAGGCGGCCACGGCCTCGGCCGCGTCCGCCACGGCGACACCGTCGAGGCGCAGCTCCCAGACGGAGGCGGTCAGCCGGTCGGCGAGACCCGAGGTACGGGCCTCCACGGCATCGGTGATGTCGAGGCCGTCCGGCAGCGAGTCGTTGAGCAGATCCCGCAGGACGGCCGGATCGCGGGCCTCGGTGAGGGCGATCTCCAGGAATTCGGCCTCGCTGCCCGTGCCGGTCGGGGCGGCGTTGGCGTACGACACCTTCGGGTGCGGGGTGAAGCCTGCCGAGTACGCCATGGGCACCTCGGAGCGGCGCAGGGCCCGCTCGAAGGCGCGCTGGAAGTCACGGTGACTGGTGAACCGGAGGCGGCCGCGCTTGGTGTAGCGCAGTCGGATGCGCTGCACTGCCGGTGCGGGCGGCGGGCCTTCGGGCTGTCGCTTGCCCAGTGGTTCTTCTCCTCGGTGCGGGGCGGACGCGGTGGCGCACCGCCCTCGAAATGCGGGTGGCCCGGGGTGTCCGGTCCGGCTCACCCCCGCTCGGCGTTCTTCTCTCCGAGCGAGGAGATCTCTGGTTCGGGCGCCACGCTGGGCACAGTCGTTGTACTACCCAGAGTACGCGCAAGGGGCGTCCTCAGTTCCCTGGGCTCGGGCACCCGCGGCCCGCCTACCAGGGCCCGCCATGCGTCGCGGCGTGCCTGGCGCACGGTCTCGCGCGCCGAGCGCAGCGCCGACCGGGCCGTGCGACCGGCCTCGGCGGCGGCGCGCCTGGCCGGGGCCCAGACCTGGTCGCGCACGAAATGCCCCACCGGTGTGCAGACCGTGCGGTAGACCCAGGTCACCGGCGCCCCGACCAGATGCCATGCCAGCCAGGCGATGGCCCGGCCGACGGCCCGCGAGATGTACCCCGCGACGCGCCAGGCGACGCCGAAGGCGGCGGCGATCTCCCGGCCGACCGGGGCCAGGACCCGCCGGTACAGCCGGCGGAGCGGTGCGACCAGCAGGGTCGTGACCAGCCACACCGTCGCCGTCCACAGACCGGTCGCGGCGGCCGCGATTCCGCGCGCCAGCAGGTCGAGCAGCCAGGTGATGCCATGGCCGAGCGGGGTGAGCGCCTCCCGGTACACCCAGCCCAGCGTCCGTACGACCAGGTGCTCGGCCAGCCAGGCGGCAGCGAGCGCGAGGGGCACCAGGACGTACCGCCACAGGCCGGTCACCGGCCAGACGAGCAGAGCGGTGAGAACCCAGCCGACAGCCGTACGGAACCCGCGCCCGGCAGGTGCGAGCAACGTCCGGTACGCCCACCGCAGCCCGCGCCCGAGCGGGGTGAGCACCGACTCGTACAGCCACACCACCGGCACCACCAGCCCGTACCGCACCCCCGGCACCAGCACATACCGCCAGAGCGCGACCCACGGCCACACGAACACCGCCGCGGCCAGCCACCGCAGCGCATACCCGAGCGGGGTGAGCACCGACTCGTACAGCCAGCCGGCGGGGGTCACCACCAGCGTCGCGAACAGCCAGGACAGGGCCCGGCCCAGCGGGCGCAACAGCGTCCGGTCGACGGCGCGACCCGTCACCACCAGGGCGTCCCAGACCATCCGTACGGGCAGCACGACGACCAGCACCACGATCCGTACCGGGATCCGGATCAACGTGGTCAGACAGCCCTCGCCCGCTTCGTACCGCACGGGGGCCTGGTGCTCGCCGTAGTCCATGCCGTACATGACGCGAGGACCCGGTCCGGGGTTTCCCGCACCGGGCCTTCGTCACCCAGCCGTCACCTGACGGGACGGTCGCGGGCAGCTACTTGACGACCGACAGCGGCAGCAGCTTCTTGCCGGTCGGGCCGATCTGGATGCTGGTGTCCATCTGCGGGCAGACGCCGCAGTCGAAGCACGGGGTCCAGCGGCAGTCCTCGACCTCGGTCTCGTCGAGCGAGTCCTGCCAGTCCTCCCAGAGCCAGTCCTTGTCGAGGCCGGAGTCCAGGTGGTCCCAAGGCAGGACCTCCTCGTAGGTCCGCTCGCGGGTGGTGTACCAGTCGACGTCCACGCCGTACTCGGGCAGCGTCTTCTCGGCGGCGGTCATCCAGCGGTCGTAGCTGAAGTGCTCGCGCCAGCCGTCGAAGCGGCCGCCGGACTCGTAGACCGCGCGGATGACGGAGCCGACGCGCCGGTCGCCGCGCGAGAGCAGGCCCTCGACGATGCCGGGCTTGCCGTCGTGGTAGCGGAAGCCGATGGAGCGGCCGTACTTCTTGTCGCCGCGGATCTTGTCGCGGAGCTTGGTCAGCCGGGCGTCGGTCTCCTCGGCGCTCAGCTGCGGGGCCCACTGGAACGGGGTGTGCGGCTTGGGCACGAAGCCGCCGATGGAGACGGTGCAGCGGATGTCGTTCTGCCCGGAGACCTCGCGGCCCTTGGCGATCACGTTGACCGCCATGTCGCCGATCTGGAGGACGTCCTCGTCGGTCTCGGTGGGCAGGCCGCACATGAAGTACAGCTTCACCTGGCGCCAGCCGTTGCCGTACGCGGTGGCGACGGTACGGATGAGGTCCTCTTCCGAGACCATCTTGTTGATGACCTTGCGCATGCGCTCGGAGCCGCCCTCGGGGGCGAAGGTGAGACCGGAGCGGCGACCGTTGCGGGTCAGCTCGTTGGCCAGGTCCACGTTGAACGCGTCGACGCGGGTGGACGGCAGCGAGAGGCCGATCTTGTCCTCGGTGTACCGGTCGGCGAGGCCCTTGGCGATCTCGCCGATCTCGGTGTGGTCCGCGGAGGAGAGCGAGAGCAGGCCGACCTCCTCGAAGCCGGTCGCCTTGAGGCCCTTCTCGACCATCTCGCCGATGCCGGTGATGCTTCGCTCCCGCACGGGGCGCGTGATCATGCCGGCCTGGCAGAAACGGCAGCCGCGGGTGCAGCCGCGGAAGATCTCGACGGACATCCGCTCGTGGACGGTCTCGGCGAGCGGCACGAGGGGCTGCTTCGGGTACGGCCACTCGTCGAGGTCCATCACGGTGTGCTTGGACACCCGCCACGGCACGCCCGACTTGTTGGGCACGACGCGGCCGATGCGCCCGTCCGGGAGGTACTCGACGTCGTAGAAGCCCGGGACGTAGACGTTGCCGGTCCTGGCGAGGCGGAAGAGCACCTCCTCGCGGCCACCGGGGCGGCCCTCGGCCTTCCAGGCGCGGACGATCTCGGTGATCTCCAGGACGGCCTGCTCGCCGTCGCCGATGACCGCGCAGTCGATGAACTCGGCGATCGGCTCGGGGTTGAACGCGGCGTGGCCGCCGGCCAGCACGATCGGGTCGTCGACGGTGCGGTCCCGGGCCTCCAGCGGAATGCCCGCGAGATCCAGGGCGGTGAGCATGTTGGTGTAGCCGAGCTCGGTGGAGAAGCTCAGCCCGAAGACGTCGAACGCCTTGACCGGGCGGTGGCTGTCCACGGTGAACTGCGGGACCTTGTGCTCGCGCATCAGCTCCTCGAGGTCCGGCCACACGCTGTAGGTGCGCTCGGCGAGGACGCCCTGGCGCTCGTTGAGCACCTCGTAGAGGATCATGACGCCCTGGTTGGGGAGCCCGACCTCGTACGCGTCCGGGTACATCAGTGCCCAGCGGACGTCGCATTCGTCCCACGGTTTGACGGTGGAGTTCAGTTCACCGCCGACGTACTGGATGGGCTTCTGCACATGCGGGAGCAGAGCTTCGAGCTGTGGGAAGACCGAATCGACAGACATCGCGAACTTTCGAGAGCCGGCAAGGGTGACCATCAAGCGTACCCCGGCCCTCGGCCTCCCAGCGCCGCCCTCAGCCTCCCAGCGCCGCCCGCAGCTCCGCCCGCGAAGCCCGCTCCCACACGGCCGGAAGCTCCCGTTCCCGGGCCGCGGCCGTCGCCTCCTCCCGTCCGTGGAGCAGTCCCCAGGTGAAGGCCGACTCCCCCGCCGCGTGCGCCTGGACGGCCAGGGTACGCAGGGCCTCGCGGGCCACCACGCTGTCCTGGTGGTCGCCGAGGAGGCTCTGTACGGCCTTCATCCGTTTGGCGAAGCGCTTGGCGGGCCTGCCGAGCGCGGGGCGGGCCGCCTCCGCCGCGTACCGGGCGCGTTTGGCGGCCTTGCGGGCCTCGTGCATGGCCAGGTCCCGGTCCTGGCCGGGCGGGAGCTCCAGGGCATGGCCGACGCGGGCCGCGAGGCGCCCGTACTCCTTCAGCACGGCGCGGGGCAGCGCCCGCCCCGGCGCACGGGACGCGGCGGGCAGCAGGGGCGGGGCGGCGAGCAGGGTGTCGAGGCTCTCCAGGAGTGCCAGATACCGCTTCCCGTCGAGCACGGCGACGGTGCGGCGGCGGGAGCCGTTCCGCCGGGCCGCCGACCAGATCCGGAGCCGCCCGCGGACCGGGCCGAGGACCAGGGTGCGGGGCAGGCCGTCGAGGCGGGCGCGCAGCCGGGCGTCGAGCACCTCCTGGTCGCGGTCGATGCCCAGCTCTGCGGCCAGCCACTTCAGCTCGTCGCCGACCGGGTCGGTGACGCCGCGGTCGAGGATCTTCCGGTACGTCCGCAGTGCGCTGCGCAGCCTGCGGGTGGCGACCCGCATCTGGTGCACGGAGTCGGGGAGGTCGCGGCGCACGGCGGGGTCGAGGGCGACGATCGCCTCGTTCTGGTGCCGGATGTACGCGAGGACGTGGTCGCCCGCGGTGGGCCGCCGGGCCCTGCCGTCGGGGTTCCTCTTCCGCTTCGGTGCGGTCTCGGCGAGCGCCCTGGCCAGCTTGGACGGGGACGCGGACGGGCGGATCCCGGCCTTGCGCAGCCGGCGCTCCACGGCGTCGAGGAAGGCGGGGTCGCCGTCGTCGGCGAGTTCGGCCTCGATCTCGGTCCAGGAGGCCGTGCCGTCGCCGCCCGTCAGCCGCTCGGCCCGCACCCGGTCGACGCTGACCTCGGCGAGCAGGGCGCCGTCGGAGTCGAGGAGGTGGTGGACGTCGCGGGCGGAGACCAGCCGGACGACGGGAACGAGTGCGCGCTCGCGGACCCGGGAGCGCAGCAGCCCCGCGAAGGAGCGCGGCAGGGTGTCGGAGAGCGGTTCCCGCAGCTCGTCCCGGATGCCGGAGGCGACCGGGAACTTGAGGTGCCAGCCGGCGTCGCCGCCGCCGGTGCGGCGGCGCAGGGTGAGGGAGTCCGCCGCGAGCCGGAGGTCCTCGGTGTCGTAGTAGACGGCGTCCAGTTCGCTGACGCCCCGGTGGGCGACGGCCGAGACCCCGGCCACCCGGCTCAGGTCCGGGAGCCGGGTCTCCGCGGTGGCTTCGTACTTCCGCTCGATCTCACGCTTCGAGTCCGCCATGAACCGAATCTAGACGTGTTGTACGCGAATGGGCAGTGCTCCCGCACCGGCTCAGGCGCTTATCGGCCGCTGCAGCCTGATCGACTGGAGCAGGCCGACGGCCACCCAGACGGCGAACATCGAGGACCCTCCGTACGACACGAACGGCAGCGGGAGCCCGGCGACCGGCATGATGCCGAGCGTCATCCCGATGTTCTCGAAGGCCTGGAAGGCGAACCAGGCGATGATTCCGGCGGCGACGATCGTGCCGTACAGCTCGGTCGTCTCGCGGGCGATCCGGCAGGCGCGCCACAGGACGACACCGAGCAGGACGAGGATCAGCCCGGCGCCGAGGAAGCCGAGCTCCTCGCCCGCGACGGTGAAGACGAAGTCGGTCTGCTGCTCGGGGACGAACTGGCCGGTGGTCTGGGTGCCGTGGAAGAGGCCCGTCCCGGAGAGGCCGCCCGAGCCGATCGCGATGCGGGCCTGGTTGGTGTTGTAGCCGACGCCCGCCGGGTCGAGCGCGGGGTTGGCGAAGGCGGCGAAGCGGGCGATCTGGTACTCGTCGAGCAGGCCCAGCTGCCAGATCGCGATGGCGCCGGCCACGCCCGCGCCGAGCAGACCGGCGATCCAGCGGTTCGACGCGCCGGAGGCGAGGAGCACGCCGAGCACGATGACGACCATGACCATCACGGAGCCGAGGTCCGGCATTCCCATGACGACGGCCATCGGGACGGCCGCCAGGCCGAGGGCCTTGGCGACGGTCCGGTGGTCGGGATGGAGCTGGTCGCCCGCGTCGACGCGCTCGGCCAGCAGCATCGCCATGATCAGGATGATGGTGATCTTGGTGAACTCGGAGGGCTGGAGCGAGAAGCCGCCGCCGATGATGATCCAGGCGTGGGCGCCGTTGACGGTGGCGCCGAGCGGGGTGAGCACCGCCAGCACCAGGAGCACCGAGAGGCCGTAGAGGATCGGGACGGCGCCGCGCAGGGTGCGGTGGCCGAGCCAGATCGTGCCGACCATCAGGGCGAAGCCGATGCCGGTGTTGAGGGCGTGCCGGAAGAGGAAGTAGTACGGGTCGCCGTGGGTGAGCGAGTCACGTCCCCGGGTCGCCGAGTAGACCAGCAGCGAGCCGATGAAGGAGAGCGCGAGCGCGGACCCGAGCAGCGGCCAGTCGAGTTTGCGTACGAGGGAGTCGCGGGCGGTGAGTTTGCCCCAGGCGGAGCGTTCCGGGGCGTACCGCTGGACGGAGAAGCCGGCCATCAGTCGCGCCTCCCCAGCGTCGCGGCGAGGGTCTGTTCCTCCGGGGTCTTCTGCGAGTCCGGGTCGTAGGGCTTGATCTGCGGGGCGTCGATCGAGCCGTCCTGCTGGATCTTCGGCAGGGACTTCTGCGGGGTGGGCAGCAGCGCCTTCTTAAGGTCCTGCTTGCCGGAGTCGTCGAGACCGTAGAGGGCGTCGTAGATGTTGCGCACGGCGGGCCCGGACGCACCGGAGCCCGTACCGCCCTGGGAGATCGTCATGACGATCGAGTAGTCCTTGGTGTACGTGGCGAACCAGGAGGTCGTCTGCTTGCCGTAGACCTCGGCCGTACCCGTCTTGGCGTGCATCGGGATCTTGTCCTGCGGCCAGCCGCCGAATCGCCAGGCGGCCGAACCACGGGTCGCGACTCCCGCGAGGGCGCTGTCGATCTGGTTGCGGGTCTTGCGCGTGAAGGGCAGCTTGCCGTGCGACTTGGGCTTGATCTCCTCGACGGTCTTGCCGTCGCCGCTGACGATCGCCTTGCCGACGGTGGGGTCGTAGAGCGTGCCGCCGTTGGAGATGGCTGCGTAGATGGTGGCCATCTGTATCGGCGTGACGAGGGTGTCGCCCTGGCCGATCGAGTAGTTGACGGAGTCACCGGCGCGCATCTTGTCGCCTTCGAGGCAGTTCTCGTACGCGATCTTCTCGACGTACGAGCCGTCCTTCTTGCCCTGCTTGCACCAGGCGTCCTTGTTCGCCTTGTAGAAGTCCTGCTTCCACTTGCGGTCGGGGACCCGGCCGCTGACCTCGTTGGGGAGGTCGATGCCGGTCTCCTTGCCGAGGCCGAACTGGTGGGCGGTCCTGTAGAACCAGTCCTTGGCGTTCTTCTTGGGCTTCATCCCGCCGTCCTTCAGCCACTCCTTGTGCGCGATGCCGTAGTACACGGTGTCGCAGGAGACTTCGAGGGCCCGGCCGATGGTGATGGAGCCGTAGCCCTGGGACTCGAAGTTCTTGAAGGTCTGCCCGCCGACGTTGTACGAGCTGGGGCAGGGGTAGTTGCCGTTGAAGGGGTAGCCGGCGTTGACCGCGGCGGTCGAGGAGATGACCTTGAAGATCGAGCCGGGGGCGGCCTGGCCCTGGATGGCCCGGTTCAGCAGCGGGAAGTTGGAATTCTTGCCGGTGAGCTTGGCGTAGTCCTTGGCGGAGATGCCGCCGACCCAGGAGTTGGGGTCGTAGTTCGGCAGGGAGGCCATCGAGACGACGCGGCCGGTCTTGGCCTCCATGACGACGACGGCGCCGGAGTCGGCCTTGTAGTTCTCCCCGGTGTTCTTGTCGAACGACTGACGGGCCGTCTTCATGGCCTGGTTGAGCTCGTACTCGGCGACGGCCTGGACCCGGGCGTCGATGGAGGTGACGACGGTGGAGCCGGGCTCCGCCTTGTCGTTCTTCGCCTGGCCGATGACCCGGCCGAGGTTGTCGACCTCGTAGCGGGTGACGCCGGCCTTGCCGCGCAGCTCCTTGTCGTAGGTGCGTTCCAGGCCGGAGCGGCCGACCTGGTCGGAGCGGAGGTACGGCGAGTCGGTGTCCTGGGCCTTGGTGATCTCCTTGTCGGTGACCGGCGAGAGGTAGCCGAGGACCTGCGCGGTGTTGGCCTTGCCGGGCGCCCCGTACCGGCGTACGGCGGTGGGCTCGGCGGTGATGCCGGGGAAGTCCTCGGCACGTTCACGAATCGTGAGGGCCTGCTGGGTGGTGGCCTCGTCGGTGACCGGGATCGGCTGGTACGGCGAGCCGTTCCAACAGGGCTGCGGCGTCTTGGAGTCGCAGAGCCGGACCTTGTCGATGACCTCCTTGGGCTTCATGCCGAGGACGCCGGCGAGCCGGGTCAGGACGCTCTTGCCGTCGTCCTTCATCTTCATCAGCTCGGTGCGGCTGGCGGAGACGACCAGCCGGGTCTCGTTGTCGGCGAGGGCCACACCGCGGGCGTCGAGGATGGAGCCGCGGACGGCGGGCTGGACGACCTGCTGGACGTGGTTGTTCTTCGCCTCGTCGCTGTACTCCTGGCCGTTGCGGATCTGGAGGTACCAGAGGCGCCCGCCGAGGGTGAGCAACAGGGAGAAGACGAGGACCTGGATGACGATGAGACGGATCTGGACCCGTGGGGTCCGGCCGGTCTCGGGGATGTTGGTCACGGGGCGCCCCCGGTGGTGGTCGGGCCGGAGGTACGCGAGGTGGCCTGGCTGCGGTGCGGCCTCACAGTCGCTTGACCCCCTTGATGCGTCCGGCGCGGGCCGCGCG
Organism: Streptomyces sp. NPDC059832; assembly: GCF_042731715.1. NCBI lineage: Bacteria > Bacillati > Actinomycetota > Actinomycetes > Kitasatosporales > Streptomycetaceae > Streptomyces > Streptomyces sp. NPDC059832. Next base: position 509,706 of record NZ_JBHWIY010000002.1, on the reverse strand, counting down.
GTTGCGGGCGGCCTTGACGCGCAGTCCGCCGCGCTGGCCGCCGATCCGCAGTCCGGTGCCGGAGGCGAGCCAGCCCGCGGCCACGTCCCCGCCGCCGGAGGTGTCGGCGAGCGGATCGTTCACCGTGCGTCTGGCGACGGCCATGATCAGCGGTACGACGAAGGGCGCGAGGAGCAGGTCGTAGACGGCCGCGGTGAACAGCAGGCTGCCGAGGCCGACGTGACGGGCCGCCGTGTCCCCGACGAGCGCGCCGACCAGCGCGTACAGCAGGGTCGAGCCGATCGCCGCGGCGACGACCCCGAGCATCGGGACCATCGCCGACTTCAGCTGTCCGTTCTCGGGCTTCACCAGCCCCGCGAGGTAGCCGATGACGCAGAGGACCAGCGCGTAGCGTCCGGCGGCGTGGTCGGCGGGCGGTGCCAGGTCGGCGAGGAGTCCCGCGCCGAAGCCGATGAGGGCGCCGCTGACATGCCCGTACACGAAGGCGAGGCCGAGGACGACCAGGAGCAGCAGGTCGGGCACCGCGCCGGGGAGCTGGAGGCGGGCGAGCACGGAGACCTGGACGACGAGGGCGACGACGACCAGGACGGCGGAGAGCAGAATCCGGTTCAAACGCATGGGAATCAGCTCTACCTCTGCTCGTTGACCGCGGTGCCGGCGTCCGGTGTGGCGTTCGCAGTGCCGTCCGGGTCCGGGCTGTTGCCGGGGTCCGGACTCTCGTGGATGTTCCCGACGACGTTTCCTTCGGTGTCGACGATGTCGCCGTTGGGCGAGATCGTGACGGTGACGGTGGGCGTGGGCTTCGGCTTGGCGGGCTTGGCCGGCTGCTTCGGCAGGACCATGTCGCGCGGGTCCTCGCGCGGGGCCTGGACCACGACGCCGACGATGTCGAGCTTGGTGAAGCCGACATACGGGCGGACGTAGACCGTACGGGTCAGACCGCCGCCGGACGGGTCGACCCGGACGACCTCGCCGACCGGGACGCCGGGCACGAAGGGCTTGTCCTTGCTGGAGCCGAAGGTGACGAGCCGGTCGCCCTTCTTCACCTTGGCCTTGCCGTTGAGGAACTGGACGGACAGCGGCCGGGAGCCCTGGCCGGTGGCGAAGCCGAGTTCGTCGGTCTTCTCCATCCGGGTGCCGACGGTGAAGTCGGGGTCGTTGGCGAGGAGCACCGTGGAGGCGTCCGGGCCGACGGTGGTGACGCGGCCGACCAGGCCGTCGCCGTTGATGACGGTCATGTCGCGCTTGATTCCGTCGTTGGAACCCGCGTCGATGGTGACCGTCCAGGAGAAGCCCTGGGCCGCTCCTATGGCGATGACCTCGGCGCCCTTGATGCCGTACTGTCCGGCGGCCGACTTCTTCAGCATCCGGTCGAGCTCACGAACCCTGTTGCGGTTGCGGTCGTCGCTGCCGAGCTTCGTCTTGAGCGCGGCGTTCTGCTGTTCCAGCTCGGCGATCCGGTTGTGCCGTGTCCCGGAGTCGCGAACCGCCCCTATGGCGTTGCCCACCGGGTCGACGGCTGCCGCGACGCCGTTCTCCACCGGCCCGAAGGCCGCTGCGGCGGCCCGCCGGGCGCCGTCCACCGGCGACTCCTCACCACCGCGGATGTCCACCGTGATCAATGCGAACGCGATGGCGATCAGCAGCACCAGGAGCAGCCGGCTCTCTCGTGTGTCCCTCACGTGCGGCGGCCGTGCCTTCCTCGTCGGAATATTCGTGCCTGTATATCAACGATCGGCCGTACGGAGCGGCAGCGTCCGTACAGCAGACCGATGGGTTGTTCACCTGCGGGGCTGGGCGTCCAGTACCTGCTGGAGCGCCTCGAACTCCTCGACGCACTTGCCGGATCCGAGGGCCACCGAGTCCAGCGGGTCCTCCGCGATGTGGATCGGCATGCCGGTCTCGCGGCGCAGCCGCTCGTCCAGTCCGCGCAGCAGCGCGCCGCCGCCGGTGAGGACGATGCCGCGGTCCATGACATCGCCGGAGAGCTCCGGCGGGCACTTGTCGAGCGTGGTCTTCACCGCGTCGACGATCGCGTTGACCGGCTCCTCGATGGCCTTGCGGACCTCGGCGGCCGAGACGACCACGGTCTTGGGCAGTCCGGAGACCAGGTCACGGCCTCGGATCTCGGTGTGTTCGTCCTTGTCCATGTCGTACGCCGAACCGATCGTGATCTTGATCTGTTCCGCGGTGCGCTCGCCGAGGAGGAGCGAGTACTCCTTCTTGATGTGCTGGATGATCGCGTTGTCCAGTTCGTCGCCGGCGGTCCGGATCGACTGGGCAGTGACGATTCCGCCGAGCGAGATGACCGCGACCTCGGTGGTGCCGCCACCGATGTCGACGACCATGTTGCCGGTGGCCTCGTGGACCGGCAGCCCGGAGCCGATGGCCGCCGCCATGGGCTCCTCGATGATGTGCACCTGGCGCGCGCCGGCCTGCGTCGACGCCTCGATGACGGCGCGTCGCTCGACCCCGGTGATACCGGAGGGCACGCAGACGACGACCCGCGGGCGGGCCAGGTAGCGGCGCTTGTGGATCTTCAGGATGAAGTAGCGGAGCATCCGCTCGGTGATCTCGAAGTCGGCGATCACGCCGTCCTTCAGGGGCCGTACGGCAACGATGTTGCCCGGTGTACGCCCGATCATCTTCTTGGCCTCGGAGCCGACCGCCAGGATGCCGCCGGTGTTGGTGTTGATGGCCACGACGGACGGCTCGTTCAGAACGATGCCGCGCCCCCTGACGTACACCAGCGTGTTGGCAGTCCCGAGGTCGATAGCCATGTCACGGCCGATGAACGACATTGAGTTCCCCTTGTTCCCCATGAGGATGCGTCGGGCCTTCCAAGAAAGCGATGTGGCTTGTTCTGGTCGGCGAGGTGAGCGCGGCGGGCGTGGAAGATTCCATCGTAGTGCCGTAATGGCGGACGCCGCGCGAGGGTCCTTCGCCATTGTGGGCGGAACGGGTGGCCGTTCCACTCATGGTGACGTTATGTCGGAGGGATGCGTTCCCGCGATCCCGGACCCTATACCGAAGGGCGACCGAATTAATTCGGTCGCCCCAGGTCTGAGCGCTGTTCGGCTGATCGGCGGTCAGGCGAGTCCGGGGAAGAAGAGCTTCAGTTCCCGCTCCGCGGACTCCTCGGAGTCCGAGGCGTGGATGAGGTTCTCCCGGGTGATGGTGCCGAAGTCGCCGCGGATGGAACCGGGCGCGGCGGCGATCGGGTCGGTGGGTCCGGCCAGCGTCCGGATGCCCTCGATGACCCGCTCGCCCTCGGCGACCAGCGCCACGATCGGACCGGACTGCATGAACTCGACGAGCGGCTCGTAGAACGGGCGGCCGACGTGCTCGGCGTAGTGCTGCTCCAGCGTGGCGCGGTCGAGGGTGCGCAGCTCCAGTGCGGTGATCCGCCAGCCGGCCTTGCGCTCGATCCGCCCGACGATCTCGCCGACCAGTCCGCGCCGGACAGCGTCGGGCTTGAGGAGAACGAGGGTGCGCTGGGTCATGGTGTGCGGCTCCTTGCAGGCATGCGGGTGCGGTGAACCGAGGCTACAGGGGTACGGAGCCGGGCCGGCGGCCGGGTTTGGCCACCGGGTACCGGGTCAGCCACCGGCCGGGGCCCCGGCCGCCTCCTGTGCCGCCGCCCAGCGGGCCTTCGCCTCGTCGATCTTGCGGCCGTAGTGCACCGAGGCCCACCACAGGCCGGCGAAGACCACGCCGAGGATGAACATCATCGGGACGACGAAGCCGCTCAGCACCAGGGCGATCTGCAGCGCCCAGCCGAGCTGTATCCCGCCGGGGCGAGTGATCATCCCGCAGAGCAGCACGGAGAGCAGCATGCCGATGCCGCAGACCGTCCAGACCGTGGCACCGGTCAGGTCGTCGGACTTCATCGCGACGAGTCCGGCGAAGCCGATCACGAAGAACTCGCCGATCAGCGTGGAAGCACAGAGCGTACGCATGGGTCAGTGCCTTCCCAGAAGCAGCCGGGCCTCGCCGACCGTGATCACGGAACCGGTCACCAGGACACCGGCGCCCGCGTACTCGTCCTCCTCCTCGGCGAGGGTGATCGCCGCCTCCAGGGCGTCGTCCAGCCGGGGCTCCACCTGGACGCGGTCCTCACCGAAGACCTCGACCGCGAGGGCGGCCAGCTCGTCGACATCCATCGCGCGGGCGGTGGAGTTCTCTGTGACGACGACCTCGGCGAAGATCGGCTCGAAGGCTTCGAGGAGTCCCTTGACGTCCTTGTCGGAGCTGGTACCGACCACACCGATCAGCCGGGAGAAGCCGAAGGCCTCGGAGATCCCGTCGGCGGTGGCACGGGCGCCCGCCGGGTTGTGTGCCGCGTCCAGGACGACGGTGGGGCTGCTGCGGACCACTTCGAGGCGGCCCGGGGAGATCACCGAGGCGAAGGCCCGGCGGACCGTGTCGACGTCGAGCGAGCCGGGCTGCTCGGCGCCGATCCCGAAGAACGCCTCCACCGCGGAGAGCGCCACCGCGGCGTTGTGCGCCTGGTGGGCGCCGTACAGCGGGAGGAAGATCTCCTCATACTCGCCACCGAGGCCGCGCAGCGTCAGCAGCTGGCCGCCGACGGCGATCTCGCGCGAGACGACGCCGAACTCCATGCCCTCGCGGGCGACCGTGGCGTCGACCTCGACGGCCTTCTTCAGCATGACCTGCGCGGCGTCCACCGGCTGCTGGGCCAGGATGACCGTGGCGCCCTGCTTGATGATCCCGGCCTTCTCGCCGGCGATCTCGGCGGGTGTGTTGCCGAGCCGGTCGGTGTGGTCCAGCGAGATGGGGGTGACGACGGCGACCGAGCCGTCGATGACGTTCGTCGCGTCCCAGCTGCCGCCCATGCCGACCTCGACGACCGCGACATCGATCGGCGCGTCGGCGAAGGCCGCGTAGGCCATGCCCGTCAGCACCTCGAAGAAGGAGAGCCGGTACGGCTGCTGGGCGTCGACCATCTCCACGTACGGCTTGATGTCCTGGTACGCCTCGATGAACCGCTCGGGGGCGATCGGGGAGCCGTCCAGGCTGATCCGCTCGGTGATCGACTGGACGTGCGGCGAGGTGTAGCGGCCGGTACGCAGGTCGAAGGCGCCGAGCAGCGCCTCGATCATGCGGGCCGTGCTCGTCTTGCCGTTGGTCCCGGTGATGTGGATCGAGGGGTACGCGCGCTGCGGCTCGCCGAGCACGTCCATCAGCGCGGCGATGCGCGCGACGGAAGGCTCCAGCTTGGTCTCGCCCCAGCGTCCGGCGAGCTCCTGCTCCACGCCGCGCAGCGCCTTGTCCACCTCGGGGTCGGCGGGGCGGGCCGGGACCTCGTCGCCCTGCGGCGGTCCGGAGCGGGTGCGCAGCGTGCGGCTCCCGGCCTCGATCACCGCCAGGTCGGGGTCGCGCTGGGTCTCTTCGTCGACGATCTCCGCGAAGGTGTCGTCGGAATCGGAGTTGTCGTGCCGGTCGGAAGGGCGGGGCTCACTCACGGGGCCAGTCTACGGATGGGCACGGACATCGCGCGCGGCACCCGGTGGCGGACACCGATCACCCGCGCCGGGACCACGGTCGGCATGTCGTGCCGAGCGGGCGCATGGTGGGAAGTGTGCGCCCCCGTCCTCTGATCCTGATCGCCGCACCCGACGGCCTGCACCCGGCGTTCGCCCGGCTGACCGCCGATCCGCGGTACGAGACGCTGGTCGTCCGCACCGGTGAGAGCGCGCTGCGCGCCCTGTACGAATACCGCCCCGACGGCCTGATCCTCAGCCTCCGGCTGCCCGGCCTCGATCCGTGGGAGGTGCTGAGCCGGGTGCGGGACATGAGCGATCTGCCGATCGCGGTGGTGGACCGGACGTACCGGGTGACGGACGCCGCCCGCGCGCTGGAGGCCGGGGCCGACGACTATCTGACACCCGAGCTGTCCAGCCGGCTGTACGTGCCGCTGCTGCGGGCCCGGCTGCGGCGTGCGGCCGACGCCCCGCCCGGGGCCGAGTCCGTCATCGAGGACGGTCTGCTCACCCTGGACCCGGGTACGCACGAGGCCGTCCTGTCGGGGCACCGGCTCGACCTCACCCCGATCGAGTTCGCCCTGCTGGTCGCGCTCGCCCGCCATCCCGGGCAGGTCCTCTCCGCGGACCGGCTGCTCCGGATGGTGTGGGACGTGCCGGTGGGCAGCGATGCCTCGCGGGTGAAGTACACGGTGCTGCGGCTGCGCCGGAAGATCGCCGGCACGACCGGTGCGCCGGCGCCCATCGAGACCGTACGGGGTGTGGGGTACCGCTACCCCCCGGCGGCCGGTCCGCAGCGGCCGGGTCGGGACTGAGGTCCCGGTCCGGACCCGGGCCGGAGGACCCGTCCTCCGGCGCCCCTTCCGGGCACAAGGTCCCGGACCCAGGTCCCCACCGGCGCGGGCCGGCCGCGCTGCACCCCGGCTGCAACCCACCCACACCGGTTCTGCCACCGCTGTCGCCCACGCTGGTCCTCCCCCCACCAGGCCGGGAACGGCGAGAGGAAACAGAACACCCATGAACAGCGCACTGCCCGCCCGCTCCGTCGCCGTGGTTCTGGGCACCCGGCCCGAGCTGGTGAAGCTGGCGCCCGTCATCCACCGGCTCGGTGACGCCACCCGGCTGATCCACACCGGCCAGCACTGGGACGACGCCATGTCGGGCCGGTTTCTCCAGGAGCTGGGGCTGCCCCGTCCCGAGGTGCTCAGCAGCATCGGCGGCACCTCGCGTGCCGTGCAGATCGGCCGTTCGCTGGAGCAGCTGGACGCGCTGTTCACCGGGGACCGGCCCGCCGCCGTCGTCGTCCAGGGCGACACCAACGCCACCCTGGCGGGCGCGCTGGCCGCCAACGCGCGGGCGATCCCCCTCGTCCACGTCGAGGCCGGACTGCGCAGCCACGACGTGGCGATGCCGGAGGAGCACAACCGCGTCCTGGTCGACGCGATCTCCGACGTGCTCTGCGCGGCGACCCCCGAGAACCGGGCGAACCTGCTCGCCGAGGGCATCGGCGCCGACCGGATCTCCGTCACCGGCAACACCGTCGTCGAGGCCGTCCGGCGCCATCTGCCCGGGGCCGGGCGGCGCACCGCGCTGCTGGCCCGGCACGGGCTCGTCCGCGACCGCTACGTACTCGCCACCGTGCACCGCCCGGAGAACACCGACGGCCCGGCGACGCTGCGCACCGTCCTCTCCGAGCTGGCCGCCCTCGCCACCGACGAGGTCCCGGTCCTGCTCCCCCTCCACCCGCGCACCCGCGCCCGCGTCGAGGCGGAGCGGCTGGGCGATCTGCTGGCCGGCGTCCGGGTGCTGGAGCCGCTCGGGTACGGGGACTTCCTGGCGCTGGCCCGCCATGCCGCGCTGCTGGTCTCCGACTCGGGCGGCATCCAGGAGGAGTGCACGGTGCTGGGCCGCCCGCTGGTCGTGGTCCGCCGTTCCACCGAGCGCCCCGAGTCGATGGCCGATTTCGCCGATCTCGTGGCCCCCGGCCCGGAGCTCGGCCGGCTGGCGCGCCTGCGGCTCGCGGAGGGTGACCGGGGGCTGCGCCGGCTGGCCGCGCTGCCCAGCCCGTACGGCGACGGTCTCGCCGCCGAGCGGATCGCGCGGCTCGTCGCCTCGGCCGCCGAGCCCACAGGGCCCGCAGAGTCCGCCGGGCCCGCCGGGTCCGCCGGGTCCTCGCCGGCGCTCGCCGCCTGACCTGCCTTCCCGCCGTCGTCAAGGAGGCAGCCATGCCCGTCTCGTCCACGTCCGCCCTGGTCGTCTATCCCTTCGTCCTTCTGCTGGGCTTCCTGCTCTACTGGGCGGGGGCCCGCTGGGCGTATCTGCGCCGTTCCCCGGTCGTGCCCGGTGACGCTTCCCTGCTCGACTGGCACTTCTTCGTGCCGTGCCGGGACGAGGAGGCGGTCGTCGGCACGACCGTGACCCGGCTGCGCACCGACTTCCCGGCGGCGGACGTCTGGGTGATCGACGACGACAGCGAGGACGGCACGGGCGCCGTCGTCGCGGCGCTCGCCGCCGACGACCCGCGGGTGCATCTGGTCCGGCGCCGCCGTCCGGACGCCAGGACCGGGAAGGGCGCCGCGCTCAACGCCGCGTACGACCGGCTCGGGGCGTTCCTGCCGGAGGGCACCGACCGTTCACGGGTGGTCGTCTGTGTCGTCGACGCGGACGGACAGCTCGACCCGCGCGCCCTGGAGCTGGTGTCGGGCCCCGGGGCGTTCGGCGATCCGGACGTCGGCGGTGTGCAGATCGGCGTACGGATGCGCAATGCGGGCGACCGTCGGCCCTTCCCGGAGCGCGGGCGCCTGGTGAACGCCGCGGCGCGGGTCCTGGTGCGGGTGCAGGACATGGAGTTCGCGGTCTCCAACGCCGGTATGCAGCTGCTGCGCAACCGCACGGGCTCCACCGGCCTCGGCGGCAACGGCCAGTTCACCCGGCTCGGTGCGCTGGACCGGATCGGCGAGGCCGAGCGCCGCCCATGGCGGCAGGGGGCGCTCCTGGAGGACTACGAGCTGGGCCTCCACATGCTGCTGGCCGGCTACCGCACGACGCATGTCGCCGACACCTGGGTCTCCCAGGAGGCGCTGCCCAGCGCCCGCCGGCTGCTGACCCAGCGCACCCGCTGGGCGCAGGGGAACCTGCAGTGCGTGCGCTACGCGCCCCGGATCGTCTCGTCCCGTCATGTCCCGGGCCGCGGGGTGCTGGAGACCCTGTACACCTTCGTCCAGCCGTTGGCCCATCTGGTGACCCTGGCGCTGACCGTGCTCGTCCTCGGCGTGCTCGCCGTCGGCACGGTCCGGGGACAGGGCTCGGACGGGGCGGCGGCCCTGCTGGACCAGTGGCCGCTGATGCTGGTGCTGGCCGCGGTGTCGATCGCGCCGTTCGTGCTGTGGGGCCCGGTCTACCGCCGTGAGCACGCCCCCGACGCGTCGTTCGTCAGGTCGCTGCTGTGGGGTCTGGCGCTGTGGCTGTACGCGTACCACCTGTTCGTCGTCTCGGCGCGGGCCTTCGTGCGCATGCTGCGCGGCCGCAACGGCTGGGCGAAGACGCGGCGCAACGCGGAGCCGGTGACCGCGGGCCCGGTGGCGCTGGAGTCCTGAACCGTACGCGGAAAAGGGCGAAGCCCCCGTCCCCCTGGTCGGTCAGGGGAACGGGGGCTCCGTGCTCAGGTCATCAGCTCTGCGGCAGGTTCGCCAGCTGACCGGAGATCCGCTCGATGTCGGCCTCTGCCTTGGCGAGCCGGCCGCGGATCTTGTCGACCACATTGTCCGGGGCCTTGCCGAGGAACGCCTCGTTGGAGAGCTTGCCGACCGCCTGGGCCTTCTCCTTCTCGGCGGCACCCAGGTCCTTCGTCAGGCGCTTGCGCTCGGCCTCGACGTCGATAGTGCCGGACAGGTCGAGGGCGACCGTGGCGCCCGCGACCGGCAGCGAGGCGGTGGCGTGGAAGCCCTCCTCGGCCGGCTGGAGCCGCAGCAGCTGGCGGATGGCCGCCTCGTGCGGAGCGAGCGGCGTGCCGGTCAGGGTGAGCTCGGCCGGGACCTTCTGGCCGGGCTGCAGTCCCTGGTCGGAGCGGAACCGGCGGACCTCGGTCACGACCTGCTGGACGAGCGCGATCTCCTGCTCGGCCGCGTCGTCGCGGAATCCGCCCGGGGCGTCAGCCCCAGGAACGGACGCAGCCTTCGGCCAGTCGGCGATGACGATGGACTCCCGGCCGGTGAGGGCCGTCCAGAGCGTCTCCGTGACGAACGGGACGACCGGGTGCAGCAGTCGCAGCATCACGTCGAGGACCTCGCCGAGGACCCGGCCCGAGACCTCGGCCGGCCTGCCGCCCGCGAAGAACGTGGTCTTGGACAGCTCGACGTACCAGTCGAAGACCTCGTCCCAGGCGAAGTGCCGCAGCGCCTCGCTGAGCTTGGAGAACTGGAAGTCGTCGTAGTACGCGTCGACTTCGGCGACGGTCTTGTTGAGGCGGGACAGGATCCAGCGGTCGGTCACCGACATCTCGTCGGCGGACGGCAGCTCGCCCTCGATCGTCGCGCCGTTCATCAGCGCGAAGCGGGTGGCGTTCCAGATCTTGTTGGCGAACTTGGCGGAGCCCTGGACCCACTCCTCGCCGATCGGGACGTCGACGCCGGGGTTGGCACCGCGCGCCAGGGTGAAGCGCAGCGCGTCGGAGCCGTACTTGTCCATCCAGTCCAGCGGGTTGACGACATTGCCGAAGGACTTCGACATCTTCTTGCCGTGCTCGTCGCGGACCATGCCGTGCAGGACGATGGTCTCGAACGGCGGGACGCCGTCGTTGACGTACAGGCCGAACATCATCATCCGGGCGACCCAGAAGAAGAGGATGTCGTAGCCGGTGACCAGGACGGAGTTGGGGTAGAACTTCGCGAGGCTGTCGGTCCGTTCGGGCCAGCCGAGCGTGGAGAACGGCCACAGCCCGGAGGAGAACCAGGTGTCCAGGACATCGGGGTCCTGCGTCCAGCCCTCGCCGGTGGGTGCCTCGTCGTCCGGTCCGACGCAGACCATCTCTCCGTCGGGTCCGTGCCAGACGGGAATGCGGTGCCCCCACCACAGCTGGCGCGAGATGCACCAGTCGTGGAGGTTGTCGACCCAGTCGAAGTACCGCTTCTCCATCTCCTGCGGGTGGATCTTGACCTTGCCGTCGCGGACGGCGTCACCGGCCGCCTTGGCGAGCGGGGCGACCTTGACCCACCACTGCATGGACAGCCGGGGCTCGACGGTGGTCTTGCAGCGCGAGCAGTGGCCGACGGAGTGGACGTACGGCCGCTTCTCGGCGACGATCCGGCCCTCGGCGCGCAGCGCGGCGACGATCGCGGAGCGGGCCTCCAGCCGGTCCAGGCCCTCGAACGGACCGGGGACGGTGATGACCGCGCGCTCGTCCATGACCGTGAGGAACGGCAGGTCGTGGCGCGTACCGATCTCGAAGTCGTTCGGGTCGTGCGCGGGCGTGACCTTCACGGCGCCGGTGCCGAACTCCGGGTCGACGTGGTGGTCGGCGACGACGGGGATCGTGCGGTCGGTCAGCGGCAGCCTGATCCGCTTGCCGACGAGGTGCTTGTAGCGCTCGTCGTCGGGGTGGACGGCGACGGCGGTGTCACCGAGCATCGTCTCGGCGCGGGTCGTGGCGACGACGATGGTCTCGTCCCCGTCCCCGTACGTCATCGAGACCAGCTCGCCGTCGTCGTCCTGGTACTCGACCTCGATGTCCGAGATCGCCGTCAGACAGCGCGGGCACCAGTTGACGATGCGCTCTTTGCGATAGATGAGCTCCTCGTCGTACATCCGCTTGAAGATGGTCTGGACGGCGGTGGACAGGCCTTCGTCCATGGTGAAGCGCTCACGGGACCAGGCGACGCCCTCGCCGAGCCGGCGCATCTGACCGGAGATCTGGCCGCCGGACTCGTTCTTCCACTTCCAGACACGCTCGACGAAGGCCTCGCGGCCCAGGTCGTGGCGGGACTTGCCCTCCTTGCCGAGCTCGCGCTCGACGACGTTCTGGGTGGCGATGCCGGCGTGGTCCATGCCGGGCTGGTAGAGCGCCTCGAAGCCCTGCATGCGCTTGCGGCGGACCAGGGCGTCGATCAGCGTGTGCTCGAAGGCGTGCCCGAGGTGCAGGCTGCCCGTGACGTTCGGCGGCGGGATGACGATGGAGTACGGCGGCTTCTCGCTGTGCTCGTCGGCTTCGAAGTAACCCCGCTCTACCCAGCGCTCATACAGCTTCCCCTCTACCTCGGCCGGTGCGTACTGGGTCGGCAGTTCGGGGTTGCTGGCTGGCGTCTGCTGAGTGTTCTCGGTCACGGGGGACAGTTTAGGGCCGTCACAGTCATGCACTGAAACCGGTTTGTTGAGTAACGGTGTGACGCCCGGTGCTCCATACGGGCGACCCTTCCGCCAGGATGTTCGGAACGCATAAGCATGACGAACAGGGGACACCGCAGATGAGCTACAACCAGCCGGGCCCGTACGGCGGCCAGCCGCCCCAGGGCCAGCCGGGTCCGTACGGCGGCCAGCCGCCCCAGGGTCAGCCCGGACCGTACGGGCAGCAGCCGCAGGGCCAGCCCGGCCCGTACGGCCAGCAGCCGGGCCCGTACGGCGGCCAGCCGCCCCAGGGCCAGCCCGGTTACGGCTACCCCCAGCAGGCCCCCCAGGGTGTCCCGCCCCAGCAGCAGCCCCAGCCGGGCTACGGCTACCCGCAGGCCCAGCAGCCCGGCCCGTACGGCCAGCAGCCCCCCACTCCCCCGTACGGCGGCCAGCCCCCGTTCCCCCCGGCCGAGCCGAAGAAGAAGACCGGCCTGATCATCGGCGGCGTCGTCGTGGCGCTGGCGGTCATCGCGGGCGGGGTGTACTTCCTGACGTCGGGCGGTGCCAGCAACAGCGACGTGGCGGACTCCACCAAGGGGTACAAGCTGACGCCGGCTGCGGCTGTGGACGACTACAAGAAGAGCGACGACAGCAGCGACACCAAGACCGGACCCATGACGGGCGAGGACAAGGCCAAGACTGAGGCCATGGGCATCAAGTCACCGAATGAGGCGAGCGCCGGGTACACCAGCGGTGACCTGAATAAGAACCCGCTCACCTCGAAGATGCTCATGCTCAAGGGACTGTGGGGCGAGGTCGAGGACCCGGAGAAGACGCTCGACGCCGCGTTCGCGAGCGCCAAGATGGCGATGGAGAAGGCGGACGACGACGACACCAAGGTCTCCCTCGTCGGCTCTCCCGAGGTCTTCCAGCCCTCAGGCTTCAAGGGCGCCCTGATGAAGTGCCAGGTCCTCAAGTCGGTCAACCAGAAGGCCGACGGCACTGTGCAGAAGGGGCCCAAGGAGCTCCTCACCCCAGTCTGCATCTGGGCCGACTACAGCACCGTCGGCATTGTCTTCGCCGTCGACTTCGGCGCGGCCATGACCAACAAGGCCACGCCGACCGAGGATGTCGCCGCCCTCGCCGCCAAGCTCTACAACACCTCCCGCACCAAGATCTGACCCACGCAACGCGAAGGGGCGCCCGGCCGGCTGAACCGGCGGGCGCCCCTTCGCGTACGTACGAAACCGCCGCTACGCGGACTTCTCGTGCCGCCCGCCGTCACCCTTGCCGATCGTCCGCGGCTCGCGCGGGACCAGCGTCGGGTTCACGTTGTTGCGGACGACGTCCGCCGTGATGACGACCCGGGCGACGTCCTTGCGGGACGGCACCTCGTACATCACGGACTGGAGGACCTCCTCCATGATGGCCCGCAGGCCACGCGCGCCGGTGCCGCGCAGGATCGCCTGGTCGGCGATGGCCTCCAGGGCCGGGCGGTCGAAGTCCAGCTCGACGCCGTCGAGTTCGAACAGCCGCTGGTACTGCTTCACCAGCGCGTTGCGCGGCTCGACGAGGATCTGCAGCAGCGCCTCACGGTCCAGGTTGTGGACCGAGGTGAGGACGGGCAGCCGGCCGATGAACTCCGGGATCATCCCGAACTTCACCAGGTCCTCCGGCATGACCTCCTGGAACTGGTCGCTCGCCTCGATCTCCCGCTTGGAACGGATCGTGGCGCCGAAGCCGATGCCCTTGGCACCCGCCCGGGACTCGATGATCCGCTCCAGACCGGAGAAGGCACCGCCCACGATGAACAGCACGTTCGTCGTGTCGATCTGGATGAACTCCTGGTGCGGGTGCTTCCGGCCGCCCTGCGGCGGTACGGAGGCGGTGGTGCCCTCCAGGATCTTCAACAGGGCCTGCTGCACGCCCTCGCCGGAGACATCGCGGGTGATCGACGGGTTCTCGCTCTTGCGGGCGACCTTGTCGATCTCGTCGATGTAGATGATCCCGGTCTCGGCCTTCTTGACGTCGTAGTCCGCGGCCTGGATCAGCTTCAGCAGGATGTTCTCGACGTCCTCACCGACATAGCCGGCCTCCGTCAGCGCCGTCGCGTCGGCGATGGCGAACGGGACGTTGAGCATGCGGGCCAGTGTCTGCGCGAGCAGCGTCTTGCCGGAACCCGTGGGGCCCAGCAGCAGGATGTTGGACTTGGCCAGCTCGATGGCGTCGTCCCGGCCCTGGGCGCCGCCGTTCTCACCCGCCTGGACCCGCTTGTAGTGGTTGTACACAGCGACCGAGAGGGCCTTCTTCGCGGGCTCCTGCCCGACGACGTACCCCTCGAGGAACTCGTAGATCTCGCGCGGCTTGGGGAGTTCCTCCCACCGCACCTCGGAGGTCTCGGCGAGCTCCTCCTCGATGATCTCGTTGCAGAGATCGATGCACTCGTCGCAGATGTACACACCGGGTCCCGCGATGAGCTTCTTCACCTGCTTCTGGCTCTTTCCGCAGAACGAGCACTTGAGCAGGTCGCCGCCATCACCGATGCGTGCCACGAGGTGCTTCCCCTTCGCCTGGGAGCAGCTTGGTTCAGCGGCTCCTGGTGCCTCTATCCGACGGTACCTTGCCTTGGCCCCCGTTCGGGCCCCCCTTGGCACGGTTCACACGGCCAAGACCGGGCGAACGTGGCGCGCCAAGGGGTGAAGGCCGACGTCAGGCGGCCGTAACCGCCTGCTTGCGGGTCGACACGATCTGGTCGACGAGACCGTAGGCGAGGGCGTCCTCGGCGGTCAGGATCTTGTCGCGCTCGATGTCGTCGCGGATCTTGTCGATCGGCGTGGTGGAGTGCTTGGCCAGCATCTCCTCCAGCTGGGTGCGCATCCGCAGGATCTCGTTGGCCGCGATCTCCAGGTCGGAGAGCTGCTCACGGCCGGTCTGCGAGGACGGCTGGTGGATCAGCACACGGGCGTTGGGCAGCGCCATCCGCTTGCCGGGCGTACCCGCGGCGAGCAGCACGGCCGCGGCGGAGGCCGCCTGACCCATGCAGACCGTCTGGATGTCCGGCTTCACGAACTGCATCGTGTCGTAGATCGCGGTGAGCGCGGTGAACGAGCCGCCGGGGCTGTTGATGTAGATCGAGATGTCCCGGTCCGGGTCCATCGACTCCAGGCACAGCAGCTGCGCCATGACGTCGTTGGCGGAGGCGTCGTCGATCTGCACGCCGAGGAAGATCACGCGCTCCTCGAAGAGCTTCGCGTACGGGTCGTACTCACGCACGCCCTGCGAGGTGCGCTCCACGAAGCGCGGCACGATGTAGCGGTTGTCCACCTGCGGGCCGGTGTAGAGGCCGCTCGCGGAGGCGCCGGGGAAGTTGTTCATGTGGGTGTTCACCATCCTGGTGGCGTTCTGTGGCTGGGTGTCTCGGCGTACGAGAGGTGCGCGGGGCGGTGGAACCGGATCCGGTGGGTACCGGATCAGGCGCCGGTGCCGCCGCCGCCCGGAACGCCCGATGCGATCGTGATGATCTCGTCGATGAGGCCGTACTCCTTGGCCTCCTCCGCGGTGTACCAGCGGTCGCGGTCGCCGTCGCGGATGATCGTCTCGACGGTCTGGCCGGAGTGACGGGCGGTGATCTCCGCCATCCGCTGCTTGGTGCGCAGCAGGTACTGGGCCTGGATCTTGATGTCCGAGGCCGTACCGCCGATGCCGGCCGAACCCTGGTGCATGAGGATGTCGGTGTTCGGGAGCGCGAAGCGCTTGCCCGCGGTGCCGCCGGTGAGCAGGAACTGGCCCATCGAGGCCGCCATGCCCATACCGATGGTGACCACGTCGTTCGGGATGTACTGCATGGTGTCGTAGACCGCCATGCCGGCCGTCACCGAACCGCCGGGGCTGTTGATGTAGAGGTAGATGTCCTTCTCGGGCTCCGCGGCGAGAAGAAGAAGCTGCGCGGTGATCTTGTTGGCGATCTCGTCGTCGACCTGCTGGCCGAGGAAGATGATGCGCTCGCCGAGCAGCCGGCTGTAGACCTGGTCACCGAGGCCTCCACCGAGGGACGGCTCTCCGGCGGCGTAGGGCATCAGATTCGTCACGTATCCACCTGCTCGTCTCTGACGGCTCCGGCCGTCTCAGCGTCTTCGTACCGGGTGGGCGGGGACTCCCCTGCCCTTCCTATTCATGGACCCTAACGCGCAGGTGGGACAACGCCATCCCGCTTCCGCAACTGTTCGCTGGGAGCGCAAGCTCCGCAGTCCGCACAAGGGTTGTGGGGCACCGTACGCCATACGACGACGGGCTCCGGACGCACAAGCGTCCGGAGCCCGTCGTTCGGGTTCAGCGCGAGGCTCAGGCCTCGTTCTTCTCCTCGGCGGCCTCGGCGGCGTCGGCGGCGGCCTCGGTGGTGCCCTCGGCGGCCTCGACGGCCTCGATGGCCTCCTCCTCGTCGTCCTCCAGCTCGACGAGCTCACCGTTGGTGTCGACGACCTTGGCGGCCTCGACGACCACGGCCAGCGCCTTGCCGCGGGCGACCTCGCCGACGAGCATCGGCACCTGGCCGCCCTCGACGACGGCCTGGGCGAACTGGTCGGGGCTCATGCCGGAGGAAGCAGCGCGCCGCATGAGGTGCTCGGTGAGCTCCTCCTGGTTGACGTTCAGCTTCTCCTTGTTGACGATCTCGTCCAGGATGAACTGGGTCTTGATGCCCTTGACCGCCTGCTCGGACGTCTCGGCGTCGAACTCCTCGGCCGTCTTGCCCTGGATCTCCAGGTACTTGTCGAGGGTCAGACCCATCTGACCGAGCTGGTGGTGCTCCAGGTTGTGCTTGCGGGTCTGGACCTCGTCCGCGAGCAGCTTCTCCGGGATCGGGACCTCGGCGAGCTTCAGCAGCTCTTCCAGGACGCGCTCCTGGGCCTGGGTGGCCTGGTCGTACTGCTTGGTGTTCTCGAGGCGCTTGCGGCTGTCCGTCTTGAGCTCGTCGAGGGTGTCGAACTCGCTCGCCATCTGGGCGAACTCGTCGTCCAGCTCGGGGAGCTCACGGGCGGCGACGGTGGCGACCTTGACGGTGACCTCCGCCTCCTTGCCCTCGGCGGAGCCGCCCTTCAGCTCGGAGGTGAAGGTGGCCTCGCCACCCGCCTCCAGGCCGGTGACGGCGGCGTCGATGCCGTCGAGGAGCTCTCCGGAACCGATGGTGTACGAGACACCCTCGGCCACGCCGTCCTCCAGGACCTCGCCGTCGACCTTGGCCTGCAGGTCGATCGTCACGACGTCGCCCTCGGCGGCGGCGCGCTCGACCGGGTTGGTGGAGGCGAAGCGCTCGCGGAGCTGCTCCACGGCCTTCTCGACGTCCTCGTCGCTGACCTCGAGGGCGTCGACGGTGACCTCGATGCCGGAGTAGTCCGGAATCTCGATCTCGGGGCGTACGTCAACCTCGGCGGTGAAGGCCAGCAGCTCGCCGTCCTTCAGCTCGGTGATGTCGACCTCGGGCTGACCGAGGACATTGAGCTCACCCTCGTTGACGGCCTCGGTGTAGAACTTCGGGAGGGCGTCGTTGACGGCCTCCTCCAGCACCGCACCACGGCCGAAGCGCTGGTCGATGACCCGGGCAGGGATCTTGCCCTTGCGGAAGCCCTTCACCGTGACCTGCTGGTTGATCTTCTTGTACGCCGCGTCGAGGCTGTCCTTGAGCTCCTCGAAGGGCACCTCGACAGTGAGCCGAACCCGGGTCGGGTTCAGGGTCTCCACGGCGCTCTTCACGGTTCGGTCTCCTTGTGGCTGACTTCTTGGGGTTCTGCTCCGCCGCACGGGTGGCGGCTTCGCGGACCGAGCCCGGTACATCAGACACACGGGCACGCATTTTGCATAGTAACGGCAAGGAGTCGGACTCCCACAATGCGATCTTGCCCGTGGTCTGCGATCTTGCGGGTGGTCCCTGGTCCTGCTTGCGATGGTCCCTGATCTTGCCGGTGGTCGGGGTGGCCGGATTCGAACCGACGACCTTCCGCTCCCAAAGCGGACGCGCTACCAAGCTGCGCCACACCCCGTCGGTGCGACACGTAGGGTACATGCAGTCAGGCAGTGCATCGGCCGCTTTGCGCGAGCGGCACCCAACGCGACACCGGGTGGCTGCAATCGGGTGTGCGGGCAGCGCCCGTGACCCGCTACGATGCTTCACGTGCCGCCGGTCCTCCGGACCTGTGGTGCGGCTTTGCGGGCGTAGCTCAATGGTAGAGCCCTAGTCTTCCAAACTAGCTACGCGGGTTCGATTCCCGTCGCCCGCTCCATGCTTGGGCCCGGTCCGGCGAATTCCTCGCCGGACCGGGCCTTTTGCGTGATGTCCGCGTGGCGCCGGGTCGCCCGCGCCGGAGCACGGACGACCGGTTCGGCCGGCTCGGCCCGATCCGCCGGATCAGAAGGAGATCTGGTTGATGGTCTCCGCTATCGAGTTCATGAATCTGTTGATCGACGGCGCCATGCCGGTCGATGCCAGGAAGAAGCCGAAGAGCACCGCGACGATCGCCGGCCCGGCTTTGATGGAGCCGCCCCGGATCAGGACCACCAGGATGATCGCCAACATCAGCACCACAGACAGTGAAATGGCCACGACTGATCACACCCTTGGTCGGTCCGCCTTGCCGGCCCGGAGGGGCGCATCCGAACACTCCTCCGTCCCGTCCATCGTGCCACCAACTCCCCTGTGGTCGCTGCCAGGTGACGGATCGAACTGACGGGATCGCGCCATCCTTGCGCCCCGCGCGCGCCTGGGGCGCACGGCCGCACGAGGGGTCGCACGGGGCCCGGTCAACGCCCCTCACACCTGTGAGTGAACTGTGAATCCATCAATCGCAATGACGTGCGAATGTGACGGTTTCCATATCCACACACTTCATTCACATGCAATTCCAAGGTTCAAGTGCGATGAAATTCACGCCCCTCAACAGCCTGCCGATATGCACCATTTAAGGTGGATGAATCGGTGCATAGCGGGCGGTTGCCGGTGGTTTCACTTTCGATTGGTCGGGAACACGCGATATCCCTGAGCGGTTTTACGAATTCCAATCGAGGCGTCTAAGGTGCATGAGATGTTCCACGCTCCGAACGTATTTCAGAGGGCCCCGCTCCCATCGGCGACCCGGGAGTCGGAGCCCAGACCCCGAGGGACGAGCACCACCGCGGCACCTCCCGCACCGGTGGCGAACAAGCCTCCGGCGACCGCACCGGCGAAGAGGCGTGACGCCTACTTCGACAACGCCAAATATCTGGCCATCGTGCTCGTCGCGGTGGCGCACTCGTGGGAACCGGTGATGGACGGCAGCCGGACCGCCCGTGCGCTGTACATGGTGGCGTACACCTTTCACATGCCGGCGTTCATCATCGTCTCCGGCTACTTCTCCCGCTCGTTCGACATGTCCGCCGCCAAGGTGAAGCGCCTGGTCACCGGCGTCGCCGTGCCCTATGTGGTGTTCGAGACGGCGTATTCGCTGTTCAAGCGGTACGCGGACGACCAGGCCGATCTGTCGATCACCCTGCTCGACCCCTGGTACCTCACCTGGTTCCTGATCGCGCTGTTCATCTGGCGGATCACCACGCCGCTGTGGCAGGCGCTGCGCCATCCGCTGGCGGTCGCGCTCGTCATCGCCGTGCTCGCCTCCTTCTCCCCGGCGATCGGCGACGATCTCGATCTCCAGCGGGTTCTGCAGTTCCTGCCGTTCTTCGTGCTGGGGCTCCGGCTGCGGCCCGAGCACTTCCAGCTGGTGCGCCGGCGCGAGGTGCGGTTGCTCGCGCTCCCGCTGTTCGCCGGGGCCCTGGTGTTCGCGTACTGGGCGGCGCCACGGATGCAGTTGGGCTGGTTCTACCGCAGCAACAGCGCGCAGGAGATGGGCGCCCCGTGGTGGTCCGGTGCCGTGATGACGCTGGCGATGTTCGGCTGCGCGCTGCTGCTCACCATCGGGTTCCTGTCCTGGGTGCCGCGCCGCCACATGTGGTTCACGGTGCTCGGCGCCGGGACGATCTGCGGCTATCTGCTGCACGGCTTCCTGATCAAGGGAGCCGGATACGCCGGGGTGTTCGACCTCTACGACTGGCTCTCGGCGCCCGTCGGCCTGGTCCTCGTCTCCCTGGTCGCGGCCGTCGCCGTGACGCTGATGTGCACGCCGCCGGTGCGGCGGGTGCTGCGCCCGGTGACCGAGCCCGACATGGACTGGGCGTTCCGGCGGGACTCGGCCAGGCTCTGAGCCGAGCGGCCGAGTGGATCAGTCCTTCGCCGTGTTGGCTTGAACCGATTGCTCGGCGGGCGATTCGCCCGGGGTGAGACCCAGCAGCCCCCGTACCAGCGCATACTTCTCGGTCAGCCGGGTACGGGTCGCCGGTTCCAGCACGGCGAGGCGGGCCGGGTCCGCGTTGTGTGCCAGGTCGGACTCCTTGATCAGCAGCGCACCCGGGGTGTCCAGGATGCGCCGGGTGTACGAACGGAGGTCCTCGCCGTCACGTTTGGTGACGGCGAGGACCATGTCCTTCACCTGCTGCGGCAGCGCGGCATCGGCCAGCCACCGCGCCGGCAGCGCGTCGTCCTCGACCGCGTCGTGCAGCCAGGCCGCGGCGATCTGTTCGTCGCTGCCGCCCCTGCTCCGTACCCCCTCGGCGACGGCGGCGAGGTGTTCGGTGTACGGGCGTCCCGCTTTGTCCCGCTGCTGGGCGTGGGCCTCACGGGCGATGGCCTCTACTTCGGCCAGGGTCAGGTGTGCGTGTGGCGCGGTCATGGCCCGACTCTACGGACGGGCGGCCGTTCCGCGCAGGGCCGCTCGGGCCGGGACCACCATGGCGAGGAGGCCGAGGCCGACGGTCGCGGCGACGAAGCTCCCGTACAGGACCGGCGGGATGTACGGCGACTCGCCGGTCAGGCCCTTCATCATCGGGAAGAGCGTGGCCATCGCGATGCCGGTGCCGAGCGCGACGCCGGCCACCGTGACCAGCAGCGCCTCCCATCGGATCATGCCCATGACCTGACTGCGGGTGGAGCCGACCAGGCGCAGCATGGTCAGTTCGCGGCGGCGGTCGAGGACGGTCATCACCAGGGTGTTGATGGCGGCGATTGCGGCGAATCCGCCGAGTACCGCGGCCATGACGGTGTTGGCCCAGGCGTTCAGCTCGCGGTCCTTGTCCTGTGCCGCGGCGTAGCCGGAGGAGTCGGTGACGGTGCCGAGCGCGGTGAGCTCCTGTGCGGCGGCGGGGGTGGCCCGTACCAGGATGTCGGTGGCGTACGGCGAGGTCATATGGGTCTTCAGGTCGGCTGCGGGGAGCGTGACGAGGCTGGTGCCGAGGCCGCGTCCGTAGACCGCGACGACCTTCGGGTTCGCCTTGGTGCCGTCCGGCAGCCGCAGGGCGAGCCGGTCGCCCGTACGCACGTCCGCCGTGTCGGCGAGCGTGGTGTCGACGGCGACGGTTCCGGGCCGCAGGCCGGTGAGGGAGCCGGTCCTGACGTCGAGGTCCTGGACCCTGGCGAGCTCCTTGCCGGAGCCGATGACGCCCTGCGCGGAGGCGCTCTGCAGCACCGGGCCGTCGCCGCCCGGCACCAGGACGGAGCCGCGGAGCAGTCCGACCGCGGTGGAGACACCGGGGGTGGCGGCGGCCCGTCCGGTCGCGTCGGAGCCGAGTCCCGCCGGGGCGGAGACGATGTGGTCGGCGGTGATCGCGTCGCGCTGCTGGTGTGCGGTCACCCGCTCCTGGCTGGTCTGCATGAAGACGAGCGTCGACGAGAAGGCCATGGCGAGCACGATCGGGGTGATCGCGGAGGCCAGCCGGCGGGAGTTGGTACGGGAGTTGGCGGCGGCCAGCGAGCCCGACGCGCCGGCGGCGCGCAGCGGGAGGCCGATGACGGCGGCGCAGATCCGGGCGATCACCGGGCCGAGCAGCCCGACCGCGACCATGAAGAGCATGACTACGCCCAGGGCGGCGTTCGCCGAGTCGCCGCCGGACGTGGAGGCCGCGACTCCGGCGAGGACCACACCGCCGACGAGGGCGGCGATGCCGAGCGGGGTGCGGATCACACCGAACGGGGCACGCTCCACGGCCGTCTGGGCCAGGGCGAGTCCCGGCTTCAGCTTGGCTGGGCGCCGCGCGGCGAGGTAGCCGGCGCCCAGCGCGGTGAGCATGGTGGTGGCCGCCGCGATGGCCAACGGCAGCCAGGAGACGTGCAGGGCGACGCTGTCGAGGACCGCTCCCCGGTCCTGGAGCTGTCCGAACCACCACGTGGCCAGGGCGGTTCCGGGCAGGCAGCCGAGCGCTCCGGCGAGCGGGGCGACGAGCAGGGACTCCGTGGCGATGCTGCGGCGCAGCTGGCGCGGGGTGGCCCCGATGGCGCGCAGCAGGGCGAACTCCCGGCTGCGCTGGCCCACGGAGAGGGCGACCGTGCCGGCGGCGGTGAAGACGGCGACCAGAGTCGCGACGCCGCCGAAGGAGAGGCCGAGTCCGAGAAGAAGGTCCTTGGTGCTCGCGAGGGCCGGGGTCTCGACGGCGCCCCGGTCGTCACCGGTGTGCACCCGGGCGGTGGCGGTGTGGCCGACGGCCTCACGGACCTGGTCGGCGAGGGTGCCGGTGGCGGTGCCCCGGTCGGCGAGCACGGCGATGGCGTCGACCCGGCCGGGGTGGCCGGAGAGCTGTACGGCCTGCCGGTCGGCGAACCAGACGGTGGCGTCGGCGGCGGTGGTGCCCGACACCTGGAACTCCCGTACGCCCGCGGGCGTGTCGAGGACCACGGTGTCGCCGACCCGGCTCTTGGCGCCGGCCGGGACGACGACCTCGCCGGCCCCGGGCGCGTCCCCGGTGACCAGCCGCGTACCGGTGAGGGCGGTGGAGCCCCAGCCGTGCGCGGTGAGGGGGGTGCCGTCCTGTCGTACCGCGTAGCCGACGTCCCCGATCGCGGTGGCCGCGCCGGGGGCCGAGGCGGCCTTCGCCACCAGGGATTCGGGCAGCCGCGCGGTGTCCGGGATCAGTACGTCGGTCTCCTCCGTGCTGTCGCCGCTGCCGGACTTCAGATGGATCTTCTGGTCGGCGGCGACCACCACGGGGGCCTTCGCGTAGCGGTCCGCGGGTACGGAGGCGCGCAGGCCGGACTCCGTCAGGATGCCGCAGGCGGAGACGACGGCCGCGGCCAGCAGGAGCGCGACGAAGGTCCCGATGAACGACGAGGGTTTGAAGCGGACGGCCGCGCGGGCGAGGCCGTTCGGGGCGTGCAGGATGGACATCAGGCTGCTGCTCCTGCGTGGGCGGGGGCGGTGCGCGCGGTCAGCGCGGTCATCCGGGCGGCGATCTGTGCGGCGCCGGCGCGCGGCAGGCTGTCCGCGATGGCGCCGTCGGCGAGGAAGAGCACCTGGTCGGCGTAGGCGGCGGCGGCCGGGTCGTGGGTGACCATGACGACGGTGGCGCCGAGGCTGTCCACCGCGTTGCGGAGCAGGGCGAGGATCTCGGCGGCGGTGGTGGTGTCGAGGGCGCCGGTCGGCTCGTCGGCGAAGATCACATCGGGCCGGGTGACCAGGGCGCGGGCGACGGCGACGCGCTGCTGCTGGCCGCCGGAGAGCTGGCCGGGGCGGCGGTCTCCCTTGTCGCCGAGGCCGACCCGGGTGAGCATCTCGGTGGCTTCGCGGCGGCTGCGGGCGGAGCCGGTGCGCTGTCCGGCCAGGCGCATGGGCAGGACGACGTTCTGCTCGACCGTCAGGGACGGCAGCAGGTTGAAGGCCTGGAAGACGAAGCCGAGGCGGGTGCGGCGCAGTTCGGTGAGCCGGTTCTCGCTCATGCCGGTGATCTCGGTGCCGCCGAGGCGTACGGAGCCCTCGGTGGGGCGGTCGAGTCCGGCCGCGCACTGGAGGAAGGTCGACTTCCCGGAGCCGGACGGTCCCATGACGGCGGTGAAGCTGGAGCGCGGGAGGGCGAGGTCGATGCCCCGCAGCGCGTGGACGGCGGAGCCGCCCCGGCCGTACTGCCTGCGGACGCCGCGCAGTTCGACGGCGAGGTCCGAGGGCCCGGACCCCTGGTGGATGTCCGTCGTGTACTGCCCGTCCTGCGCGCGCTGCCTGGTGCGTCGCAGCCCCATGATGTCCGCCTTCCGTCGCTCATCGGCCGCTTCTTCGACCACGACTCGAACCTACGGATCGGGGGCGGGTCCGGAACATGGCGGCTGCTGGCGGATCGGGGGTGGGGGAAACCCCAGGTCCCATCGGGGGGAAGCGGACCCCGGCGGACGGAACACCGACGTTCTCCCGGCGGATTCGCGAGGGAATCCCGGCGGATTCGCGAGGGTTCCCGAGGCGTTCCCAGCGTTCTCCCGACGTTTTCCCGAGGGGAGACAGTTGCAACGTCAATCGTTCGGTAAACTAATTACTGACGCTTCCTTGACGCTCTCTTGACCTAACGAAGGATCGGGCCCATCGGACACGCAGACACGCTCATCGCCATGGGCGGCGCCTTCCTCGCCGCCGCCGTTCTCGCCCGCGTGGGCAGCCGCATCGGACTGCCGACCATCCCCCTGTTCATCCTGGCCGGAATCCTGCTCGGCCCGCACACACCCGGCATCGTGCTCGTCGCCGATCCGCACGAGCTGGAGATGCTCTCCGCACTCGGCCTGGTGCTGCTGCTCTTCTACCTCGGTCTCGAATTCCACCTCGACGACCTCAAGACCGGCGGCCGCAAGATGGCCATCGCCGGCGGCACCTATCTCGCCCTGAACGTCGGCGCCGGGCTCGGCTTCGGCTTCGCGCTCGGCTGGGGCACGTCGGAAGCACTCGTCCTCGCCGGTGTGCTCGGCATCTCGTCGTCGGCCATCGTCACCAAGGTCCTGGTCGACCTGGGCCGTATCGGCAATCCGGAGACCAAGCCGATCCTCGGCATCATCGTGGTCGAGGACGTCTTCCTCGCCCTCTACCTGGCCGCGCTCCAGCCCATCCTGTCGGGCGCCGACAGCCTGTCCGCCGCGGCGGTCGACGGCGGCAAGGCCTTCGGCTTCCTGCTGCTGCTCGCGCTGGCCGCCCGCTTCGGCACCCGGGTCATCGGCAAGCTGATCAACACCCGTGACGACGAACTCCTCGTCATCTCCTTCCTCGGCGCCGCGGTCTTCATGGCGGGCGTCTCGGAGTGGTTCGGGGTCGCGGACGCGATCGGCGCGTTCATGGTCGGCCTGATGCTCGGCAGCACGACCTCCGGCGAGCGCATCCTCAAGCTGGTCCACCCGCTGCGGGACGCCTTCGGCGCGATCTTCTTCTTCGCCTTCGGGCTCTCCATCGACCCGGGCGATCTGCCGACCGTGCTGTGGCCGGTGCTGGCCGCCGTCGCGGTGACCCTGGCCATGAACGTCTTCGCCGGGCTCGCCGCCGCGAAGGTGTACGCGTTCGGCCCGCAGGCCACGGCGAACATCTCCACCACCCTGGTGGCGCGCGGCGAGTTCGCCCTGATCCTCGCGACGATGGCGGCGGCCGCGGGGCTGGACGAGCGGCTCTCCCCGTTCATCGCGGGCTATGTGCTCCTCCTCGCGGTCCTCGCACCGCTGGCGGCCGGGCGCTCGCACTGGCTGGCCCGCATCCTGCCGGGCGGGCGGGGCCGGGGCGAGGACAGCGACAGCGACGACGGTGCCGGGAAACTCGCGGTCCCGGCCTGAGGCGACGCCCACGGTGTTCCGGGCACGGGGACGGGCCTCGCCGTCCCCGTACCCGGACATACCGGTGTCCACGTTCCGGTGATGGGCCGATCACCGTTGACCCGCGCCCGGTTCGGGCCGTTTGCGTACGGTTCAGGATCCGCGCGACACCATCTGCGTACGGTTCAGGATCTGCGCGACAACAGCAGCAGCGCCCGGTCGTCGTTGACGTCCTTGGCGCACGCCTCGATCAGATGCCAGGCCGCGCCCTCGAACCCGGTGGCGACATAGCGGTCGGCCTCACCGGTCAACCGGTCGATGCCCTCCGCGATATCGCGGTCCGATGCCTCGACCAGGCCGTCCGTGAACAGCATCAGCACGTCGCCGGGGGCCAGCGAGCCCTTCACGGCGTCGAACTGCGCCCCGTCGTACACCCCCAGCAGCGGCCCCTCGGCCGCCTTCTCCTCCCACTGACCGCTGCCCGAGTGGAGCTGGAGGGCGGGCGGGTGCCCGGCCGACAGGAGTTCGTAATCGCCCGATTCGAGGTCCAGGACCAGATGGATCGAGGTGGCGAACCCCTCGTCCCAGTCCTGGCGCAGCAGATAGCCGTTGGCCGCCGGCAGGAAGCCGTGCGGGGGCAGCGAGCCGAGCAGACCGCCGAAGGCCCCGGACAGCAGGAGGGCGCGGGAGCCCGCGTCCATGCCCTTGCCGGAGACATCGGTGAGCACGGCTTCCAGGGTCCGTCCGCCGTTGGTGCGGGCGGCGACGACGAAGTCCCCGGAGAAGGACTGCCCGCCCGCCGGGCGCAGCGCCATCTCGCGGTGCCAGCCCTGGGGCAGTCTGGGCAGGGCGCTCTGCACCCGGATGCGTTCGCGCAGGTCGAAGAGCATGGTGCCGCCGCGCCGCCACGGCACACCGACCCGGGCCCGGAACTGGGCGAGGACCAGCCCGAAGAAGCCGCAGGCCGCGACCACCAGGACGATTCCCGGTGTCACCCGGGCCGGACCGTCGTCGTACGGGCCCAGTCCGATCGACTCCACGATCAGGGCCGTGGCGGCGGTCGCGTACAGGCCCAGCAGACTGGCCGGGCGCAGCAGCAGGCCGCCCGCGACGATCGGCAGGACGAGTGCGGCCGGTGAACACCACATCGGATCGAACAGCGTGGCGCAGGTGATGGCGGGAACGGTCAGCAGCAGGCCGACCAGCGCGATCCAGTCGGAGCCGTCGCCGCGGAAGTAGTCGACACCGGACTTGCGCAGCGCGATGCGTGCCCGGTGCGCCGATTTCCGCAATCGGGCCGGGTACGTGTCTGCTCCTGCGCGACGGGCCATTGCCGGGACCCTATCTACCCGGCGGCCCGAGGTGCAGGGGGACCCCGTGACAATGCGTTCGAAATCGGGTCGCCCCGCCGCCGTGCCCCCTGGTAGGCATGGCCCATGACTACTGAGCTTCGTGTACTGCGTCCGTCCGAATGGAACCAATGGTTCGGGTGTCTGGAGCTGGCGTTCGGCGGGGACCCGGAGACTCCCGAGGAGCGCGAGCTGTTGGAGCAGCTGACCGAGCCCGAGCGGTCGCTCGGTATCTGGGACGGTGACGACGTGGTCGGCACGGCGGGGGCGTTCAGCTTCCGGGTCGCGGTGCCGGGCGGGGCTCTGGTGCCCGCCGCCGGGATCACCATGGTGAGCGTCGCCTCCACGCACCGCAGGCGCGGGCTGCTGACCTCGATGATGCGCCGGCAGCTGGACGACATCCGCGCGCTGGGCGAGCCGTTCGCCGTACTGACGGCCTCGGAACCGGTGATCTACGGCCGGTTCGGCTACGGCGCCGCCTCGCGGCAGATGTCCCTGACGATCGAGAAGGACCGGATCCGGCTGGACGTGCCGCCGGGCACGGACGAGGTGCGGCTGCGCCACGCGAAGCCGGACGAGGCGATGGCGGCGTGCGAGAGCGTGTACGAGCAGCTGGTCTCCGGCCGTCCCGGCGTCCCGGCCCACGCGCCCGGCTGGGAGCGCAAGCCCATGGTCGACCCGGTCGCCAACCGGCAGGGCTCCTCGGCGCAGCAGTGCGTGCTGGCGGAGCGGGACGGGAAGATCGTCGGCACTGTGACGTACCACATCAAGCCGGAGTGGGAGCCGGCCGGCCCCAAGGGCACCGTCGTGGTCAACGACCTGGCCGCGCTGGACCCGGCGGCGTACGCGGCGCTGTGGCGGTTCGTCTTCGACATCGACCTGATGACGACGATCGTGGCCCGCAACCGCCCGGTCGACGACGCGGTGCTGCACCTGGTGTCGGACGTACGGCGGTGCAACATCCGGGTCCGCGATTCGCTCCATGTGCGTCTGGTGGAGCTGGGGGCGGCGCTGGAGGCCCGGACGTACCGGGGCCCGCTGGACGTGGTGTTCGAGGTGGAGGACGCGTTCTGCCCCTGGAACGCGGGACGTTGGCGGCTCACGGCCGACGAGAAGGGCGTCGCGTCGTGTCGGCGCACCGACGACCCGGCCGATCTCGCGCTCTCGGTACGGGAGTTGGGCTCCGCGTATCTGGGCGGCGAGTCACTGAGCTCGCTGGGTCTGGCCGGGCGGGTACGGGAGCTGCGGGCGGGCGCGCTGGCGGAGACGTCGTCGGCGTTCTTGTCGGACACGGCCCCGTGGCTGCCCCGGGGGTTCTAGGGAATCCCTAGGACTTCTGGCACCCCGGGCACCAGAAGAGATTGCGGGCGGCGAGGTCGGCGGTGCGGATCTCGCCGCCGCAGATGTGGCAGGACTGGCGGGCCCGGCGGTACACGTAGACCTCGCCGCCGTGGTCGTCGACCCGCGGCGGGCGCCCCATCGCCTCCGGCAGGTGCTCGGGGCGGACCGTGTCGATCCGGTTGTTCCGCACGCCCTCGCGCATCAGCGCCACCAGGTCCGCCCAGATCGCGTCCCACTGCGCGCGGGTGAGGTCCCTGCCGAGGCGGTACGGGTCGATCCCGTGCCGGAACAGCACCTCCGCGCGGTAGACGTTGCCGACCCCCGAGATGACCTTCTGGTCCATCAGCAGGGCCGCGACGGTGATCCGGCTGCGCGAGATCCGCAGCCAGGCCCGCTCGCCGTCCTCGTCGGTCCGCAGCGGGTCCGGTCCGAGACGGTCGTGTATCGCGCGCTTCTCCGGATCGGTGAGCAGCGCGCAGGCCGTCGGACCGCGCAGATCCGCGTGGTGCTCCTCGTTCAGCAGGCGCAGCCGGACCGTGTCGGTGGGCGGCGGGGCCGGGACCGTACCGAATCCGAGCTTGCCGAACAGGCCCAGGTGGATGTGGACCCAGCCGGTGCCCCCGAAGCCGAGGAAGAGGTGCTTGCCGTGGGCGTCGACGCCGGTGAGGGGCCGGCCGTCGAGCAGTGCGGCGCCGGCGGAGAACTTGCCCTGCGGGCTGCTCACCCGCACCGGCCGCCCGGCGAACCTGTCCCGGTGGTCCGCCGCGAGGCGGTGGATCGTATGTCCCTCGGGCACGGCGGCGGCTCTCCTCGGTGACGTAGGGACGCGGGGACGCGGGGACGCGGGGAAATGGCTGTGCCGCCGGGAGCACCGGCGGCACAGGGGTGGGACCGGTCAGCCCTGCTGCGGGTGGTGGGCCGGGATCGGGGGGAGCTCGCCGGTCGTCTCGTACGCCGTCAGCATCTCGATGCGACGGGTGTGACGCTCCTCGTTGGAGTACGGGGTGGCGAGGAAGATCTCGACGAACTTGGTGGACTCCTCCACCGAGTGCATCCGGCCACCGATGGCGACCACGTTGGCGTTGTTGTGCTCGCGGCCCAGGGCGGCGGTCTGCTCGCTCCAGGCCAGTGCGGCGCGGACACCCTTGACCTTGTTGGCGGCGATCTGCTCGCCGTTGCCGGAGCCGCCGATCACGATGCCGAGGCTGTCCGGGTCCGCGGCGGTCCGCTCGGCGGCACGCAGGCAGAACGGCGGGTAGTCGTCCTGGGCGTCGTAGATGTGGGGGCCGCAGTCGACGGCCTCGTGGCCCTGGGCCGTGAGCCACTCGACGAGGTGGTTCTTGAGTTCATAGCCGGCATGGTCCGAGCCGAGGTACACGCGCATGTTCCGAGTGTGGCACGTGCGACGCGGGGTAGCCGCCATCGGGGTCGGAACGTTCCGGCCGGTCCGCCGGGGACCTGCGGCGGGCCTCGTGCGATCACGATGCGCGGACGCCGTGTGAGCAAGGCCACCCGGGCAACGGTCCGGGCAACGATTTGGTCAACGATTCGGAGGAAAGGGTTCCGCTTTTCTGTTCCGCCGGGCTTCAATGCATCACTCGCTGCCGCACCCCACTTCGGCGGCCGGACACGCATCGCGTGACTCCGAGAACGTAAGGATTCGATCCATGACGTCGCAGACGACTACGGCCGGGCCGGGCCACCGGCCCGGCGAGCCGGACCGGTCGAACGGGCCGGGCACCCCGGACTCCCCCCACTCCTCCGACGGTCTCCAGGCGGGCCTCAAGAACCGGCACCTCTCGATGATCGCCATCGGAGGGGTGATCGGCGCGGGCCTCTTCGTGGGCTCCGGCGCCGGTATCGCCGCCGCGGGACCGGCCATCCTGCTCTCGTACGCCCTGGTCGGCCTGATGGTCGTCTTCGTGATGCGGATGCTCGGCGAGATGGCCGCGGCCCGCCCCAGCTCGGGCTCCTTCTCCGCCTACGCCGACCAGGCGCTGGGCCGCTGGGCCGGTTTCTCGATCGGCTGGCTGTACTGGTTCTTCTGGGTCGTGGTGCTCGCCGTCGAGGCCACGGCGGGTGCCAAGATCCTGGAGGGCTGGGTGCCGGGCGTCCCGCAGTGGGCGTGGGCGCTGATCGTGATGGTGGTGCTGACCGCGACGAACCTGGTCTCGGTCGGGTCGTACGGCGAGTTCGAGTTCTGGTTCGCCGGGATCAAGGTCGTGGCGATCGGCGCCTTCGTGGTCGTCGGACTGCTCGCCGTCTTCGGGGTGCTGCCCGGCTCGGACAACCCCGGCGCGGGCTTCGCGCACCTCACCGACACCGGCGGGTTCTTCCCCGAGGGGCCGGGCGCGATCCTCACCGGTGTGCTCATGGTCGTCTTCTCCTTCATGGGCAGCGAGATCGTCACCCTCGCCGCCGGTGAGTCCGAGAACCCGCAGCGCGCCGTCCAGAAGGCCACCAACAGCGTGATCTGGCGGATCGCCGTCTTCTACCTGGGCTCGATCTTCATCGTGCTCACCCTGCTGCCGTGGAACGACAAGTCGATCGTGAAGGACGGCAGCTATGTCGCCGCCCTCAACTCCATCGGCATCCCGCACGCCGGCCAGGTCATGAACGTCATCGTCCTCACCGCCGTGCTGTCGTGCCTGAACTCCGGTCTCTACACCGCCTCGCGAATGGCCTTCTCGCTGGGCGGGCGCGGGGACGCGCCGAAGGCCTTCGCCCGGACGAACAAGCGGGGCGTGCCGCAGGCCGCCATCCTGTCCTCGGTCGTCTTCGGCTTCGTCGCCGTGTTCTTCAACTACCAGTGGCCCGACACCGTCTTCCAGTTCCTGCTGAACTCCTCCGGTGCGGTCGCCCTGTTCGTCTGGCTGGTCATCTGCTTCACCCAGCTGCGGATGCGCGGCATGATCCTGCGCGAGTCGCCGGAGAAGCTGGTCGTACGGATGTGGCTCTTCCCGTATCTGACCTGGGCGACCATCGCGATGATCTCGTTCGTCCTGGTCTACATGCTGACCGACGACGACGGACGTCAGCAGGTACTGCTCTCGCTGCTGGTCGCGGCGCTGGTGGTGGCGATCTCGCTGGTCCGTGAGGCCAGGAACCGCAAGAACCGCACGGCCGTGGAAACGCCTGCCAATACCTGACGGACCTTGTCAGGTATAGCGGAAAGGCTCTCCCTCGCAACGCCACCGAGCGAGCGATCGGAGAGCCTTTCCATGACCACCACCGCCCCCGCCGGCTTCCAGACCGGTTTCGCGGTCCGGCCCGACCTCGTCGTCGAGGCCGCCCACGCCGACGACGTACGCACCGCCGTGGCCGGCGCCGCCGCGCGCGGACTGCCGGTCCACGTCCACGCCACCGGCCACGGGCTGCCCGGGGCGGTCGAGGGCGGGGTCCTGATCAGCACCCGCCGGATGGACTCCGTCGAGGTCGACCCGGTCCGCCGCACCGCGCGGATCGGCGCGGGCGCCACCTGGGGACAGGTGATCGAGGCCGCCGCACCGCACGGGCTCGCCCCGCTGAACGGTTCGTCCCCGTCGGTCGGCGCGGTCTCCTACACCCTCGGGGGCGGGCTGGGCGTGCTGGCCAGGGAGTTCGGCTACGCGGCCGACCATGTGCACGCGCTCGACGTGGTGACGGCCGACGGGGCGGTGCGCCATGTCTCCCCGGACAGCGAGCCCGATCTCTTCTGGGCGCTGCGCGGCGGCGGCCACCGGCTCGGCGTGGTGACCGGCATGGAGATCGGCCTGGTCCGGGCCGGGCGGCTGTACGGCGGCTCGGTCGCCTTCGACGGGGAGGCGGCCGGGACGAGCGCCGCCGAGGTGGTCGGCCGCTATCTGGAGTGGGCCGGGGCCGTGCCCGACACGCTGACGTCCTCGCTGGCGGCGATCCGGTACCCCGACGTCCCGCAGCTGCCGGAGCCGCTGCGGGGGCGGTACGTGATCTCGGTACGGGTCGCGTACACCGGCAGCGCGGCCGAGGGCGAGCGGCTGGTCGCGCCGCTGCGGGCGATCGGGCCCGCGCTCGCGGATTCGCTGCGGGAGATGCCGTACACCGACAGCCACACCATCCACAGCGACCCGCCGTTCCCGCACGCCTACTACGGCGACAGCGTGGTGCTCGGCGGCCTGGACGAGGACCGCGCCGGGCGCGTGCTGGAGCTGACCGGGCCGAAGGCCCCGATGATGACCGTGGTCCAGATCAACCACCTGGGCGGCGCGCTCGCCGCGCGGCCCGCCGTCGACAACGCGGTGCCGTACCGCGAGGCCGGGTTCCTGGTGCGGCTGCTCTCACCGCTCGACGGTACGGACGTGGCCTCGGTACGGGCCCTGTACGCGGAGGTGGCCGAGGTGCTCGCCCCGGTCGCCCTGGGCCGTTCGCTGAACTTCTCCTTCGGCGGCGGGGACCGGACCGAGGGCTTCCACGACACGCGGACACAGCAGAGGCTCGCCGGTCTGGTGTCGCGTCACGACCCGGCGAGCCTCTTCAGGGGGAGTTACGGCATCAGCCCCGGCGGCCGATGAGCTTCCAGGCCGCGGGCAGCGCGCCCATGGCCAGCGCCGCCTTCAGCGCGTCGCCGAGCAGGAACGGCACCAGGCCGGCCGCGATGGCGGCGCTCGCCGACATGCCGGTGGCCAGCGCCAGGTACGGGACGCCGACCGCGTAGATGATCGCGGAGCCCAGCACCATCGTGCCCGCGGTGCGCAGCACGGAGCGGTCGCCGCCGCGGCGGGCGAGGCCGCCGACCACGGAGGCGGCGAGCAGCATGCCGAGGACATAGCCGAACGAGGGGAAGCCCATGCCGGAGGTGCCCTCGGAGAACCACGGCATGCCCGCCATGCCCACCAGCGCGTACACCGCGAGGGAGAGGAAGCCGCGGCGGGCGCCGAGCGCGGTGCCGACGAGGAGCGCGGCGAAGGTCTGGCCGGTGACCGGGACCGGGGAGCCGGGGACCGGCACGGCGATCTGGGCGGCGATGCCGGTGAGCGCGGCGCCGCCGAGGACCAGGGCCGTGTCGACGGCGTAACGGTGCCTGGCGGCGGGCAGCAGGTCGGCGAGGACCGCTCCGGTGCGGGCAGGGGCGGCGGCAGCAGTGCTCATCGGGACTCCGCGGGGTGAGGGCAGGTGGGGACAGACTGAGCCCGACGTTAGCCCACGGGTTAACGCCCGATCACCATCAGTGGCCCACAAAGCGATGACCGAGGCGTTGGTGGGGTTCACACAAAGGACGGTGCGCAATCACGCGGGGGCGTGATGCTTGTCACTGAGGTGGGGGCGGAGTGGCTCGGATCCGGCTGGACGCGACCACCGGGAAGGACTGTAGGGTCCCGCCAATTCCACCCGGGATCGACCGGCGGTCGACCGGACGCCGAGCCGGCCGCGACCCGGCCATCGCCCCGCTGTGTCCGGGTGTGCACCTTGTGTGAGCATCGTGCCCGTATGGCGGACACTGGTTCCCCGTCGGCGGGGTGCGTGCCCAGACTGTCCGCGCACGTCCCCCCACGTCCCCACATCCCCACGTCCCCCACGTCTCGCCTACCGAACAGAGCTTGTCCATGTCTCGGAAATCCGCGTCTCCCCCCACCGGCTCCCCGGTCGCCGTCTCCGACACCGGGGCCGATTCGGCTCTCACCCACGGGCTCAAGCAGCGCCATCTGTCGATGATCGCCCTCGGCGGTGTCATCGGCGCCGGACTCTTCGTCGGCTCGGGCGCGGGCATAGCCGCCGCGGGACCGTCGATCATCATCGCGTACGCCGTTTCCGGGCTGCTGGTGATGCTCGTGATGCGGATGCTCGGTGAGATGTCGGCCGCGAACCCGGCCTCCGGTTCCTTCTCCGTCCACGCGGAGCGGGCGATCGGGCCATGGGCGGGGTTCACCGCGGGCTGGGCGTTCTGGGTGCTGCTCTGTGTCGCCGTCGGCCTGGAGGGCATCGGCGCCGCGAAGATCGTCACCGGCTGGCTGCCCGGTACCCCGGAGTGGGCCTGGGTCGCGCTGTTCATGGTGGTCTTCCTGGGCACCAACCTGGCCTCGGTGACGAAGTTCGGCGAGTTCGAGTTCTGGTTCGCCACCCTCAAGGTCGTGGCGATCACGCTCTTCCTGGTCCTGGGCGTGCTGGCGGTCCTGGGCGTGCTGCCCGGTACGGACGCCCCCGGCACCGCCAACCTCAGCGGCGAGGGCGGTTTCATGCCGAACGGCGCCGAGGGACTGGTGATCGGACTGCTCGCCTCCGTCTTCGCGTACGGCGGTCTGGAGACCGTCACCATCGCCGCGGCGGAGTCCGAGGACCCGGTGCGGGGTGTCGCCAAGGCCGTGCGGACGGCGATGTGGCGGATCGCGCTCTTCTACGTCGGATCGATGGCGGTCGTCGTCACGCTCGTCCCGTGGGACGACCCGAAGGTCGTGAAGGTCGGTCCGTTCTACGCCGCCCTGGACCACCTCGGCATCAGCGGCGCGGCCGAGATCATGAACGTGGTCATCCTGGTCGCCCTGCTCTCCGCGATGAACGCCAACATCTACGGCGCCTCGCGGATGGCCTGCTCGCTGGTCGCCCGGGGCCAGGGCCCCAAGCGGCTCGGCAAGGTCTCCTCGGGTGTTCCGCGCACCGCGGTGCTGGTCTCGTCCGTGTTCGGCTTCCTGTGCGTGCTGCTCAGCTACTGGCGTCCCGACGACGTCTTCCCGTGGCTGCTCAACATGATCGGCGCGGTGATCCTGGTCGTCTGGATCTTCATCGCCGTCTCCCAGCTGATCCTGCGCGACCGGCTGGAGCGCGAGGCCCCGGAGAAGCTCGTCGTACGGATGTGGCTCTTCCCGGTCCTGACGGTACTGGCGCTCCTGGCGATGGCCGGCGTCTTCGTCCTGATGCTGCGCCAGCCGGGCACCCGTGACCAGCTGGTGGCGTCCGGCGCGCTGACCCTCGTGCTGAGCGTCATCGGTCTCGTACGGCAGCGGCGGGCGGCGGCCGTCAAGGTCTGACGCCCGGTACGCGCGGCACGTCAGGTACGCCTTGTGCGCCGGGGCCGTCCGGTGCGCAGGGCACGTTGAGGGAGAGCAGCGCACCGCCCTGCGCCCCGATCCGCACCTCGCTCACCGCCGTGTTCCGCAGCCGCGGGAAGACCCGGCGGTAGGCGCCCAGCGGAATCGACAGCAGTTCGCACAGCACCAGCCGCAGCAGGGTGTTGTGCGCGACGACGAGCACCCGCTGCCCCGGGTGCCCGTCCGCGATCCGGCGCAGCGCCGCCGTCCCCCGGGCCGCCGCGGCCCGCGGGTCCTCGGCCCCGGGAAAGGGGTGGGCCACCGGGTCGGCGCGGTACTCCCGGGCCCGCTCCGGGTGCTCGGCCGCGAACTCCGCCAGGGTGCGCCCCTCCACCTCGCCGAAGTCGCATTCGCGCAGCTCGTGCTCGCGCCGGGGGGCGAGGCCGAGCGCCTCGCACGCGGGCCGTGCGGTCTCGATCGCGCGGCTGACCGTGGAGGTCCAGATCGCGTCGACCTCGCTCCGGGCGGCCCACTCGCCCAGCTGCCGGGCCTGGCGGCGGCCCTCGTCGGTCAGGGCGATGTCGCTGACCCCGGCGTAGCGGTTCTCCGCGTGCCAGACGGTCTGACCGTGGCGGGCGAGCAGCAGGGTGGCCGGGCTCCTGGTCATGGCTGCTCCGTTCGGATACGGGCGGTCATGGCTGCTCCGTTCGGGTTCCGATGGTCGCGGGCGGTCACGGCTGCTCCGTTCGGGTGCGGGCGTGGGCGGCGACCGGGCCGGGGAGCCAGCCGCGTCGCTCCAGTTCGTCCACCAGGGTGAGGTAGGGCTCGGTGTACCACGCCGTGCGCACCGGGTGCGGGTGCAGCACGTGGCGCAGCCGCACCATCGCACCCGCTGTCCTGATCAGGCTGGTCCCGGTCCCCGCCCCGTACGCGGCGAGGATCGCCATGCCGAGTGCGGGTTCGCTGTACTGCGGGATGCACACGGACCGGCCCAGGATGTCGGCGCGCAGCCGGCTCCAGTAGCCGCTGCGGGCCGCGCCGCCGGTGAAGGTGAGCCGGTCGTACTGCTGGGCGCCGAGCAGGTCGAGGTAGTCGAGGCAGAGCCGTTCGACCAGGCCCACCCCGGTCAGCAGGGCCAGCCAGTGTTCGGCGTCGGAGGCGGGCTCGCCGAGCAGGAACCCGGTGGCCTCCGGCGCGACGAACGGGAAGCGCTCCCCCCTCGCCACCAGCGGATACGCCACCACCCGCGCCGGTTCGTGGTCGCGGGCCAGCGCGTCCATGCGGACCGGGTCCACGGCCGGGAAGGCGGCCGTCAGCACCCCGCCGCCGACCCCCGAGGCGCCGCCCGGCAGCCAGCTCCCGTCCGGCGCGCGGTGGTTGTAGACGACCCCGGCCCGGTCCTCGACCGGTGACGAGGTGACTCCCTTGAGGACCAGCGTCGTGCCGAGCACCGAGTTCCAGGAGCCGACGGTGAGCGAACCGGAGGCGAGCTGCGCCGCGCACCCGTCCGTCATCCCGGCCACGAGGGGCGTGCCCGCCGGAATCCCGGTCTCCTCGGCCGCCGCCCGCCCCACCTCACCGATCCTCGTGCCCGGCCGCACCACGTCCGGGAACAGCCCGTCGGGCAGGCCCAGCTTGCCGAATCTCCGCCGCGGCCAGTCGTCCCGTTCCAGGTCGTAGCCGGTCTTCAGGGCGTGGCTGGAATCGGTGGGCAGCGGCGTTCCGGCGAGCCGCGCCAGGACCAGATCGGCCTGGTGCATGACCCGTACGGCACCGTCCGCCCCTCCCCCGTACTCCCGCAGCAGCCACATCACCTTGGGCAGGGCCCAGCTCGGCGGGGCCTTGGCCCTGGCCGCCTCCGCGACGGCCCGCCCGTCGTCGTACATCACCCCGGGAGTCAGCGGCCGGCCCTCCCGGTCGGCGAGCAGCACGGTGCCCGAGGTGGCGCAGACGGCGAGCGCACGTGGAGCGGGGCAGTCGCGCAGCGCCTGACGGGCCGCCGCGCACACGGCCGTCCACCAGTCGAGGGGCCGCTGCTCATGCCGTACGCCGTCACGTCTGCCCGTGAGCGGGGCCGAGCCGCTGCCAAGGATCTCACCGCGGTCTCCTGCCACCACCGCCCGGACGCTCTGCGTGCCGAGATCGATGCCCATCCACATATCGGTCCCCTCTGTGAACTTCTCACTCTGCACCGAGAATTTCCGTTGCGCGAGGGATTGACGGCCAACTTCCGTTGTTCCAAGCTCTGTTAACCAGTCGATTCAACGTGTGAACGGGCCCCCCACCCATCTCCGGCCGGACCGTGGAGGTCACGGATGGACATGCACGCGCACGACCGGCGACGGTTCCTCGCCATCGGCGCGGCCACGGCCGCGTCCGCCGCCCCGCTGCTGACCGCCTGCGGCGCGGGCTTCGGCGACGGCAGGGCCAGGAGCGACGGCTCCGCGGCCGACGACATCACCGGCTCCTTCGACTGGAAGCGGGCCAAGGGCAGGACCGTCAAGGCGCTGCTCAACAAGCATCCGTACACCGATGCGCTGATCGCCGATCTGAAGGCGTTCACCGAGAAGACCGGGATCGAGGTCGAGTACGACGTCTTCCCGGAGGACAACTACTTCGACAAGCTCACCGTCGACCTCTCCAGCGGACGCGCCTCCTACGACGTGTTCATGCTCGGCGCGTACATGGTGTGGCAGTACGGACCGCCGGGGTGGCTGGAGGACCTCGGTCCGTGGATGCGCAATTCCTCGGCCACCGGGGCCGAATGGGACCAGGAGGACTTCTTCCCCAACCTCCTCTCGGCCGACCAGTGGTCGCTGAAGGCGGGCGCGCCGCTCGGGCGGGGCGGGCAGTACGCGCTGCCGTGGGGCTGGGAGACCAATGTCGTCGCGTACAACACCGAGGTGTTCAAGAAGCTCGGCCTGAAGCCCGCCGAGACCTTCGACGAGCTGCGCGAGGTCGCCGGGGCGATCACCCGCCGGGCGCCGGGGGCGGGCTTCGACGGGATGTACGGGGTCGCGGTGCGCGGCTCGCGCAGCTGGGCGACGATCCATCCCGGCTTCATGACGATGTACGCCCGCAACGGCCTGAAGGACTTCACCGTCGAGGGCGGGAAGGTGAAGCCCGCGATGAACTCCCCGGAGGCAATCGCGTTCACCCGGGACTGGGCGGAGATGGTCAGGAAGGGCGGGCCGCCGTCCTGGACCTCGTACACCTGGTACCAGTGCTCCAGCGACCTCGGGGCGAAGAAGGCGGGGATGCTCTTCGACGCGGACACCGCCGCCTACTTCCAGGCGGTGAAGGGGGCCTCCCCCGCCTCCGGGAAGATCGCCTTCCACCCCGGGCCGAAGGGCCCCGGCGGCTCGCTCGCCACGAACATGTGGATCTGGTCGCTCGGCATGAACGCCAGGAGCCGCAACAAGTCCGCCGCCTGGCTGTTCCTCCAGTGGGCGACCGGCAAGGAGCATCTGCGCAAGGGCGCGATCGAGCACAACCACATCGACCCGGTACGGAAGTCGGTCGGCCAGGACGCCGCGTACAAGGACAAGATGCGGGCCGTCCCCGGCTTCATCGAGACCTTCGAGACGGTCGTCGACGAGACGCGGATCCAGTTCACCCCGCAGGAGCAGTTCTTCGACGCGACGACCAGCTGGGCCGCCGCGCTCCAGGAGATCTACGGCGGGAAGAACGCCTCGTCCGTGCTGAACGGCCTGGCCGGCGATCTGGCGTCGAAGGTCGGCTGACCGGTGCCGGGACGCGCGGCCCCCGTGCCGGTGGCCGACCACGGGGCGGCCTCCGGCGCGGGGACCGGGAAGCGTGCGGTGCGGGCGGTGCCGGCCTGGCGCCGCTCGCTGCGGCCGTATCTGCTGATCGTGCCCGCGCTGCTGCTGACCGGCGGCATCCTCTACCCGTTCGGGCTCGGCCTCTACTACACGGTGTTCGACTTCGCGGCGAGCAAGCCACAGCCCGACCTGGTGGGCCTCGGGAACTACCGGCGGATCTTCACCCAGCCCGCGTTCTGGGACTCGGCGCGGGTGACGGTGGCGTACGCGGTCGGCGCGGCGGCCGTCGAGACGGTGCTCGGAGTGGCCGTGGCGCTGCTGCTGCACCGGTCGAGCCTCGTCGGGCGGGTGCTGGAGAAGGTCCTGATCCTGCCGCTGATGATCGCGCCGGTGATCGCCGCGATCATGTGGAAGCTGATGCTCCAGCCCTCGGTCGGCGTCATCAACCACCTCCTGGAGCCGCTCGGCCTCGGCGGGGTGCAGTGGACGGACACCCCGACGGGCGCGCTGCTCTCGTCGATCGCCGTGGACGTGTGGGTCTACACACCGTTCGTCGCGATCCTCGCGCTGGCCGGTCTGCGCTCGCTGCCCGCCTCGCCGTTCGAGGCGGCGGCGGTAGACGGGGCGGGCTGGTGGTTCACCTTCCGGCGCCTGATGCTGCCGATGCTCTGGCCGTACGTCCTGGTCGCCGTGATCTTCCGGTTCATGGACTCGCTGAAGGTCTTCGACATCATCTACGCGCTGACCGAGGGCGGCCCCGGCGACTCGACGATGGTGCTCCAGATCCGCGCCTATCTGGAGGCGATCCGCTTCCAGCGCTACTCGTTCGGGATCAGCTACATGATCGTGCTGTGGGCCGTGGTCTACCTGGTCACGATGGTGCTGGTGCGCTATCTGGGCCGGATCCAGAACCGGGCCGCGGAGGTGGAGCGATGAAGCGCGGGCTGCTCTCCGTCGTCGCCGACCTGGCGCTGATCGCCTACTTCGTCTTCGCGCTGTTCCCGGTCGCCTGGATGGTGGTCCTGTCGCTGAAGCCGACGAACGAGCTGTTCAGCACGTA
This sequence comes from Streptomyces sp. NPDC059832, assembly GCF_042731715.1. Lineage (NCBI taxonomy): Bacteria > Bacillati > Actinomycetota > Actinomycetes > Kitasatosporales > Streptomycetaceae > Streptomyces > Streptomyces sp. NPDC059832. The sequence continues at coordinate 469,754 of NZ_JBHWIY010000002.1, read as the reverse complement.
CTTCTCGTTCACCCCGACCCTCGACTCGTACCGCACGGTGCTGGGCGCCGGGGACGACCAGGGCGTGCCGTTCCTCCGGTTCTTCGTGAACAGCCTCGTCGTGTCGCTGGGCGCCGTCGCGCTGTCGCTGGTGATCGGGCTGCCTGCCGCGTACGCCGCCGCGCGGTGGCGGTTCCGCGGCTCGGAGAACCTGATGTTCACCCTGCTCTCGTTCCGCTTCGCACCCGAACTCACCGTGATCATCCCGCTGTTCGTGCTCTACCAGCAGCTCGGGCTCTTCGACACCTATGTCGGCATGGTGTGGGTGCTGCAACTGGTGACGCTCCCGCTGATCGTCTGGATCATGCGGTCGTACTTCTCCGACCTCTCCCCCGAGCTGGAGCAGGCGGCGCTGCTGGACGGCTACACCCGCAAGCAGGCGTTCTTCAAGGTCGCGCTGCCGCTGGTGAAGCCGGGGATCGCGGCCGTCTCGCTGCTGGCGTTCATCTTCGCGTGGAACAACTTCGTCTTCCCGCTGATCCTCACCTCGTCGAACGCGCAGACGGTGACGGTCGGCGCGCTGTCCTTCCTCGGCGGCGACCGGCCCAAGTACAACCTGACGGCCGCGGCGGCCCTGGTCTCGGTGGTCCCGCCGCTGCTGCTGGCGCTCACCATCCAGCGGTATCTGGTGCGCGGACTGTCGTTCGGGGCGGTGAAGTCATGACCGGCCCGGCAGCCATCGCGCTGCGCGGTATCCGTAAGCGGTACGGGAAGAACACCGCGCTCGACGGCCTGGACCTGGAGGTGGCGGAGGGCGAGTTCTTCTGTCTGCTCGGCCCGTCCGGCGCCGGGAAGACGACCACGCTCAAGACGATCGCGGGCCTGGAGCAGCCGCAGGCCGGGACGGTCGAGCTGGGCGGGGCGGACATGGCGGGCGTGGAGCCCTACGACCGGGGCGTGGCCATGTGCTTCGAGTCGTACGCGCTCTACCCGCACCGCACCGCGTACGACAATCTCGCTTCCCCGCTCCGCTCGCCGCGCCACCGCCTCCCCGCGAACGAGGCGCGCGAGCGGATCGGGGAGATCGCCGAACTCCTGGGCATCGGAACCCTGCTGGACCGCCAGGTGGGACGGCTCTCCAACGGCCAGCGGCAGCGGGTGGCGCTCGGCCGGGTACTGGTACGGCCGGCCAGGGCGTTCCTGCTCGACGAGCCGCTGTCGCACCTCGACGCGAAGCTGCGGCAGGCGATGCGCGCGGAGCTGCGGGCGATCGGCGCGGTCCGGCGCACCACCACGCTGTACGTCACCCACGACTCGGTGGAGGCGCTGGCGCTCGGTGACCGGATCGGGGTGATCAGGGACGGCCGCATGGTGCAGACCGGCACCCGCGAGGAGCTGTGGCACCGCCCGTACGACACCTTCGTGGCCCGGTCCTTCGGCCGGCCGCGGATCAATCTGCTGCCGGGGACGGTGACGCCCGAGGGGCACTTCCGGTCGCCCGACGGGGCCTACGAGCTGCCGCTGGCGGTGCCCGCACCGCCCGGCACCGCCGTCCAACTGGGCGTACGGCCGCGGGACATCGGACTCCGGGGACCGGCGGAGACCACCGGCGGGGACCCGGCCCCGGAGCTGACCGGCGCCGTCCATGTCACCGAGCTGCTGGGCCGGGCCACCGAAGTCACCGTCCGGATCGGCGGGCAGCAGCTGTCCCTCGTCGTCCCGCGCGCCGAGGCGGCCGGCCTGAGCCCCGACCATCCGGTCCGGCTCTCCGTACCGCCTGAGAGTCTGCTGCTGTTCGAGGCCGACCGGCCGGCACGTCCAGGACGAAGGATCAGCACGTGAGCAACGTTCCGCAGCGGGGTCCCGCCCCGCGCCAGGCATCCATAGCCGAGTACGTCCTCGCGCAGGGCGAGGTGAGCGCCGCCGAACTGGCGGAGCGTTTCGACGTCAGCCTGATGACCATCCACCGCGATCTGGACGAGCTGGAACGGCAGGGCATCGTCCGCAAGTTCCGCGGCGGCGTCACCGCCCAGCCGTCCGGCGTCTTCGAGTCGAACGTCTCCTACCGGCTGAAGACGATGCGGGCCGAGAAGGCCGCCGTCGCCGAACGGGCCCTGAAGCTCATAGAGCCGGGCATGGCGGTCATGCTCGACGACTCGACGTCCACGCTGGAGATCGCGCGCAGGCTCCGCTCCATCACCCCGCTGACCGTCGTCACCAACTTCCTGGAGGCGATCAACCTGCTGTCGCAGGAGCGCGGCATCCATCTGATGGGCCTCGGCGGGGACTTCGACCCGCTGCACTCCTCGTTCCTCGGCGTCTCGTGCGTGGAGGCGGTGCAGTCGCTCCAGGTCGACATCTGCTTCACCTCCACCTCCGCCGCGTCCGGCGGCTTCGCCTACCACCAGGAGCAGCACATCATCTCCGTGAAGCGCGCGATGCTCGACTCGGCGAGCCGCAATGTGCTGCTGCTCGACCACTCGAAGCTGGGCCGGGTCGCCCTGCACCGTCTCGCCCCGCTGTCCCGCTTCGATCTGCTGCTGGTCGACGACGGGGCGTCCCCCCAGGCACTGCGCGAGCTCGACGAGCACAAGGTGCCCTACGAGGTCTGCTGCACCGGCCGGGACTCCGGAGCGGGGGACGGCGATGACGGGTGAGGGCGAGGCGGCGATGACGGATGACTGAACTGGCCCTGCGCGCACTGCGCAAGACCTACACCGGGCGGGGCCGGGTGGCCGTCGAGGCCGTCCGGTCCGTCGACGTCGAGCTGCGCTCCGGCGAGCTGCTGGGGCTGCTCGGCCCGTCCGGCTGCGGCAAGTCCACGACCCTGCGGATGATCGCCGGCCTGGAGACGGTCACCGGCGGCGACATCCTCATCGGCGGTTCGTCGGTGGTCCGGCTCCCGGCCCGGCAGCGCAATATCGGGGTGGCGTTCGAGAACTACGCGCTCTATCCGCCGCTGACGGTCGCGGAGAACCTCGGTTTCGGGCTCGCCGCCCGGGGCGGGTGCGGCCGGGCCGAGATCCGCCGCCGGGTCACCGGGATGGCCGAGCGCATCGGGATCACCGACCTCCTGGACGCCCGTCCGGCCGGGCTCTCCAGCGGCCAGAAGCAGCGGGTCGCGCTGGCCCGCGCGCTGATCCGGGTCCCCGACGTCCTCCTTCTGGACGAACCGCTCTCCCATCTCGACGCCGCCCAGCGGGACACCACCCGGCGGGAGTTGAAACGCATCCAGCGCGACAGCGGCCACACCACCATCCTCGTCACGCACGACCAGGAGGAGGCGCTGTCGCTCGCCGACCGGATCGCGGTGATGCGGGACGGCGAGATCCAGCAGCTCGGCACGCCCGAGGAGATCTACGACGCCCCGGCGAATCTGTTCGTCGCCGACTTCGTCGGGGAGCCGGCGGTCAATCTGCTGCCGGGTACGGCCGACGGATCGGGCGGGGTGCGCCTCTCGGACTCCGTGCGCGTCCCCGTGCCGCACCGGATCGCGGCGGGACGCGCGGTGGTGCTCGGCATCCGCCCGGAGGACCTGCGCCTGGACGACACTGGTGCACGGGCCCGGGTCGCCGCCCATGAACCCCTGCTGGAATCCGGCATCGTCACGCTGTCGCTCGACGGGGTGGCGAAGCCGCTGGTCGTCGTGACCGGTCCGGAGGTACGGCTCGACCGGGACGACACCGTACGCATCACCGCCGATCCCCGGCACGTCCATGTCTTCGACGCCCAGACAGGAGACGCTCTGCGATGACCCGCCCCGAGACGGTCCGCCCCGCGACGAGGATTCTGCTCGCCGGTGACCACTTCGTCCGCAACTCCCTGCTCGCCGAGGCCCTGCACCACGTGCTCGACCCGCTCGGCACGGAGCCGCAGCTCGGCGAACTCACCCTGCCCTGGCCCCTGGAACCCTTCGGCAAGGTCGCCGAGGTCGACGAGGCGAGCGACGCCGAGGACGCGCTGATCGCCGCCCTGGACGGGGTCGAGGTGTGCGTGACGCAGATGGGCCCGTTCACGGAACGGGTACTGGCCGCCGCGCCCGATCTGCGGCTGATCGTGGTCTGCCGGGGCGGCCCGGTCAATGTGAACGCGGCTGCGGCACGCGCCCGGGGCGTACGGGTGTGCTTCGCGCCGGGGCGCAATGCGGCGGCGACCGCCGAGTTCACCGTCGGGCTGATCCTCTCCGCGCTGCGCCGCATCCCCGACGCGCACCGCTCCCTCGCCGTCGACGGCCGCTGGGACGCCTCCCACTACACGTACGAGAACTGCGGCCTGGAGCTGGAGGACACCCCGGTCGGTCTGATCGGCTACGGCGCGGTGGGCAGCCGGGTGGCCCGGGTGCTCTCCGCGTTCGGCGCCGAGGTCGAGGTGTACGACCCGTATGTGCGCGGCGACGTCCTCGGGATGCGGGCCGGTTCGCTGGAGGCGCTGCTGGCCCGCTCGCGCGTCCTCACCCTGCACGCCAGGCTCACCCCGGAGTCCCGGCATCTGATCGGCGCCCGTGAGCTGGCGCTGCTGCCGCGCGGTGCGGTGCTGGTGAACGCGGCCCGGGGCGGGCTGCTGGACACGGAAGCGCTGTGCGACGCCCTGGACTCGGGGCAGTTGCGGGCGGCGGCGCTCGACACGTACGAGCAGGAGCCGCCCCCGGCCGGTTCGCGGCTCTTCCGTACCCCGCATCTGCTGATGACCCCGCATGTGGCGGGGGCCAGCCGGGCCGTCGCGCAGAAGGCGGCCCGGATCGCGGCGGCCGAGGTGGCGCGCTATGTGCGGGGCGAACCGCTCGCCCACGCCCTCTGAGAGGAGCCGTGACGATGACCGGAAGCGTAACCGGGCCGCGCTACATCGGTGTCGATGTCGGCACGTCCGTGGTGAAGGCCGCGGCCTTCGACCCGCTCGGCCGCACGCTGGCCGTCGAGTCCCGCCCGGTGGGGCTGGCGATCCACGACGGGTTCGTGGAGCAGGACATGGACGAGGTGTACGGGGCGGTCCGCGAGGTGCTGGCCGCGCTCGGCTCCGACGGGGTGGCGTTCGCCGGACTCACCGGACAGGGCGACGGCGTCTGGCTGGTCGACGCGGCGGGCCGGCCGGTCCGCAAGGCGATCTCCTGGATGGACGGCCGGGCCCATGAACTGGTCGATGCCTGGCTGGCGTCCGGCGTCTTCGAGACCGTCTACCGGCGCACGGGCAGCGCGATGTTCCCGGGCTGTCCGGGCCCGGTGCTGGCCTGGCTCGACCGGCACGAACCCGCCTCGCTCGACGCCGCGGCGACCGCCCTGTACTGCAAGGACATGGTGTTCCAGCGGCTGACGGGGGTCCGGGCCACGGATGTCTCCGACGCGTCGATGCCGTTCCTGGACCCGATGACCCGTGCGTACGCCTCCGATGTCGTGGCCGCGCTCGGCCTCGCCCACCGGGCCCCGCTCCTCGCCCCGGTGAGCGACCCGGTCGCCACCGCCGAACTCCCCTCCGGGTTACGGATCTCCAACGGCCCGTACGACCTGCCGGCCTGCGCGCTCGGCGCGGGCGTCACCCGCCCCGGCGACGGGCTGCTGATCGTCGGCACCTGTCTGGCCGCGCTGGTGGCCACGGAACGGCTCGACCTGGACGGCGAACCGGCCGGGCTGCACATCTCCACCGACCGCCCCGGCCACTGGCTGCGCGCCATGCCCGCGATGGTCGGCACCGCGGCCCTGGACTGGGTCCTGACCACCACCGGCGTACGCCACACGGAGGTCGACGCACTGCTCGCCGCCACCGCGCCCGGCGCGAACGGGGTCCGGGTGCTCCCCTACTTCGCCCCGTCCGGCGAACGCGCCCCGTTCGTCGAGCCGAGGCTGCGCGCCGAGTTCACCGGCGTGTCCCTGGAGACCACCCCCGCCGATCTGATCCGCGCCGTCTGCGAGGGCATCGGCTTCGCCGCGAGGCACTGCCTGGAGGCCGCGGGCCTCACCGGCACCCTCGCCCTGTGCGGCGGCGGCACCCGTTCCCCCGCCTGGATGCGGCTGTTCGCCGATGTGCTGGGCCGGCCGGTCCGGATCGTGGAGGGCGAGGTGGGTGCGCGCGGCGCGGTGCTCGCGGCGGCCCGGCGCTTCGGCACGGAGCTGGACACGGCCGCGTGGACGGCCCCGACCTCGGTCGTCGAACCGGACCCGGCGCGGGCGGCGCACTACGCGAAGGCGTACGAGGACCACCTGGACCGGCTCGCCGACGCCCGCACGCGCGCCCGTGCGTGAGGGCGCGCCCGGTCCTACGTCGAAGGGCTGATCACTATCGCCCCCTCCTGCTGTTAGCCTGCTCTTGCATATAGGTTGCAATAACAACAGGACAGCAGCTGGAGGGTTCGACCACATGGCCACGTACACGCTTCCGGAACTCCCGTACGACTACGCGGCGCTCGAACCGGTCATCAATCCGCAGATCATCGAGCTCCACCACGACAAGCACCACGCCGCCTATGTGAAGGGTGCGAACGACACCCTGGAGCAGCTGGCGGAGGCCCGCGACAAGGAGGCCTGGGGGGCGATCAACGGACTCCAGAAGAGCCTCGCGTTCCACCTCTCCGGCCACATCCTGCACTCCATCTACTGGCACAACATGACCGGCGACGGCGGCGGTGAGCCGCTCGCGGCGGACGGTGTCGGCGACCTGGCGGACGCGATCACCGAGTCGTTCGGCTCCTTCGCCGGCTTCAAGGCCCAGCTGACGAAGGCCGCGGCCACCACGCAGGGCTCCGGCTGGGGCGTCCTGGCGTACGAGCCGGTCAGCGGCAAGCTGATCGTCGAGCAGGTCTACGACCACCAGGGCAACGTCGGCCAGGGCTCCGTCCCGGTCCTGGTCTTCGACGCCTGGGAGCACGCCTTCTACCTCCAGTACAAGAACCAGAAGGTCGACTTCATCGAGGCGATGTGGGCCGTCGTCAACTGGCAGGACGTGGCGAAGCGTTACGCGGCCGCCAAGGAGCGCGCCGACGTGCTGCTGCTCGCCCCCTGACCGGGAGGCGCAGATACGTCCTGCCTCGTGATCGTCTTCTCAACCTTCACCGGGCAGGCGGATGAAGGGAGGGCCCCCGCCTGGACGTGCAGGCGGGGGCCCTTCTGTGACGCCGAACGGCTCAACGTTTCAACAGCTCAACGGCCCACGACACGCCCCAGCAACGTGCTCAGCACCTGCTCGGAGTGCGTCCAGAGCACCGCCCCGCCGGCCTCCGGCACCAGATGCCGGACCGCGCCCGGGATGCGCGAGGCCAGCCGGACCCCCTGGTCGGGCGAGTGACCGGTGTCCTTCTCCCCGTACCAGAGGTCGACGGGTACGGCGATGTCCGACAGCCCGATCCCCCAGCGCCCCATGGCCAGGACGGTGTCCCGGGCGTAGCCGGCCGCCCCCTGTGCGAAGGCCTCGTCGAGGGCCCGGCGGTAGGCGGCGGCGAACGCGGGCTGTTGGTACACGGCGAGGTCGCACTCCGGGCTGTTGGACATGACCATGTCCCACATCCCCTGCGGGGTGAACCCGGCGAAGACCTGCTCGGCGGCGGCCGGGTCGGCCACGGCCAGGCCGACGAGGCGCCGCAACTCCTCCGGAAGCGCGTCGGCGAAGCACGGCTCGGCGACCTCGTCCGCACCGGAGACCACCGCGAGCGCCCGGACCGCCCCGGCGGCGGCGCACGCCAGCGCGAAGGGCGCCCCCTGAGAGTTGCCGACCATCAGGGGCCGCCCCAGGCCGCGCAGGCCGGCGAACGCGCGGACGTCGTCGACGAAGTCACCGAACGTACGCCCCGGCACGGGCGAGGAGACTCCCAGACCGGGGCGGTCGACGGAGATCAGCCGCACCCCGAGCCCGTCCAGCACATCGGCGCCGAACCCGAGATGCCTGCTGGTGGCCGCACCGGGCGAGAACAGCACCGGCACCCCGTCCCCCGGCCCCCACTCGGCCCAGCCCAACAGCCGCCCTCCCGGGAGCTGTTCCGTACCGACACGAACCGGTTCAATCACACTCGAAAGCATGCGCCCGATCATGACAGGATCCGCTGCCCGCGTCGAAGGACTTTCCCCGGAGCCCGGACCGGACCGTCTCAGGGGGCAGTGGTGTCCGGCCAGGAGACGTCGGTCTCGACCGGCGCGGCGTAGTCGATGCCGGGCACGGCGAATCCGTACAGGCGCTGCACTTCGGCGTGGAACCAGTCGAGGTCGGCGAGTTCGGTGATGTTCTCGGTGGTGGCGGCCTGCCACCGCTCGGTGACGGCCGCCTGGACGGCGGGGGCGAGTTCCCAGGTGTCCAGGCGCACCCGCCCTTCGTCGTCGAGGTCGAGCGGGCGGACCCCGGTGAGCTGGTCCCACAGGTCGGTGAGCTGCCCGATCGGCGGGACCATGGCATCGCCGAGTACGCCGCGCAGCAGCCCGACGTACAGGGCGAGGCCGGGGATCGCGGTCGAGGACTGGGTGACGGCAGCCGCGTTGACCGAGGTGACCGCGCGCCCCTCGACCAGCTTGCCGAGCCGCTCGTCGAGGGTGCGGGCGGTCTGTTCGAGGTGGGACTTGGCAGCGCCGATGGTGCCCTGCCGGTACATCGCGGCCGTCAGGGCGGAGCCGATGTAGGAGAGGGCGGCGGTGGTGAATCCATCGGCGAGCAGTCCGCGGTCGGCGAGGTGGTCGATCCACCGTTCCCAGTCGGTTCCGCCCATGACGGCGACGGTCTGCTCGATGTCGTCGCCGTCGGCCGGCTGCGTCCCGACCTCCCGCACCTCGCCGGCGCCCCCGTCGTCGAAGACGAGGGTCTTGGTGCTGTACGCCTCACCGATGGGCTTGAGGACGGACGCGTAGGTGGTCCCGGTGTCGGGGTCGGTGCGGCGCGGGGCGGCCACCGAGTAGATCAGGTAGTCCAGACGGCCGCCGAAGCGCTCCTCCAGCACCTGCGCGACCTGGCTCTTCATCTCGTCGGAGAACGCGTCCCCGTTGAGGAACACCATGTCGTGACCGTGCCGACGGGCGAGTTCGGCGGTCGCGGCCGTGCGGTACCAACCGGCCGTACCCGTGCGCCGTCCGGGGGCTTTCTCGAAGCAGACCCCGATCCCGCGGATCCCGGCACGGGCGAGACCCGCGATCGTCGCGGCCAGCCCGTACCCGGCGGAGGAGCCGATGACCAGCGCCACGGGTGCCCGGTCGGGCACGCGGGAAGGGGCGGGGACGGCCTGCCACATGTCCTCCACCAGGCGCTCGCAGCCGGCCGGGTGGGAGTCGAGGAAGAGGAAACCGCGGTTCTTGGGGGCGATGACGCGTTCGCTCACGGGCTCGGGTCCTTCGGTTCGTCACGGACGAGGAAGCGGCGACCGCGAGGGCATGCACCGCACCCCGCAAGTCTGCGACCGCACGAACACAGGTGGTCACCTCGCCGGACACAGTAATACTCACCAGTCCTTGGAGGCTTTCCACCATTTCGGCCGGCCCGGACACGCCGACGCCCGGCCCGTTCGGGGCGCGCTTCCAACTGCCCGCGTCCCCGGTCGGGACGCCGCGTGGGAAAACTCGTCGACCGGCCCATCGCCGGCTCCTACGCTCTGCGCATGTACGAGGACGGAACCGATGCCCGCGAGCTCTTCAACGCCCTGGTCGACAACGAAGGGCCGGACGTCTTCGGCCGGGTGGTCGTACCGTGGCTGGCGAAGGCCGGGCGGAGCTACCGCGACGCGGTCGCGCATGCCTGCGCCGACGGCGCCTGGCGCACCGGCGAGGGGGTGCCCGAGCGGCAGGACCTGTGCCTCCGCCACGAGCTCTACGCCCTCAGCCGCGTCAGCGACGCCCTGCTCCACCACTTCCAGCCCGCGCCGGACCCGGACGGCACCCGGCCGTGGGCCGATGCGCTCAGCACGTACGACGGATGGCCGGTGGTCTCCCGTGCCGAATACCTGGAGTTGTTCACCACCCTGGGCATGAGCCCGTTCGACGGCACCGACTTCGACCCGTTCCATCACGAGATCACCGAGGTGGAGCAGAGCGACGATCCGGACGAGCCCATCCGGATCCTGGAAGTGGTGTGGCCGGGGCTGATGCTCGGACAACTGCTCTTCAGCCGGGCCGGGGTCCGGGTCCGGGCCGGGGTTCACCACGCCCGGCGCGGCGTCGCCGACTGCTCCCCGCTGTACTGGGCGTACCTGCGCCGGTACCGCCCGACCGTCGACCTGTCCCGCGGCTGGGGAAGCAACTCGCAGTGGAGGACCGATCTCCGCCTCGACTACCGGACACCGACATCCACGCGGCTCAATGTGGCCGGGTCCACGGATATCGACGACCCGGCGCATCTCGGCGACGAGGAGCAACTGCTGACTCCGGCCGAACGACGCGAACTCCTGCGCCACCGCTGCCTCCTGAGAGCCCCGGACGCCGCCGACGAGCTGGGAGACCCGTCCCGATGGGGCGGGGACCTCTCCCCCTACACATGGCGGCTGCCCGGCGCGGAGGAGGGCGCCGGGCCGGTGGGATGAGGGGCCTCTGGCCCGAACGTGACAGGTGGGGGCCACCCTGTCACGTTGCGCGGACGGGGGGGGCGTCCCCACCCGGCGGGCGCCCCGCCCGGCACCACTCGCCGCGGGCTTCCCGGCCGAGGCCGGCGGATGTCAGCCGGTGACCAGCGCCATCATCAGCCCGTCGTACCCCTTGCTCCCGACGGTCTGCAGCGCGGTCGCGGTCAACGTCGGCTCGGCCGCGACGAGTTCGGTGAACCGGCGCACGCCCTGCACCTTCGGGTCCTCGCTGGCGCCGTCGGCCACCTCTCCGTCGCGTACGACGTTGTCGGCGACGATCAGACTGCCGGGCCGGGTCAGCTTCAGGGACCAGGCCAGGTAGTCGGGGTTGCTCGGCTTGTCGGCGTCGATGAACACGACGTCGAACGGCCCGTACCCCTCCGCCGCGAGCTCCGGCAGCGTGTCGAGGGCCCGGCCGACCCGGATCTCGACGACATCCGCGAGCCCCGCCCGTTCGATGTTCCCGCGCGCCACCTCGGCGCACTCCGGATCGGCCTCCAGCGTCACGACCTTGCCGCCCTCGGGGAGCGCGCGGGCCAGCCAGATGGTGCTGTAGCCGCCCAGGGTGCCGATCTCCAGCACGGTGCGCGCGCCCTGGAGCCTGGCCAGCAGGTTCAGCAGCTTGCCCTGGTTGGCGGCGACCTGGATCGCCGGGAGTCCCGCCGCCTCACTGGCCTCCACGGCCGCGTCCAGGGCCTCGTCCGGGCCCACCAGCAGACCGTTGAAGTAGTCGTCGACCTCGGTCCAACGTGCCAGCGTCACGGCGTTTTCCTCTCTCGATCCCCGTGGGTTCCCAAAAGGAACTTACATCATGCGAGGCGAATGCGATGATGAGCGCCATGAGCGCCACGAGCCCGGCACCCGCCGACCCCACCGTCCTGCACCCGATGCCGGGCCAGCCGCGGGTCGCCCTGCTGAAGCCCCTGGTGAAGTCCGAGCCGATCGAGACCGAGCACCTCACCCGCCACATCCGCACCATCATGTCCGGCAGCGTCGACGCCCTCGAAGCGGCCGCCCCGGAGGGGACACCATGACGATCACCGTCAGCGAACTGGCCTACTACCCGGTCAAGGGCTGCGCCGGGACCACGGTCGACTCCGCGCAACTCCTCGGCACCGGCCTCGAACACGACCGTACGTTCATGGTGGTGGACGCGGCGGACGGCGCCTTCCGCAGTCAGCGCACGCACCCCGCGATGGCCGCGATCAGCGTCGAAGTCCTGGCCACGGGCGCGACGTTGGCCCTGACGACCGCCGGCATCGAACCGCTCCACCTCGACGTCGACCCGCACGGCCCGCGCCTCGACGTCAGCATGTTCGACCGCCCGCTCGGCGCGGCCATCGACCAGGGCGACGCGGTCGCGGAGTGGTTCTCCGACGCACTCGGCGTGAAGTCCCGTCTGGTACGGGTGGCTCCCGGCTTCGACCGGGACGGCTGGGGCGACACCCCGGGCAAGGTCAACTTCGCCGACGCGCACGCGGTGCTGGTCGCCTCGACGGCCTCCCTGGACGACCTCAACGCCCGCATCACCGCCCGGGGCGACGCGAAGCCCGTCCCCATGAACCGCTTCCGCCCCAACATCGTCCTGACCGGCAACCACGAACCCCACTTCGAGGACCGGGTACGCCGGATGACCATCGGCTCCGTCGAACTCGCCCACTCGGTACGGGCGACGCGGTGCGCCGTCCCCATGGTCGACCAGGCCACCGGCCACCGCGCGGGCCCGGAACCGATCCGCACCCTGTCGACCTACCGGCGCGAGCCGGAGTACGGGAACAGGGTCAGCTTCGGTGCGAAGAACGCCGTGGTCTGCGAGGGCACGGTGAGCGTCGGGGACGTGGTCGAGGTCACGGAGTGGCTCGGCACGTGAAGGCCCCGGACTCCACCGCCCCCGGCGATGGCTGAGGGCTGCCCCTTAGGCTGCCGAGCATGGACATCGTGATCCCGCTCTTCGACCGCTTCGAACCGCTCGACGCGATCGGTCCGTACGAGATCCTCGCGTACGTGCCCGGCGCCACCGTCAAGTTCGTCACAGCCGAACCCGGCCTGGTGCAGGACGTGTTGGGCTCCCTGCCGGTGCACGTCCCGACCAGGTACTCCGACGTGGAACGCTGCGACGTCCTGCTGGTCCCGGGCGGGGGCAGCTTCCAGACCATGGTGGCCGACCCCGCGTTCCTCGACTGGGTGCGCAGGATCCACGCCGGCACCCGCTTCACCACCTCGGTCTGCACCGGTTCCCTGGTGCTCGGCGCGGCCGGCCTGCTGAACGGCCTCACCGCCACCACCCACTGGGACGCGGGCGCCGACCTGGAGTCGTACGGCGCCGTCTACACCCCCGAACGGGTCGTACGGCACGACCGGGTGATCACCTCGGCCGGGGTCTCCTCCGGCATCGACATGGCCGTCCGGCTGGCCGCCCTGCTCACCGACGACGTGACCGCCCAGGCGATCCAGCTCTACACCGAGTACGACCCGCAACCCCCCTTCGACACCGGCTCGGTGGCCAAGGCCCCGGCCGAAGTGCTCGAACGGGCCCGCACCCTGGGCTGAGTCGTTTCGTCGGATCATCCGGCAGACCGGATTCCTGGCGCCGCTCTCGTTCCCTTGTGGGTTACGGCAGATTCAGCCTCCTCGTGGTGAGGCGAGTGGGCCACCCGCCCAGCAGGCAGAGGGGCGAAGACGGCCAAACGGCGATTTTTGGCTTATCTCTGTAGCCAATCGTCATATCAGGCCGTTTGGGTGACCCCTCCGAGCAGCAAGATTCCCCTCGCAAGGTTCGAGGTAAGGGGACAGGAACATGGCTGACTGGAAGAACATCTCCGGTGGTCTCACTTCGATCTCGGTCGGGTCCAGGACCCATGTCTGGGGCGTGAACTCCCTGGGCCAGATGTACCGGTACACGGGCTACGACGCCAACCCGTGGGTAGGCATCCCCGGCAAGGCCGTCGACATCGGCGTAGCAGCCGACGGCACCGTATGGCACGTCAACTCAGCAGGCGGAATCTACCGCTACACCGGGGACCAGGGCTCCACGGACTGGGTCTCCGTCTCAGGCGGCCTGACCCGCATTTCGGTCGGGTCCAGGACCCACGTCTGGGGCGTGAACTCCCTGGGCCAGATGTACCGCTACACGGGTCACGACGCCAACCCGTGGGTAGGCATCCCCGGCAAGGCCGTCGACATCGGCGTAGCAGCCGACGGCACCGTATGGCACGTCAACTCAGCAGGCGGAATCTACCGCTACACCGGGGACCAGGGCTCCACGGACTGGGTCTCCGTCTCAGGCGGCCTGACCCGCATTTCGGTCGGGTCCAGGACCCACGTCTGGGGCGTGAACTCCCTGGGCCAGATGTACCGCTACACGGGTCACGACGCCAACCCGTGGGTAGGCATCCCCGGCAAGGCCGTCGACATCGGCGTAGCAGCCGACGGCACCGTATGGCACGTCAACTCAGCAGGCGGAATCTACCGCTACACCGGGGACCAGGGCTCCACGGACTGGGTCTCCGTCTCAGGCGGCCTGACCCGCATTTCGGTCGGGTCCAGGACCCACGTCTGGGGCGTGAACTCCCTGGGCCAGATGTACCGCTACACGGGCTACGACGCCAACCCGTGGGTAGGCATCCCCGGTAACGCCGTCGACATCGGCGTAGCAGCCGACGGCACCGTATGGCACGTCAACTCAGCAGGCGGAATCTACCGCTACACCGGGGACCAGCCGAGCTGATCCCGGACACCGACGACTGTGGGCCCACGCGTGGTGCGCGTGGGCCCACCTTCGTCCCCGCCGGGGACGGTCGTCCGGTGATCCGGTCGGCGGTCACCGGCCGGGCCGTCCCTGGACGACATGGGTCGGGAAAACGTGTATGCGTACGGGATCCCCGCCATGCAGGATGGCGTCGGGAAGCGAGGTCTCGTGGACGAGTTGAGGCGATTCAGCCAGGCGGCGGTTATATGGGCGGCAGGCGGAGCGGGATCGGACGCGGCAGCCGAGGAGGCGCGGGAGCTGGCCGGCGGTGTGCGGACGGTCGTGCTCGTCGAGGGAAGCAGTGACCAGGTCGCGATCGAAGCACTGGCCACGCGCCACGGCCGCGACCTCGGCGCGGAGGGCGTCGCGGTGGTGCCGCTCGGCGGCGCGATGAGCATCGGGCGCTTCCTGGACGTGTGCGGCCCGCCGGGGCTCGGCCTCCCGCTGGCGGGGCTCTGCGACATCGGCGAGGAGGGGCACTTCCGGCGCCATCTGGAAAGGGTCGGGCTCGGCTCCGACCTCACCCGCGCCGGACTGGAGACCCTCGGGTTCCAGGTGTGCGTGGCCGACCTGGAGGACGAGCTGATCCGCGCCCTGGGAGCCGAGGGCGTACAGCAGGTGATCGAGGCCCAGGGCGAGATGCGCCCCTTCCGTACGTTCCAGGGCCAGCCGGCACAGCGGGAGCGCCCCGTGGAACACCAGCTGCGACGGTTCATGGGCACGCACAGCGGCCGCAAGGCGCTGTACGCGCAGGCGCTGATCGCGCACCTGGACCCCAAGCACGTTCCCCGGCCGCTGGAGCGCCTGCTCACGCACGTCTAGCGCAGCGGACCCGGGTGCGTCAGCCTCCGAAGGCCCCGCCCTTCACCCCGTCGACGAACGCGGCCCACCCCTCGGGGGCGTAGAACTGGAGCCCGCCGCCAGGGTTCTTGCTGTCCCGGACGGCGCGGCCACCGTCGGCGGTGTGGGCGACCTCGACGCACTCGTTGGCCGACCCGCCGCCGGAGAACGACGACTTCACGAATGGGCTGACAACTTCCTGGCTGCTCACGATTCCTCGTTCTCCGCGATGATGCCGTTCATAGTCTTCCGGATGAAGGTGAGACTCCGATCCGGAGTGAGAGCTGCGGACCGGAGCGCGTCGAAGGCGTGGACGTACCCCGCCATGTCTTCATGATCTTCCAGAATGACGCTGTTGACCAGCGTGTCCTGCACGATGGCCTCCGGCGAGGCTTCGTGCGCGTAGGACAGTGCGACGAAGGCCGGCGCGACGCGTGCTGCCGCCCACTCGGTGTGGGGCAGCACCTGGAGCGTCACATTCGGCTGCTTGGCCATCCTGATGAGATGGGCAAGTTGATCGCGATGAACGTTCGCCGAGGGCATCGGGCCGGATATGGCCGGCTCCCAGATGACTGCGGCAAACCGCGCGCCCGACTCCTCGAACACCCGGCGCCGCTCCTGCCGCACCTTCACGATCTCGTCGGCCGCTTCGCTGCTGAGCACTTCGGGGTTGGCCTCGGTCAATGCCCGGGTGTAGTCCGGTGTCTGGAGCAGACCGGGAATGAAGACCGGTTGCCAGGCGCGGATGTACGTGGCGTCCGTCTCCAACGAGAGGAAGTCGCCCAGCCGGTCAAGTGCGGGTGACTGGAACGGGAAGTTCAGCCACCAACCACGCTTGTTGCTGTCACGGGCCAGCTTCTCCAGCCTCTTGCGCTCTGCCGCGTCTTCGACCTCGTACAGGTCGAGCAGCACACGCACATCGCCCACGCGGGCGCTGACCGTCCCGGACTCGATCCGACTGATCTTGGCCGTTGAGCACGCCACCGCCTCGGCGGCATGTTCCTGGTCCAGGAGCGCGTTCAAGCGAAGGCGCCTCAGCGCCGCCCCCAACCGGCGGCTACGCACCGTGGGCTTCCCACCTGCGGGCATACGTCCCCCTCACTCTCCAAGCCAGTGTGCCCACTAACTGTTCGCAGGCGCTAGCGACTTGACCCTCGCGGGTGAATGCAAGCTTGCATTCACGACTTGCTTGCCTTTCGTCAGAACCTACCTCTAGCGTGGCTTGCGTCACACCGCGCCGCGGAATGGGCGCACTCCGTGACCGTGAATCCGCCTGCCCACCCACGACCTTGGGGGACCCATGTCCGGGCGCACGCACATCAAGAGGTTCCGGGCCCGCAGGGACTCCGTCCCCGCCGCTCGACGCCACGTCGAGAGCATCCTGACCGAGTGGAAACTCGGTGGGCTCATCGACGAAACAACCCTGCTCGCAAGTGAGTTGAGCACCAACGTGGTCAACCACGCCAAAGGGACCGGCGACTACTTCGAACTGGGCTTACGCCGTCGCAACGGCACGCTCGTACTGGAGGTTTCCGACTCGTACCAGTGGCGGATGCCCACGCTCCGCACCCCCACGCTCGACGACCTCTCCGGCCGTGGCCTGGTCATCGTGGACGCGGTCGCCGCGAAGTGGGGCGTACGGCCGCGCGATCCCGGCAAAACCGTCTGGGTCCATCTGACCATCGGTCAAACGGAGTTGACGTGAGGCGGCCCCTCAGGACCACCTGGCGGTGCGAGGTCACCGCCGACGGACTGCTCGTACGGGCCGAGCACGCCGCCACCCCCACGCAGGCGCTGATCTGGATGCGGGTCTCCGTACGGACCCTGCTCTCCGGGTTTGACGCGGAGCACCGCGACCGCACCTTCCGCTGGCTCGACCACGGTCAGTGGGAGGCCGTCATACGGCTCAGGGCCGGCGAGCCGTACACCTACACCGCTCGCGCGGGCGGACGCGTCGTCGACTGGTCCGCGCGCCCCGTGCGGGTCCTGCCCGTAGTAACGGTCACCGCGGTTCCGCGTCGATGGATTCCGCGATGTGGGACATGACGGACCAGATGATCGCCTTCCGGCAGTTGCTCAGGCCCTTGTCCTCGATGTACAGGGTGTTGTCCGCGCCGACCCGGTAGTTCTCCCGGCGGCCGTCCGCCTTGAGCTTGAGCCCCTCCATACGGCGTCGCAGGTGGGGAACGGTGATGGCGAGCTGGCTGGCGTTCACGGCCAGGCGGGTTACCTCGTCCCACGGGATCTCGTCGGCGGCGCCCTTGACGTGCAGGTACGTACCGCCGAGCTCGAAATGGTCGTACTGGACCTTGCCGCCCTCGGTGGCCAGTTCGCGCAGGTCGTGCCGTACTCGCGCCTCGGCGACGCGGTCGATGATGCCCGCGAACATCGGCGTCAGGTTCCCACGCGCAGGCAGGACCGCGCCCCGAGTGGGCTCAGGACGCGCTTCCCGGGTCCTTCCCCACTCGGTCGAGCAGTAGGTCGATGGCCGCCTTCGCCTCCGTCACGGTCGCACCGGTCGCCTTGCGCCAGATTTTGATCGCCTGGATGCGGTCACCCGCGCGTGCGTGGGCGAGGGCGAGCCTCGCGTGGAGCGGGTGGCCCGGCAGCCGGGCGGGAATCGGGCGGCCGC
This sequence comes from Streptomyces sp. NPDC059832, assembly GCF_042731715.1. Taxonomy (NCBI): domain Bacteria; kingdom Bacillati; phylum Actinomycetota; class Actinomycetes; order Kitasatosporales; family Streptomycetaceae; genus Streptomyces; species Streptomyces sp. NPDC059832. The sequence continues at coordinate 452,042 of NZ_JBHWIY010000002.1, read as the reverse complement.
GCGGCTCGCCGTGACGGCCGCTGGGGTCGAGTTCGTCGAGCGAGGAGTGCAGCCCGTGGACCGGCGCCCGCCCGGCCGGCTCCTCGTCGCGGACCGCCACGAGCTCCCAGCGGAACTCCGCGGGCCGGGATCCCTCGTGGTCCAGCCCGATTCCCAGCAGTCCGGGATCGTCGATCAACTGACAGACGTTGTAGAGGACTTCGTGCTGCCTCTCCCGTACCAGGTCGGTCAGATCGTCCGGGTCCACACCGCACGCCAGCACCCGCTGGAGCGCGCTCGTCCCCGCGTCGGCGGGACCGTTGCCCTGTTGGTCGCTCCTGAGTTCGGGTTCGAGCCAGGACGGGTGACCATCGGTGTAACCGTCCTCATCGACGACCAGACTCCACAGCGTGGCGAGGAACGACTGGAGTGCCTGCGCCGACCGTTCGTCAGGGCGGGAATCTTCGCGCTCGATCATCCGCCAACCCTGCCAGAGAGGCATCCGGGGTTGACCACGACCCCGAGTTCGCGAGCGAGGGCAAAGAGAGTGCCGTTCGTCAGCCGGCGAAGTGCAGTACGTCCCCGTTCTGGGCAAGCGCGGGGTGCTGGGATGCCTCTGGGCCTCCGCCCCGGAGAACGCGGCGAGCTTCGAGCCGCAGGACTACGCGGACGACGAGCACTACGAAGCCGGCCTCGTATGGCGGGACCGCCTGCGCTCCGCTGCCGACCGCGGGCTCTCCCCCTTGCCGGCCCTCACCGAACTCGCCCGGCTCCCGGAAGAGGGCGGGTCGGGCCGCGTCACCCCGTCGGCAGAGCCGATGTCATCGACCCTGGCCTCTTTGAAGAAGTGAGCGGCCACCCCCCTCAACCGTCCCGCTGCGCCCCCACCAGTACGTCGCCCGCCTCCGTGCGGAAGTACAGGACGGAGCGGCCGGTTCGGCGGCGGTCTGCCAGGCCCGCGTCCAGGAGGATCTTGAGGTGGCGGCCGACCGAGCCCAGGGCCTGGTCGGTCAGGGCGACCAGTTGGGTGGTGCTCTTCGGGTCGGCGAGGAGGACGAGGACGGCCGCTCGCGCGGGGCCGAGGAGGCGGGCCAGGCTGTCCGGGACCCGGGCCCGGTCCGCGTCGGCCAGGGTGCCGGAGCAGGGGTAGACGACCGCGTAGCGCCGGGCTTCGTCGTCCCAGGAGACCCAGCCCGAGCGCTGGGTGACCGGGACGAACAGCAGCCGTGCGCCGGACAGTTGCTTCGGCGGGTAGTCGTGCGCGTTGATCCGGAGCCGGCTTTCGCCCAGCCACCGCATCCCCGGGCGCAGACCGCCCAGGGCGGCCGCCCAGCCGCCCTGGCTCAGCTGTCCGGTCCGCGCGACGATGTCCGCCTCGATGATCCGGCGGCGGCGCGGCCAGTCCGGCAGGACGGTGTGCAGCCAGACCCAGTGCAGGACGTCGGCGGCCCGCCGGGCCAGGTCGTCGCGGTCCAGGAGCGCCGGGAGGGGGCCGCCGCCGAGCGACACCGCCAGGTCCGCTCGGGCGCGCTCGGGGGTGGTCGCCCGGACGGGAACCAGCTCCTCCTCGAAGGACGGGGCGCCCTCGCCCGTCGGCGTCGGGGTGATGAAGTCCGCGTTCCAGCTGCCGCCGAGCGCCGCCGGTACGAGAAGGGCCGCGACCGGGTCGGCGGCCTGCCGGGCGCGGTAGGCGGGCAGATGGGCGTCGAGCCAGGCCCGTTCGCCGGGGTGCTCGGGCCGGCCCCGCTCCAGGGAGTTCAGGGCGGAGAGGGTCTCGGCGAGCGGTGAGACGACGAACCGGCTCCCGGCCAGCGTGTCCGTGTTGATCTGCCACAGGCCCACGACGTCATGCCTCCACGTTTCGCCGACACGCGAAACTGTAACGGCCGCCCCGGACGGCCGCCGAGACTCCCCGCATGCGCACCTACCGGGAACTCTTCCGTACGCCGCAGTTCGGACCGCTCTTCGCGACCAGTGCCGTCCAGGTCGCCGCGTCGACGACGAGCGGGCTGGCCCTCGGCACCCTCGTCTACGCCGCGACCGACTCGCCGCTGCTCGCCGCCCTGTCCATGTTCGGCTCCTCGCTCGCCCAGGTGATCGGGGCGACCGTGCTGATGTCGGCGGCGGACCGGCTGCCGCCCCGGGCCGCGATGACCGGCATGGCACTCGCCTTCGGGCTGGCCACCGCCGTCCTCGCCGTCCCCGGGCTGCCGCTGCCGGTGGTCTTCGCGATCATCCTGGCCGAAGGGCTGGTCGCGGCCGTGGGCGGCGGTGTGCGGTACGGACTGCTCAACGAGGTGCTGCCCAAGGACGGCTATCTGCTGGGGCGTTCCGTACTGAACATGTGCTCCGGCCTGATGCAGATCGGCGGGTTCGCGCTCGGCGGGCTCCTGGTGGCGACGCTGTCCGCGCGCGGCACGCTGCTGGTCGCCGCCGCCCTGTATCTGGCGGGTGCGGTCGTCGCCCGGTTCGGGCTGGCGCGTCGGCCGCCCCGTTCCGCCGGGCGGCCTTCGGCGGCCGAGACCTGGCGGATCAACGCCGTGCTGTGGTCCTCGGGCCCGCGCCGCCGGGTCTATCTCGCGCTCTGGGTGCCGAACGGGCTGATCGTCGGCTGCGAGTCGCTGTTCGTCCCGTACGCACCCGAGCACGCCGGGCTCCTCTTCGCCTTCTCCGCGCTGGGGATGCTCGTCGGGGACACCGTGGCGGGCCGGTTCGTCGCGCGGCACTGGCGGGGGCGGCTGGCCACACCGTTGCAGCTGCTCCTGGCCGCCCCGTATCTGCTCTTCGCCGCGCGCCCGGCGCTCCCCCTGGCGTTCGCCCTGACGGTGCTGGCCTCGGTCGGGTTCTCGGCGAGTCTGCTGTTCCAGGAGCGGCTGATGGCCCTGACCCCGGACGAGTTCACCGGTCAGGCGCTCGGCCTGCACTCCTCCGGCATGCTCACCGTGCAGGGCGTCGCGGCGACGCTGGCCGGCACCGTCGCCCAGCGGACCTCCCCCGCGACGGCGATGACCGTGATGGCGGTGGCCTCGCTCGCGGTCACCCTGGCTCTGACCGCGGCCGGGCGCCGGGCCGCGGGAGCGGTGGACAGCGTTGCGTCCCATGGGACTTCGGAACACGGGACTTCGGAAGCGGTGGACGTCACGGGTACTGCTGATCGACGAGCATGACCGGCTGCTGCTGTTGTGCGGCAGGGCCCCGGGCCGGGACGGCGCCCGATGGTGGTTCACCGTCGGCGGTGGGGTCGAGGACGGCGAGGACTACGTGCGGGCCGCGATACGTGAGGTCCGGGAGGAGACCGCGCCGGACCTGCCGGCCGACCGGCTGGGGCCGGTGGTGTGGACCCGGCAGACGCTGTTCAGCGTGGACGGTCAGGGGTTCGACCAGTACGAGGAGTACCGCACCGCCCATGTCACCGCCGCCGAGGTGGCGGTGATGCGGGTGGAGACCGACGAGGCCCGGTACGGCCGTCGCTGGTGGACGGTGCAACAGGAACCCGGTCCGCCGCCGCCGCATCCGGGCGATTTCGACCTGGACAAGGACAAGGACGGCGCGGGGCCGGGCGGCTGCCGGGACTCGCACCGCACCCGGCAGGTCAGTCGAAGATCGGGCCCTGGGTCCGGGTCCGCTTGATCTCGTAGAAGCCGGGGATCGACGCCACCAGCAGCGTGCCGTCCCACAGCTTCGCCGCCTCCTCGCCCTTCGGGGCGGGGGTGACGACCGGGCCGAAGAAGGCGATCTGCTCGCCGTCCGCGCCCGGGACGGCGATGACCGGGGTGCCGACGTCCTGGCCGACCTTGTCGATGCCCTCCTTGTGGGAGGCGCGCAGCTCGGCGTCGTACACGTCCGAGTCCGCGAAGTCCGCCAGCTCGGCCGGCAGGCCGACGTCCTGGAGCGCCCCCAGGACCGCCTCGCGGGTGGGGCCCTCGCCCTGGTTGTGGAAGCGGGTGCCGAGCGCGGTGTACAGCGGGCCGACGATCTCGTCGCCGTGCTTCTGCTGGGCGGCGATCACCACACGGACCGGGCCCCAGCCCTTCTCCAGCAGCTCGTGGTACTCCTCGGGCAGCTCGTCGATCTTGTCCTCGTTGAGGACGGACAGGCTCATCACGTGCCAGCGGACCTCGACGTCGCGGACCTTCTCCACCTCCAGCATCCAGCGGGAGGTCATCCAGGCCCAGGGGCAGAGCGGGTCGAACCAGAAATCGACGGGGGTCCTGCCGGTCGCCGTGCTGTTGTCAGACATGTCTCTCCTCATAAGGGCGCTCGCATCTGCCCGCCAGAACGCCCCGGGGCGCACCGGCCATTCCCGTATGCCGGGCCGAGTGGTGGCATGGGAGGATCAAAACTATTCGAACGTGACACAAAGGAGTGTGCCCGTGCCCGGTGAGAACCTGTCCCGTGACGAGGCCCGCGTGAGGGCCGAGCTACTGACCGTCGACGGTTACGAGGTCGAACTCGATCTGCGTTCCGCCGTGGACGGGCCCGACGGTGACGGGGACGCCGCCGCCGGTCCGCGGACCTTCCGCTCGGTGACCACGATCCGGTTCCGCAACGCGCGGGCGGGGGCGTCGACCTTCGCGGACCTGGTGGCGCCGGCCGTGGACGCGGTGACGCTGAACGGGCGGTCGCTCGACCCCGCCGTCGTCTTCGACGGCGCGCGGGTGGCGCTGGACGAGCTGCCGGAGGGCGAGAACGTCCTGGTGGTCGACGCGCAGTGCGCGTACAGCCGGACCGGCGAGGGCATGCACCGGTTCGTCGACCCCGAGGACGGCGAGGTCTACCTCTACACGCAGTACGAGCCCGCCGACGCGCGGCGCGTCTTCGCCAACTTCGAGCAGCCCGACCTGAAGGCACCCTTCCGCTTCCAGGTGACGGCGCCGGAGGGCTGGACGGTCCGGAGCAACGGGGCGGAGGAGTCGCGGGACGGCGAGACCTGGCGGTTCGCCGAGACGAAGCCGATCGCCACGTACATCACGGCGGTCGTCGCCGGTCCGTACCACTACGTGACGGACTTCTACAGCCGTACGTTCGAGGACGGTACGACGCTGGAGATCCCGCTCGGCGCGATGTGCCGCAAGGGGCTCGCCCGGCACTTCGACGCGGACGACGTCTTCCTGATCACCAAGCAGGGCCTGGACTTCTTCCACGACAACTTCGACTACCCGTATCCGTTCGGGAAGTACGACCAGGCGTTCGTGCCCGAGTACAACCTCGGCGCGATGGAGAACCCGGGCTGTGTCACGTTCCGCGAGGAGTACATCTTCCGCGGCAAGGTGACGCAGGCCGCGTACGAGAGCCGCGCCAACGTCATCCTGCACGAGATGGCGCACATGTGGTTCGGCGACCTCGTCACCATGCAGTGGTGGGACGACCTGTGGCTGAAGGAGTCCTTCGCCGACTTCATGGGCGTCTTCGCGATGGTCGGGGCGACCCGTTTCGAGGACGGCTGGATCACCTTCGCCAACAACCGCAAGTCCTGGGCGTACCGCGCCGACCAGCTGCCGTCCACGCACCCGATCACGGCCGACATCCGTGACCTGGAGGACGCCAAGCTGAACTTCGACGGCATCACCTACGCCAAGGGCGCCTCGGTCCTGAAGCAGCTGGTGGCGTACGTGGGGCGGGAGGCGTTCCTGGAGGGCGCCCGGCGCTACTTCAAGAAGCACGCCTACGGCAATACGCAGCTGGGCGATCTGCTGTCCGTGCTGGCCGAGACGTCCGGGCGGGACATGGCCGCCTGGTCGCGGTCGTGGCTGCAGACCGCGGGCGTCAACTCGCTGACGCCGGTGGCGACCTACGACGCGGCGGACCGGATCACGGAACTGGCGGTCCTCCAGGAGGCGGCCGACTCCCACCCGGAGCTGCGGCCGCACCGGGTCGCGGTCGGGCTGTACCGGCGGACCGCCGACGGCGACCTGGTGCGGTACGCGCGCGCCGAGGTGGACGTGGCGGGGCCGCGCACGGTGGTCGGGGAGCTGGCGGGGGCCGAGCGGCCCGAGCTGATCCTGGTCAACGACGACGACCTCACGTACTGCAAGGTCCGCTTCGACGAGGTGTCGCTGGCCACGCTGCGGGCCCACCTGGGCGACATCACGGACCCGCTGGCGCGGGCGCTGTGCTGGTCGGCGCTGTGGAACCTGACCCGGGACGGGCTGATGCCGGCCCGCGACTTCGTCTCCCTGGTGCTGGCCTTCGCGGGCCGGGAGTCCGACATCGGCGTGCTGCAGATGCTGCACGCCTGGACCCGGACCTCGCTGGTGCAGTACGCGGCGCCCGGGTGGCGCGAGGAGGGCGGCCGGGCGCTGTCCGAGGGTGCGCTGCGGGAGCTGCGGATCGCCGAGCCGGGCAGCGAGCACCAGCTGGCGTGGGCGCGGTTCTTCGCGTCGGTCGCCGACTCGGAGGCGGACTTCCAGCTGCTGTCCGGGCTGCTGGACGGCTCGGCCCGGATCGACGGGCTCGACGTCGACCAGGAGCTGCGGTGGGCGTTCCTGTCCCCGCTGGCCTCGCACGGGGTGGCCGACGAGTCGGTGATCGACGCCGAGCTGGCCCGCGACGACACGGCGTCCGGCAAGCGGCACCAGGTGCGGTGCCTGGCCTCGCGGCCCTCCGCCGCGGTGAAGGCGCAGGCCTGGGCGGGCGTCGTGGAGTCGGACGCGCTGTCCAACGCCTTGGTGGAGGCGACGATCTCGGGCTTCACGCAGTCGTCGCAGCGCGAACTGCTCGCGCCGTACGCGGGCAAGTACTTCGACGCGATCGAGCGGGTCTGGGCCGAGCGGTCGATCCAGATCGGGGTGATCGTGGTCAAGGGCCTGTTCCCGGCCCTTCAGGACGACCCGTCGACGCTGACCACGACGGACGCGTGGCTGGCCGCCCACGAGGACGCGGCGCCGGCGCTGCGGAGGCTGGTGCTGGAGGCCCGGGACGACCTGGCGCGGGCGTTGCGGGCGCAGGCGTGCGACGCGGGCGCGGCGAAGGCCGGGGCCGGGATCTGATGTCCGGCGGACGGCGCCGGGGCCGGGCGGTCCCGGCGCCGTCCTCGACCGGAGCGAGCTGCCGGAAGAGGCCGTGGCGGCCCTTTTCGGTCGTCGAACGTGCGCACATCAGGACGGCGTTGTCCTGAATTGTCGACGAGCATGTAACAGGGGTTAGCGCCGCCACGGCATGCGGGATACCCCGGAACATGACCCAGAACACCCCACTCTCCCCCTGCCACCCCCGCATCGCCGACGATGTCCGCCAACGCGTGCTGTCCGCGGCGCAGTTGAGGGCGCAGGGGGTGTCCGCCGCGGAGGCCGCCGCGCACTGCCGGGCCGGTGGGCCGTGGCAGCAGCCGCTGCCCGGCGTGTATGTGCTGCACCCGGAGCCGCCCACCGGTGAGGAACGGCTGCGTTCCGCCCTGCTGTACGCCGGCCGGCCACCGGCCTCCGGCCGCCGGGGCGTACCGGCGCAGCCGGGGCGGGAGGCCGAGCCGGAGTCCGGTTACGGCGAGGCCATGCTCACCGGGCTCGCCGCGCTCGCCCTGCACGGGTTCGCCGCCGCGCCGCCGCCCGCGTCGGCGGCCGTGATCGACGTCCTGGTGCCGCGCACCCGGCGGCTGCGCCCGGTCGGGTACGTCCATCCGGTGCGCTCCTCGGGAACGCCCCGTGCGGAGCAGGTGCGCGGGCTGCCCGTGGCCCCCGTGGAGCGGGCGCTCGCGGACGCGGTCGCCGGGCTCGGCGACCCCCTGGCCGTGCGCGGGCTGCTGATCGAGGCGGTGCGCGGCGGGCACTGCGAACCGGCCGCCGTCGTGAGCGAGTTGAGCCGGGCGAAGCTGCTGGGCCGACCGCAGGTGGTGCAGGCCGTCGACTCGTTCCTCGCCGAGGGGCGGGCGCTGGCGGAGGCCCGGCTGTACGACATGGTGCGGACGTACGGCCTGCCGGAGCCGCTGTGGAACGTGGATCTGCGGCTGCCCGGCGGCCCCTGTCTCGGCGGTGTGGACGCCTACTGGCCCGAGCAGGCGGTCGCCGTGGAGCTGGACATCAGGGCGCCGAGGCGCGGCGGCCCGGACGACGGGCGGTGCCGGGAGGAGCGGGAGCACGGGGCCGAGTGGTCCGGGTGCACCGCGGAGCGGGAGCATCTGGAGCGGCTCGGCGTCACCGTCGTCCGCCTCGCGCCGAGGAAGCTCCGCGACGCGAGCGAGCAGCAGGCGGTCGTGGTGCGCACGGCGCTGATGGCGGCGGCCGACCGCGAACCGGCGGCGTATGTGATGATCCTGCCCCGCTGAGAACGGCGGATCCGGTCACGGGCGTCACTTATCCCCCGCTTCATCCCTGATGGCACACCAGCCCCGGTGGCGGAATTCCGCCATGTCCACATCCAGTCCCCTCCAACTCTCCACAAACCCCTGTCATTTACGAAAGGGTGAGCGGTCATCCGGTACCGAATTCCGGACTCTCTCTTTCATATCCAGGGATGCTGATGACCACCGAGTCCCCCAGTTCCATACCCGGGGCGAGACGCGCGGCCCGGGTCGCGGCTGCCGCCGGCCTGGTGGCCGCGCTGGCCGCCACCGGCGCCGCCCCCGTCTTCGCCGACGACGCTCCTGCCCCGGCTCCGGTCAAGTCCGCCGCCGAGGGCGCCACGGCCGACAAGCTCGGCACCAACGACGAGCAGCTTCTGGCCAAGGCGAAGGCCGAGGGCGAGAAGAACATCACGATGATGGTCGCCACCGCTCCCGGTGCGACCGAGCAGGTCACCAAGCAGCTGGACGCCGTCAAGGGCTCCGTGCTGGGACGTGCGTACGACAAGCTCGGCTACGTACGGGCCACCGTGCCCACCGCGACCGCCGAGGCGACCATCAAGGCGGCCGCCAAGCTGTCGTCCGTCCACGGCATCGATCTCAAGCAGGAGATCAAGCTGGACGACCCGACGCCCGCCGCCGACCGGGCGGCCGGTGCCAAGACCAGGGCCAGGTCGACCGGCTCCTACCCGGCGCCCGGCAAGAAGACCCCGGCGAAGAACCCGTACAACCCGTCCTTCGAGACGGGCGCGGTCGACTTCGTCCAGCAGCACCCGAAGGCCGACGGCCGCGGGGTGACCATCGGCATCCTCGACTCGGGTGTCGACCTCGGCCACCCGGCGCTGCAGAAGACCTCCACCGGCGCGCGCAAGATCGTCGACTGGGTGACCGCGACCGACCCGGTCAGTGACGGCGACGGCACCTGGCTGCGGATGACGGACGCCGTGACCGGCCCGACGTTCACGTACAAGGGCCGTACGTACAAGGCGCCCCAGGGCGACTACCGGATCAAGCTGTTCGCCGAGGCCGCCACCAAGGGCGGCGACATGAAGGGCGACCTGAACCGGGACGGCGACACCACCGATGTGTGGGCCGTGCTCTACGACCCGGTCACCGGCGCCGTCCGCGTCGACCTGAACGACGACGCCGACTTCACCAACGACACCACCATGAAGCCGTACAAGGAGAAGCACCAGGTCTCCTACTTCGGCAAGGACGACCCGCGGACCGATGTCGTCGAGCGCGTCCCGTTCACCGTCGAGTCGCGCAAGAGCGTCGTCTACAACGCGGCGGGCGACAAGGCCGACTTCGTCAGCATCGGCGTCATCGAGAGCGAGCACGGCACCCACGTCGCGGGCATCACCGCCGCGAACGGCCTGTTCGGCGGCAAGATGAACGGTGCCGCGCCGGGCGCGAAGATCGTCTCCTCGCGTGCCTGCACCTGGGACGGCGGCTGCACCAACATCGCGCTCACCGAGGGCATGATCGACCTCGTCGTGAACCGCGGCGTCGACGTCGTCAACATGTCGATCGGCGGTCTGCCGCCGCTCAACGACGGCAACAACGCCCGCGCCGCGCTCTACAAGCGGCTCATCGACATGTACGGCGTCCAGCTGGTCATCTCGGCCGGCAACGACGGTCCGGGCGTCAACACCATCGGTGACCCCGGCCTCGCCGACCACGTCATCTCCGTCGGCGCGTCGATCTCCAAGGAGACCTGGGCCGCCAACTACGGCTCGAACGTCACCAAGAAGTACGACATGCTGCCCTTCTCCTCGCGCGGTCCGCGTGAGGACGGCGGCTTCGCGCCGATCCTGACGGCCCCGGGTTCGGCCATCAACACCACCCAGACCTGGCTGCCCGGCGGCCCGGTCAAGGAGTCGGGCTACGACCTGCCGGCCGGCTACTCCATGCTGCAGGGCACCTCGATGGCCTCGCCGCAGGCCGCGGGCGCGACCGCGCTGCTGCTGTCGGCCGCGAAGCAGAAGCACATCGAGCTGCCCCCGGCCGATCTGCGCACCGCGCTGACCAGCACCGCCACCCACATCAAGGGCGTGCCCGCGCACGCCCAGGGCTCCGGCCTGATCGACATCGTCGGCGCCTGGAAGCAGATCGAGAAGCAGGGCGCCCCGGCGCACGAGTACTCGGTGAAGGCCCCGGTCGACACCGCGATCGACTTCGCGCTGAAGACCCCCGGCTTCGGGACCGGTCTGTACGACCGCGAGGGCGGCCTCAAGGCCGGCCAGGCGAAGACGTACGACGTCACGGTCACCCGCACCACGGGCCCGGACAAGGCCGTCAAGCACAAGCTGTCGTGGAAGAACAACGACGGCACCTTCAAGCTGGTCGGTCCGGCCACCGTCGCCCTGCCGCTGGACAAGCCCGTGACCGTCAAGGTCCAGGCGAAGCCGGGCAGCGCGGGCGTGCACAGCGCGATCCTGAAGGTGGACGACAGCAAGACCTCCGGTGTGGACCAGCAGATCCTCACCACGGTCGTCGTCTCCACGAAGCTGGTGAAGCCCGCCTACGCGTTCAAGGCGTCCGACTCGGTGCAGCGCAACAGCAGCAAGTCGTACTTCCTGACCGTTCCGGAGGGCGCCAAGACCCTTGAGGTCGCCATCGGCGCGCTGCGCTCGGGCAGCCAGACCCGCTTCATCTCGATCCACCCGTACGGGGTGCAGATGGAGGACAGCTCCACGATCTTCTGCTACCCGAACTACGAGAACCCGACCAACACCTGCCGCCCCGACGTGCGCTCCTACAAGGACCCGCAGCCGGGCGTCTGGGAGATCGAGGTCGAGGCACGCCGTACGTCGCCGCTGCTGGACAACCCGTACAAGCTGGATGTCTCGCTGCTCGGCGCCACCTTCGACCCGGCGGTGCAGACCATCGCCGAGGCGAAGATCGGCACGCCCGCCTCGGTGACCTGGAAGGCCACCAACAACGCCGGTGACCTGGTCGGCTCGCTCAAGGGCGGCTCGCTGGGCTCGGCCAAGGTCGACAAGCCGTCGATCAAGACGGGCGACACGCAGGAGTACACGGTCACCATCGGTGAGGGCGTCGAGAAGCTGGACGTCGCCATCGGCGGCACGTCGGACGCCAACGCCGACCTGGACCTGTACGTCTACCGGGGCGACGCCGAGGTGGGCAAGTCCACCACGGCCGGTTCCGAGGAGGCGGTCAGCCTGGCCAAGCCCGCCGCCGGCACGTACACCGTCGTGATCGACGGCTACGACGTCCCGGCCGGGACCACCACGTACGACTACCGCGACGTGTACTACGCACCGTCGCTCGGCACGATCAAGGTCGACGAGTCGAAGGCCGTGAACCTGGCCAACGGCGCCTCCGCCCAGATCACCGCCGAGGTCTCGGTCGCCGGGGCGGCCCCCGAGGGCCGGCAGTTCTTCGGCGAGGTCCACCTGGTGAACAGCCGCGGCACCGCCGCGGGCACCGGCAGCGTCGTGATCGAGAAGGTCACGCCGTAACGGCCACCGTGTGATCCGTACAACATGTACGGCAGTGGGGGGGGGGGGGGAGGGGGGGGGGGGCCAACCGGCACGGTGGGGCTAGGGGGGGCGGAGGCGTCACCGACGGATGAAGGGCGGAGGAAGGAGAA
>NZ_JBHWIY010000002.1:232282-440162 GCF_042731715.1 Streptomyces sp. NPDC059832 | reverse complement strand
GCGGAGAAGCACTCGATGGCGCCGATAGAGATGGGGGGGGCGCGTCATGGTCCCCGATCGCACCCCCCCCCCCACTGCCGTGTGCGCGGCCGGGCGGGCACCGTCCGTACCGCGGACAATGGATTGGACAAGAAAGCCGTGGACATACGCATCATGGAGCGGCAACCGTCTCAGTTCGTACGTTCGAAGGAGTCCCTGTGAAGGTCGGAATCGTCGGCGCCACCGGTCAGGTCGGCACAGTCATGCGCAGCATCCTGGCCGAGCGGAAGTTCCCTGCCGACGAACTGCGGCTCTTCGCCTCCGCGCGCTCCGCGGGCTCGACGATCGAGTGGCAGGGCCGGGAGATCACCGTCGAGGACGCCGCGACGGCCGACTACACCGGACTGGACATCGTGCTGTTCTCGGCCGGTGGCGCGACGTCGAAGGCGCTCGCCGAGAAGGTCGCCTCGCAGGGTGCCGTCGTGATCGACAACTCCTCCGCCTGGCGCAAGGACCCCGCGGTCCCGCTCGTCGTCTCCGAGGTCAACGCGCACGCGATCACCGACCGGCCCAAGGGGATCATCGCCAACCCGAACTGCACCACGATGGCCGCCATGCCCGTGCTGCGTCCGCTGCACGACGAGGCCGGTCTCCAGGCGCTGACCGTCGCCACCTACCAGGCGGTGTCGGGTTCCGGTCTGGCCGGCGTCGCCGAGCTGCACGGCCAGGCGTCCAAGGTCGTCGCCGACGCCGACAAGCTCACCCACGACGGCGAGGCCGTCGAGTTCCCCGAGCCGGGCGTCTACAAGCGTCCGATCGCCTTCAACGTGCTGCCGCTGGCCGGTTCGATCGTGGACGACGGCTCCTTCGAGACCGACGAGGAGCAGAAGCTCCGCAACGAGTCCCGCAAGATCCTGGAGATCCCGGAGCTGAAGGTGTCCGGCACCTGTGTCCGGGTCCCGGTCTTCGCCGGTCACTCGCTCCAGGTCAACGCCCGTTTCGCCCGTCCGATCAGCGTGGAGCGCGCGTACGAGCTGCTGAAGGACGCGCCGGGCGTCGAGATCTCGGAGATCCCCACCCCGCTCCAGGCGGCCGGCAAGGACGCCTCGTTCGTCGGCCGGATCCGGGTCGACGAGACCGTGGAGAACGGCCTCGCGCTCTTCGTCTCCAACGACAACCTGCGCAAGGGCGCGGCGCTGAACGCGGTGCAGATCGCGGAGCTGGTCGCGGCGGAGCTGAACGGCTGACGCCCGGGGCACGCAGCTGACGTTCGAGGCACGCAGTTGACGCTTGAGGCATGCGGGAAAGGGTGGCCACCGGTGTGCGGTGGCCACCCTTTCGTATGCGCGCACCCACCGCGGACCGGGCCCCCGCCGGAGCGCGCGACGTGGAAGGATGACCGGAAACGTCACATACCAAGGAGATGACCGCGTGCCTGGCACCAATCTGACCCGCGAAGAGGCACAGGAGCGGGCGCGCCTGCTGACCGTGGACGCGTACGAGATCGATCTCGACCTCTCCGGAGCGCAGGAGGGCGGCACCTACCGGTCCGTGACCACCGTGCGCTTCGACTCCGCCGAAGCCGGTGCGGAGACCTTCATCGACCTGGTCGCCCCGGCCGTGCACGAGGTCGAGCTGAACGGCAAGGCGCTGGACGTCGCGGCCGTGTTCCGCGACTCGCGCATCACGCTCCCGCACCTGGTCGCGGGCTCCAACGAGCTGAAGGTCGTCGCCGACTGCTCGTACACCAACACGGGCGAGGGCCTGCACCGCTTCGTCGACCCGGTCGACCAGCAGGCGTACCTCTACACCCAGTTCGAGGTGCCGGACGCGCGCCGGGTCTTCGCGAGCTTCGAGCAGCCTGACCTGAAGGCGACGTTCCGGTTCACCGTGACGGCGCCGGAGGGCTGGACCGTCATCTCGAACTCGCCGACGCCCGAGCCGCGGGACAACGTCTGGTCCTTCGAGCCGACGCCGCGCATCTCGTCGTACATCACGGCCCTGATCGTCGGCCCGTACCACTCGGTGCACAGCAGCTACGAGAAGGACGGCCAGTCCGTCCCGCTCGGCATCTACTGCCGTCCGTCGCTGGCCGAGTTCCTCGACGCGGACGAGATCTTCGACGTCACGCGGCAGGGCTTCGACTGGTTCCAGGAGAAGTTCGACTACGACTACCCGTTCGCCAAGTACGACCAGCTCTTCGTCCCGGAGTTCAACGCCGGTGCGATGGAGAACGCGGGCGCGGTCACCATCCGCGACCAGTACGTGTTCCGTTCGAAGGTGACGGACGCGGCGTACGAGCGGCGTGCGGAGACCATCCTGCACGAGCTGGCACACATGTGGTTCGGCGACCTCGTCACCATGGAGTGGTGGAACGACCTGTGGCTGAACGAGTCGTTCGCCACGTACACCTCGGTCGCCTGCCAGGCGTACGCGCAGGGCTCGAAGTGGCCGAACTCCTGGACCACGTTCGCCAACTCCGAGAAGACCTGGGCCTACCGCCAGGACCAGCTGCCGTCCACGCACCCGATCATGGCGGACATCCGTGATCTGGACGACGTGCTGGTCAACTTCGACGGGATCACCTACGCCAAGGGCGCCTCGGTCCTGAAGCAGCTGGTGGCGTACGTCGGCATGGACGAGTTCTTCAAGGGCGTCCAGGCGTACTTCAAGGCGCACGCGTTCGGCAACACCCGGCTGTCCGACCTGCTGGGCGCCCTGGAGGAGACCTCCGGCCGCGACCTGAAGACCTGGTCGAAGGCGTGGCTGGAGACGGCGGGCATCAACATCCTGCGCCCGGAGATCACCACGGACGAGAACGGTCACGTCACCTCGTTCACCGTGCTCCAGGAGGCCCCGGCCCTCCCCGCCGGTGCGAAGGGCGAGCCGACGCTGCGCCCGCACCGCATCGCCATCGGCTGCTACGACCTCGACGGCTCCGGCAAGCTGGTCCGCAGGGACCGCATCGAGCTGGACGTCGACGGTGCGCGCACGACCGTGCCGTTCCCGGCCGGTACCGCCCGCCCCGCCGTGATCCTGCTCAACGACGACGACCTCTCGTACGCGAAGGTCCGGCTCGACGAGGAGTCGCTGCGCGTCGTCACCGAGCACCTCGGCGACTTCACGGAGTCCCTCCCCCGCGCCCTGTGCTGGGCCTCCGCCTGGGACATGACCCGCGACGGCGAGCTGGCGACCCGCGACTACCTCGCCCTGGTGCTCTCCGGCATCGGCAAGGAGTCGGACATCGGCGTCGTCCAGTCGCTGCACCGCCAGGTGAAGCTGGCGCTGGACCTGTACGCGGCGCCGGAGTGGCGCGAGGCCGGGCTGACGCAGTGGACCGAGGCCACCCTCGCGCACCTGCGTGCGGCGGAGCCGGGCAGCGACCACCAGCTGGCCTGGGCCCGCGCCTTCGCGGCGACGGCCCGCACCCCGCAGCAGACGGACCTGCTGCAGTCGCTGCTCGACGGCAAGGAGACGGTCGAGGGCCTGGCCGTCGACACGGAGCTGCGCTGGGCGTTCGTCGAGCGGCTCGCCGCGACCGGTCTCCTCGAAGAGGACGAGATCGCCGCCGAGTACGAGCGCGACAGGACGGCGGCGGGCGAGCGCCACGCCGCGACCGCCCGCGCGGCACGCCCCACCGAGGAGGCGAAGGCGGAGGCGTGGGCCTCGGTCGTCGAGTCCGACAAGCTGCCGAACTCCCTCCAGGAGGCGGTCATCGCCGGCTTCGTCCAGACCGACCAGCGCGAACTGCTGGCTCCGTACACGGAGAAGTTCTTCGCCACGGTCAAGGACGTCTGGGACTCGCGCAGCCACGAGATGGCACAGCAGGTCGCCATCGGCCTCTACCCGACCCTCCAGGTCTCGCAGGCCACGCTGGACGCCACGGACGCCTGGCTCTCCTCGACGGACCCGAGCGCGGCCCTGCGCCGGCTGATGTCGGAGTCCCGCTCGGGCGTCGAGCGCGCCCTGAAGGCCCAGGCCGCGGACGCGGCGGCGGCCACGGCGTGACGCGCTGACCGGTGAGACAGTGAGGGGCGCCTCCCGTGACGGGGGGCGCCCCTTCGTTCGTGCTCCGGACGGCCTGGTGCTGGAAACCGCCCGTCGGGCGGGCGCGGTCGCGCAGCCGTCCGACGGGCGGGAGCAGGGGGCGCGGAGCCAGGGTGCTACGCGCCGGACTCCTCGTAGCGGCGGGCCAGTTCGGCCGCGCCGGACTCCGTCAGGCTGCCGTGCAGGCGCATGCGGGCGACACCGCCGTCCGGGAAGGCGTCGAGGCGGACGTGGGTGACGATCGCCTGGGCGCGGAGCGGGAAGCGGTGCGGGGTGTCGGGCTGGAGCCTGGTGCGGGGAATGATCTCGAACCACTCGCCGGTCTCGCCGTTGCGGCCCTGGAGTGCGATCCAGCCGGCCGCGTTGCCCTTGAGGTAGGCGGTGTCGATCTCGACCGCGCGGACCGCGCCCTGGGCGGGGAGGCGGAAGCGGACCCAGTCGTTGGTGTCGCGGACCCGGCGGCGGCGGTTCTCCCAGCCGTCGTCCATCTTGCGGGAGGTGCCGGGCAGGATGATCTGGGTCGGCGAGGAGTAGAAGCGGTCCGAGGCGTCCTCGTGACTGCCGCCGTTCAGCACCGAGATCAGGTCGAACGTGCCGAGCGTGGCGAGCCAGGACGGGTCGGGGAGGACCTCGCCGTGGACGCGGAGGCGGGCGATGCCGCCGTCGGGGTGCTGGCACAGGCGTACGTGGGTGCAGCGGCGGCCGCCGGTGATCTCGAAGCTGTTGGCGGCGTGGCCGCGTACGGGGGTCGGCGGGACGATCTCCTCCCACTTCACGTCGTCGGCGAGGAGTTGGGCGGGGCTGGGCGAGCCCTCGACCGCGGTGGCCTGGATCGAAACGCGCTGCGGGTAGTTGCCTCGGAAGTGGGCCGTGTCGACGACGATGCCGCGGATGATGCCGGGGGCGCCGAGCCGGATCAGGGCCCAGTCGTGCTCGTCGGGGGCCGGGAACGGGTGGTCCGCGTCCGCGCCGCGTCGGCGGCGGGTCTCCCAGCCGTCCATGATCTTGCCCTTGTGGCCGAAGTGCTCGGGGTCGAAGGCCGCGCGCTCCCGGACCAGGAGATTCTCGCGCTGGGCGAAGAACTCGTCGTTGGCGGCGATCACGCCCGCGCCGAGTCGGCGGTCGGCGAGGTCGACGAGTTCGGTGAAGGGCAGGTCGGTGCCGCGGTAGTCGGCGTACGGGTCACCACCGCCGTACGGGGCCGCGTCGTTGGCGTGGGGGTCGTCGTGGTGGTTCTCATTCTGGTCGAAGGTCATGCACCTACTGTCACGGCCCATGACCCATCAGGTCCATCGAAAGTTTTTGCATCGTTTATTCAGTTGAAGTGAACGATTCGGCGGCCGCGGTGAGCGCCGCGAGCACCCTGGCCACCGCGGGGCCCCGCTCGGCGCCCTGCCGCACCGCCGCCACCACATGACGGCGCGGCTGGTCGGCGTCGAGCGCGCGCATCACCACGCCGCCCCGGCTGTGCCGTTCCGCCGACGCCATCCGCGGGATCAGCGCCACCCCCAGACCCGCCTCGACCATGGCCAGGATCGCCGTCCAGCCGGAGGCGCTGTGCGCCTGCTCGGGCACGAATCCGGCGGCCTCGCACGCCGCCGTGGTGATCTGCGACCAGGGGCCCGAACCGCCGAAGATCCACGGGTCGCCGGAGAGGTCCGCCAGGCGGAGGGCGGGCGCGGCGGCGAGGCGGTGGTCCGCGGGCAGGGCCACGTCCAGCGGGTCGGCGAGCAGGGGCAGCACCGCGAACCGGGGGTCGCGGGCCGTCGGGGCGTGCGCGGCGAGGGACAGGGCGAGGTCGACGTCACCGGCGACCAGGAGTTCGTACGCCTGCGCGGCCTCCGCCTCCCGCACCCGTACATCGGGCCCCGGGCGCTCCTCGGCGCGCAGCCGCCGGATCGCCGGTACGACGAGAACGGGCACGGCCGTGGAGAACGCGGCGATCCGCACCTCGCCGGCCTCGCCGCGCAGATAGCCGGTCAGTTCGGCGTCGGCGCGCTCCAGTTGGGCGAAGACGGCCTCGGCGTGGCGCAGCACGAGATGCGCGGCGTCGGTGAGCCGGACGCGTCGGCCCTGGGCCTCCAGGAGCGGCACACCGAGCTGCCGGGAGAGGCTGGACAGTTGCTGCGAGACCGCGGAGGGCGTCATCAGCAGGGCCTGCGCGGTCGCGGTGACCGTGCCCCGGTCGCGCAGGGTGCGGAGGATGCGGAGCTTCTTGACGTCCCACTCGATCATGGCCGCAACCTACCCGGCGCCGAGGGCGGGGTGCCCGGCCGCGGACATGCGTGTGCGCCGCGCGGTACTCACGGAGTACCTGCGGCGCACCCGGGACGAGCGTGTGGGTACTAGGCCTGCTTCTTGGACTTGTCCAGGACCATGACCAGGCCCGTGATGACCAGGAACAGGACGATGGGTGCCACGACGTAGAGGCCGATGGTCTCCATCGCGCTCAGGCCGGGCCCCGGGTCGTCACCGTCGTCGCGGGTGAGCGCGAGCGCGGGGGACGACATGAGCAGCATCATCAGCGTCGTTCCGGCCGCGACGGCGCCGGCGCGCATAGCGTTCTTCTTGTCCACGGTGCAAACGTAGCGAACGCCCGCGAGGGGCGCGCGCCCGGGGGTGCCGTACGAGGTCGGGGGCGGATCACGGGCGGGGGTGAGGGCGGACTTCCGGGTGGTCTTCCGGGCGGTCCCCGCTCGGGCGGAAGACCTCCATCAGCCGGTGCAGGCGGGGTGCGGCGGCCAGCTCCTCCAGGGTGACCGGGTGGCCCTCCGCGTCGGCGACGGGCAGGCGCCAGTTGGGGTACTGGTCCCAGGTGCCGGGGAGGTTCTGCGGGCGACGGTCGCCGAGCGCGTCGGGCAGCCAGACGCCGGTCAGGCGGGCGGGGGTGCGCAGCAGGAAGCGGTGCACGGCGCGGACGGCACCCTCCTCGTCGCCCTCGCCCTCGGGGAGCAGTCCGAGCCTGGCGAGATACCCCAGCCATTCGGCGGTGTCGGCCGCGTCCGCCGTCAGCTCCTGGTGCAGGGGGTGGGTGAGCAGGCCCAGGCGGTGGCGGAGCATCACATGGTCGCCGGTCAGCCGGGCCGCGGTGGACGGCAGATCGTGCGTGGTGACGGTGGCGAGGCAGCCCTCGCGCCACTCCTCGGGGGCCAGTGGGCGGCCGGTGCCTGCCCAGTCCCGTTCGAACCAGAGGACGGAGGTGCCGAGCACGCCGCGCCGGGCCAGCGCCTCACGGACCCCCGGCTCGACGGTGCCCAGGTCCTCCCCCATGACGACCGTGCCGGCCCGGTGCGCCTCCAGGACGAGGACGGCGAGCATCGCCTCGGCGTCGTGGGCGACATAGGTGCCCTCGGTGGGCGGGCGCCCCTCGGGCACCCACCAGAGCCGGAAGAGGCCCATGACGTGGTCGATGCGCAGGGCGCCCGCGTGGGCGAGGAGCCCGCGCAGCAGTCCGCGGTACGGGGCGTAGCCGGAGGCGGCGAGGACGTCCGGGCGCCACGGGGGCAGGCCCCAGTCCTGGCCCCGGGCGTTGAAGGCGTCCGGGGGCGCCCCGACGGACATGCCGTGCGCGAAGGCGTCCTGCTGGGCCCAGGCGTCGGCGCCGCCGGGGTGCACACCGACGGCGAGGTCGTGGACGATGCCGACGGCCATGCCCGCGTCGAGGGCGGCGCGCTGGGCATCGGCGAGCTGACCGTCGGTCAGCCAGGCGAGCCGGCAGTGGAAGTCGACCCGGTCCAGCAGTTCGCCGCGGGCGCGGGCGGTCTCCTTGGAGCGGGGGTCGCGCAGCCCGGCGGGCCAGCCGTGCCAGTCGGAGCCGTGCACCTCGGCGAGGGCGCACCACAGGGCGTGGTCCTCCAGGGCCTGCCCCTGCTCGGCCAGGAAGTCGCAGTACGCGGCGCGACGGCCCGGGGTGAGGGGCACCCGATGCACGAGTTCGAGAGCCTGGCGCTTGAGCTCCCAGACGGCGTCACGGTCGATCAGGGCGCCCTTGTTGAGGACGGTGTCGCTGAGCGTCGCGGCGTCCTGGCGCAGGTCGTCGAGGGTGCCCCGGTCGGTCACGTGCCCGTACTCGGGGATGGACTCCAGGTGCAGATGCACGGGGTCGGGGAAGCGCCGCGACGAGGGGCGGTACGGGGAGGGGTCGGTGGGGCGGCCGGGCACGGCGGCGTGGAGCGGGTTGACCTGGACGAATCCGGCGCCGAGGGCCCGCCCGGACCAGGCGGCGAGGTCGGCGAGATCCCCGAGGTCGCCCATGCCCCAGGAGCGGGCGGAGAGCAGGGAGTAGAGCTGGACGAGGAAGCCGTGACCGCGGGCGGGCGGCCGGGGCGCCCGGGGCGGGGCGACGACGAGCGTGCCGGTCGCACTCCGGCCGCCGGTCGCACTCCGGCCGCCGGGGGCCCGTACGGCCAGCCGGTGCACCCCGAACGGCGGCTCGGCCCACCAGGCGGGGACCGCGGGCGCTCCCGCCCCCGCCGCGCCCACCGGATCCGCAGGCCCGTGGGCGGCGCCCCGTACCGAAACGGCCGGATCCGGTCGGTCGGCCGGAATGCGCATCCGCGGGGGCGGGGCCGAACCGGGGTCCTCGGGGCCGATGTCCAGCGTGGTGCCGGGCGGCAGGGCGGTCAGGGCGTCGGGCAGCGGCTCACCGGACCACACCACCACCGTCGGCGGAAGCAGCCGGGAGCGGGCCGCGGACTCGGCGGCGGCGAGCGATTCCCGTACCGCTCCGGGCGTGCCGGCGTCCACGCCGAGCGCGGCGAGCACGGCGACGACCGTCTCGTCGGGGACGGACACCGTCACATCGGCGGACGGGGAGTAGGAGGTGGCGACGCCGTGCAGTGCGGCGAGCCGGGACAAGCCCATTCAGACTCCTGGGAACTCCGTGCCCCACGCGCCGCCGGACGTGGCCGGCTCGCTGGTCAGCGGGGCATTTACGGCGAGCGGGGGCTCGCTGGTCAGAGGTGTGGCGTCGGCGAGCGGCGGCTCGCTGGTGAGAGGTATCGCATCGGCGAGCGGCGGCTCGCTCGTCAGCGGGCCGGGCGCGGGGGCCAAGAACGCGTCGGGCCACGGGGCGGCGGGGCCGGGTACCTGTGCGTGAAGGGCGGGGAGCAGAAGCTTCGCGGCGGCGGGCATGGCGGCCTCCTGGCCGTGGGGAAAGCAGGACACAGCAGGCCTACCCGGCGGGCTCGACCACAGACGTAGGCGTTATCACAACGAATTCAACGTGCTCTGGGTCACATTCCGTTCCCCGCAGGCCCGTTCTCCGTAAGTTGTCCGCTGTTTTCGGCCATCCGGCGTCATCTTTGGCGTCCACCACCTCGGCCTACCGGCCCCTGCCCCACCTGCCGCATCGGGCATTTCCGGCACACCACCCACGCGCATTGACACCCTCGCGCGCGGGTGGTGGGCTCGGAGCCCACCGGCGGTGACGAGGGAGACGAGCGATGCGGCTCAGGCGCGGAAAGCAGGCAGCGGCCATCGCGGTCGCCGTGCTCGGCGGACTGCTCTCCACGGGAGCACCGGCCGCCGTCGCGGCCCCTTCGGATCCCGGCTCCACCGCCGTCGCCACCCCCGACCGCACGGACGACGCCGCGCTGCCCGCCGTGTGGCCCCGGCCGCAGTCCATCGAGGCCGCCGGGGCGTCCGTACCGCTCTCCGCCGAGGTCACCCTCGTCGCCGGTTCGCACGCCGATCCGTACGCGGTCGACGCGCTCCGGAAGATCCTGCGGGACGCGGGCGTGCGGACCGTCCACGAGGCCCTGCCCGGCCGCGGGCCGCTCATCAGGCTCGGCGGCGACGGCGCCGGGGACGCGCTGCGCACGCTGCACGCCCCCGAGCGCGGCGATCTGCCCTCCGGGGGCTACCGGATCGCGGTCGGCCGGGTCGCGGGGCGGGACACCGTCGCCCTGGACGGTGTCGGCGAGGACGGCCTCTTCCACGGCGTGCAGACACTGCGTCAGCTGATCCGGGACGGAGGCGTCGCCGGGGTCACCGTCAGGGACTGGCCGGGCACCGCCGTACGCGGAATGACCGAGGGCTTCTACGGGCAGCCGTGGACCCTCCAGGAGCGGCTGGCCCAGATCGGCTTCATGGGGCGTACGAAGCAGAACAGGTATCTGTACGCGGCGGGCGACGATCCCTACCGGCAGGCCCGTTGGCGCGACCCGTACCCGGCCGACCGGCGCGCCGGCTTCCGGGCGCTGGCCGAGCGGGCCCGCGCCGAGCATGTGACGCTCGGCTGGGCCGTCGCCCCCGGCCAGGCCATGTGCATGTCCTCGGCCGACGACGTGAAGGCGCTGACGAAGAAGCTCGACGCGATGTGGGCGCTGGGTGTGCGCGCCTTCCAGCTGCAGTTCCAGGACATCAGCTACAGCGAATGGCACTGCGACAGCGACGCCGAAACCTTCGGCAGCGGCCCGCAGGCGGCGGCCAGGGCGCAGGCGCGGGTGGCCGGCGAGGTGGCGCGGCATCTCGCGGACCGGTATCCGGGTTCGCAGCCGCTGTCGGTGATGCCGACGGAGTTCTACCAGGACGGCTCCACCGACTACCGCGAGGCGCTCGCCGAGGAACTGGACGACCGGGTCCAGATCGCCTGGACCGGTGTCGGGGTCGTGCCGAGGACCATCACCGGCGGGGAGCTGGCCGGTGCCCGCGCCGCGTTCGGGCATCTGCTGGTCACGATGGACAACTACCCGGTCAACGACTACGCCCAGGACCGGATCTTCCTCGGCCCGTACACCGGCCGGGACCCGGCGGTGGCCACGGGTTCCGCGGCGCTCCTCGCCAATGCGATGGAGCAGCCGTCCGCGTCCCGCATTCCGCTCTTCACCGCCGCCGACTTCGCCTGGAACCCGAAGGGTTACCGGCCGCAGGAGTCCTGGCAGGCGGCGATCGACGATCTGGCGGGCGGTGACGCACGTACCAGGGACGCGCTGCGCGCGCTGGCCGGGAACAGCGCGGCGTCCGTGCTGGGCGGTGACGAGTCCGCGTATCTGCGGCCGTTGCTGGCCGCGTTCTGGAAGTCCCGCGCGGCGCACGACGCCACGGCGCGGGCCGACGCGGCGCGCAGGCTGCGGGAGGCGTTCACCGTGATGCGGGAGGCCCCGCAGCGGCTGAAGGGCCTGGCGGACGGGCGTCTGGACGACGAAGTGCGGCCGTGGTCGGAGCAGTTGTCCCGGTACGGCCGGGCGGGCGAGCTGGCCGTCGATCTGCTCCAGGCCCAGTCGCGCGGCGACGGCGCCGCCGCCTGGCAGGCTTCGCTGGCCCTGGAACCGGTGCGCAAGGCCGCGAAGGCGGACGGCGCCACGATCGGCAAGGGGGTCCTGGGCCCGTTCCTGGACCGGGTGCGCCGGGAGGCCGATGCCTGGACGGGCGCGGACCGCGGCGACGGTACGGTGACGAAGGCTCCGGGGAGCTACACGGTCCGGCTGGACCGGGCCCGCCCGGTGGAGGCCGTGACGGCGATGACCCTGCCCGGCGGCGGCACCTTGGCCGGCGCGGCGCTGGAGGCCCGGGTGCCCGGCGAGGGCTGGCGCCGCCTGGGCGCGTTGTCGGCGAGCGGCTGGACCCAGACGGCGGCGAAGGGGCTGCGGGCCGACGCGATCCGGATCAGCTGGCCCACGGGCGGTCCGTCGTTGCCCCCGGTCCTCTCCCGCACCCTGGCGCCGATGGCCCCGGGCGGCGATGTCTCCGGGAGCGCCCGGGTACCGGCTCCGCGGGTGCACGCGCTCGTGCCCTGGTTCGGCGACGAGCCCGCGGCCCGGCTCGATCTCGCGCGCGGCGAGACGGACGCCGAGATCGGCGGCGGGCCGCAGCGGGTCGAGGCGCGCCTCGCCGGTCGCCGCCCGGCGGAGGTACGGGGCGCGCTCACCGCGAAGGCGCCCAAGGGCATCAAGGTGGACGTCCCGAAGCAGACCAGGGTGCCGCGCGGTTCCCGTACCGACGTCCCCGTCGACATCACGGTCCCGGCGGGCACCCCGGCCGGGGAGTACGAGGTGCCGTTCAGCTTCGGCGACGAACGCAGCACGCTCACCGTCCGGGCGTTCCCGCGCAGCGCGGGCCCCGATCTGCTGGGCACCGCCACCGCGTCCTCGTCCGGCGACGAGACTCCGGACTTCCCGGCGGCGGCCGCCTCCGACGGCGATCCGGGGACCCGCTGGTCCTCACCGGTCGAGGACGGCGCCTGGTGGCAGGCGGAACTGCCGCGGCCCGCCCGGATCGGCCAGGTGGTGCTGCACTGGCAGGACGCGTACGCCACCCGCTACCGCGTCCAGGTCTCCTCGGACGGCCGCAGCTGGCGCACGGCGGCGACCGTCCGGGACGGCAGGGGCGGGCGCGAGTCGGTCCGGATGGACGCGAAGGACGCCCGCTACCTCCGGGTCCAGGGCGACGCCCGGGGCACCGAGTTCGGCTACTCGCTCTGGTCGGTGGAGGCGTACGCCGTCGCCGCGACGGAGTAGCGATCCGGGCCGTTGCCGCCCCGGGACGACGAAGGCCCGGATCTCTCAGGCAGAAATGCCGTCGATCCGGGCCATGGCGTCGTCCGCGCCGAACGGTTGCAAGTACGGCAACCAGCGCGGGTCGCGGTGTCCCGTGCCGATGATCCGCCAGGCGAGGCCCGTCGGCGGGGCGGGTTGCTGGTGCAGCCGCCAGCCGAGCTCCGGCAGGTGCCGGTCCGCCTTGACGTGGTTGCAGCGGCGGCAGGCCGCGACGACGTTGTCCCAGACGTGCTGCCCGCCGCGGCTGCGCGGAATCACGTGGTCGACGCTGGTGGCGGCGGCGCCGCAGTACATGCAGCGGCCCCCGTCCCGGGCGAACAGCGCCCTGCGGGTCAGCGGTACGGGTCCCCGGTAGGGAACGCGGACGAACCGCTTCAGGCGGACGACGCTGGGGGCCGGGACGGCCCGGGTGGCACTGTGCATGAAGGCGCCGGACTCCTCGAGACAGATGGCCTTGTTTTCGAGGACGAGGACGAGCGCGCGGCGCAGCGGTACGACGCCGAGTGGCTCGTACGACGTGTTGAGAACCAGGACATGCGGCACGGTGGATGCCTCCTTGTACGCCGGCGGCGCGTGGCTCGCGCCGGGACGATCCGATCTCAGTCTCTACTCCTGCCTGGTGGAAGCGCCACCACGTACGGGTAACGGGCCGGGAGGATTTTTGCCCCGGTCCCCCGCCGCTCGCGCCGCGGCCACAGGCGGAACGGGCGCTTCGGTCCCGCTGTCGCGGCGGCCCTTGGCCGGTGTGCGATCGGCCACAGAAGGCCGCTGCCGGCCCCTCCCCGCTCCTGCTCCCCACCTCCGGCATCCCCCCGTGAGACGCGTCTCTCCCCTCGGTCGCGACAACGGAGTACTCCCGATGCCCCGTTAGTGTGGTCGGGCCGCCGTCGCTTATCTGGAGGTCCCACCGTGTCCCTGTCCGCCCTGTTGGCCGCAGCCCCGTCACCCGAGCCCGGCAGCTCGTTGGACGAAGCCGCCAAGCAGGCCGGCGACGCCGCGGGCTGGGTGGAGGAGAACTGGTCCACCTGGCTGAACACCGGTCTGCGCATCATCCTCATCGCGGCCATCGCGATCGTGTTGCGGATCGCGATCCGGCGTGCTCTCACCAAGCTCATAGAACGGATGAACCGCAGCGCCCAGGCGGTGGAGGGCACCGCGCTCGGCGGGCTGCTGGTCAACGCGGAACGCCGCCGTCAGCGCTCGGAGGCGATCGGTTCGGTACTCCGCTCGGTCGCGTCGTTCCTGATCCTCGGCACGGCCGCCCTGATGATCCTGGGCGCGTTCCAGATCAACCTGGCCCCGCTGCTGGCGTCCGCCGGTGTGGCCGGTGTGGCGCTCGGTTTCGGTGCGCGCAACCTGGTCACCGACTTCCTCTCCGGTGTCTTCATGATCCTGGAGGACCAGTACGGCGTGGGCGACACCATCGACGCGGGCGTCGCCTCCGGCGAGGTCATCGAGGTCGGCCTGCGGGTCACGAAGCTGCGCGGCGACCACGGCGAGATCTGGTACGTCCGCAACGGCGAGGTGAAGCGGATCGGCAACCTCAGCCAGGGCTGGTCGACGGCCGGCGTCGATGTGACGGTGCGTCCCACGGAGGACCTCGACAAGGTACGTACGGTCATCACCGAGGCCGCCGCGGCGATGGCCAAGGAGGACCCCTGGAACGAGCGCCTGTGGGGGCCGGTGGAGGTCCTGGGCCTGGACGCCGTGCTCCTGGACTCGATGACGGTCCGGCTGAGCGCGAAGACGATGCCGGGCAAGGCGCTGGGCGTGGAGCGCGAGCTGCGCTGGCGGGTCAAGCGGGCCTTCGACGAGGCGGGCATCCGCATCGTCGGCGGTGTCCCGGCCCAGGCGGACGAGCCCTCCGCGGCCGACCCGGCGGCCGGCATGGCCGCCCCCTCGGCCTACGCCTCCGCCACGTCCCCCCAGTCCCTGGCCACGGCCCCGATCGCCCCGCCGAACATCTCGAAGTAGTACGCGCCGCGCGAGCGGCCGGCGGGCCGATGGGACCTCAACTCGGTTCGCCGACGACCCGGTTGGGCATGCGTCACCATGGACCCGGACATTCCGGAAGTGTTCCAGGTAACGCTTTGGTTGCCACCGCGGCGCTTCCCATTGACGGCCAGGTGACGCGCGCATACCGTCCTGTCACCGAATAGGAAACTTTCCTAACAGAGGGCAGGTGCAGCACTCATGGCCGGAACCACACCGGGTACCCCCCGCGTTCTGCGGGCCATGAACGACCGGGCCGCCCTCGATCTGCTGCTGGAGCACGGTCCCCTCTCGCGGACCAGGATCGGGAAGCTGACCGGGCTCTCCAAGCCCACCGCTTCGCAGTTGCTGGCACGGCTGGAGGCGGCCGGACTGGTCGTCGCGACCGGGACCGTGGCCGGGCGGCCGGGGCCCAACGCGCAGCTGTACGGGGTGAACGCGCGGGCCGCCCATGTCGCGGGACTGGATGTGAACGCCCGCCGGATCGTCGCCGCCGTCGCCGATGTGACCGGCGAGACGGTCGGACGGTTCGAGCTGCGCACCCCCGGGCGGCGCGCCGACGGCGTGGTGCGGCAGGTGGCGGACGCGCTGGACGGGGCGGTGAAGGACGCCGGGCTCACCCGTTCCGATGTGCACCGGGTCGTCATCGGCACCCCGGGCGCCTTCGACCCCGGTACCGGGCGGCTGCGGTACGCCTCGCACCTGCCGGGCTGGCACTCCCCCACCCTGCTGGAGGAGCTGGCCGCCTTCCTGCCGATGCCGGTGGAGTACGAGAACGACGTGAACCTGGTCGCGGTGGCCGAGCAGCGGCTGGGCGCGGCGCGCGGGCACGAGGACTTCGTCCTGCTGTGGAACGAGGAGGGGCTCGGTGCCGCCCTCGTCATCAACGGACGGCTGCACCGCGGCTTCACCGGCGGCGCGGGCGAGGTCGGCTTCCTGCCGGTGCCGGGTACCCCGCTGGTCCGTCAGGTCACCAAGGTGAACGCGGGCGGCTTCCAGGAGCTGGCGGGTGCGCAGGTGCTGTCCCGGCTGGGCCGGGAGCTCGGCATCGACGACGAGCTGATCCGCGCCCCCGGTACCCACCACGAGGTCGCCGCCCGGCTGCTCGCCCGCGCCGCCGAGGCCGCGGAGGCGGGCGAGGACGGCCCGTACCCCCGGCTGCTCGATCTGTTCGCCACCGGCCTCGCGACCGGTCTCGCCTCCATGATCGCCGTGCTCGACCCGGAAGTCGTCGTGCTGTCCGGCGAGGTGATCGCGGCCGGCGGGGAGCCGCTGCGCTGCCGGGTGGCGTCCGAGCTCACCGAGCTGGCGGCCTCACGTCCCCGGCTGATCGCCGGGGACGTGAAGCACCGCCCCGTACTGCGCGGCGCGCTGGAGAGCGCCCTCGCCACCACCCGCGACGAAGTCTTCGACACGTCCCGCTGACCCCTTCTCGGCCCGCCCTCTTCCTCCGCACCTCCGCCCCCATCCTTCACCGGGAGACCGCCATGTCCGGAAACCGCCGGAAGACGGCCGCCGCGTTCGCCGCGACCGCCGCCATATCTCTGCTCGCCTCGGCCTGTACGGGCCAGAGCAACTCCGGTGCCAGTGATGACCCGTCCAAGGAGACGACCATCAACTTCTGGCACGGCTGGAACTCCCCGAACGAGGTCAAGGGAATCCAGGCGACGGTCGACGCCTTCGAGAAGGCGCACCCCAACATCCATGTGAAGGTCATCGGCAACATGACCGACGACAAGATCAACCAGGCGCTGCGGGCGGGCGGCTCGAAGGCCCCGGACGTCATCTCGTCGTTCACCACGAACAACGTCGGCAAGTTCTGCTCGTCGAAGGCGTTCGTCGATCTCAACCCCTTCCTGAAGAAGGACGGGATCGACCCGGACAAGACCTTCCCCAAGGCGATGAACGAGTACACCCAGTTCGACGGGGTGCGCTGCACCGTGCCGCTGCTCGGTGACGCGTACGGCCTCTACTACAACAAGGACGCCTTCGAGAAGGCCGGGATCACGAGGCCGCCGAGGACCTGGTCGGAGCTGGCCGAGGACGCCAAGAAGCTGACGAAGACCAAGGGCGACTCGTACGAGCGGCTCGGTTTCATGCCGAACTACCACGGCTACGAGACGACGACCGAGCACTACCTCGGCGCCTGGGACCCGAAGTACTTCGACGCGGACGGCAAGTCGAACATCGCCAAGGACCCGTCGTTCGCCGCCATGCTCACGACCCAGAAGAAGCTGGTCGACGACCTGGGCGGCTACGAGAAGCTGGAGAAGTACCGCACGTCCTTCGGTGACGAGTGGGGTGCAAAGCACCCGTTCCACACGGGCCAGGTGGCGATGCAGCTGGACGGCGAGTGGCGGCTCGGGATGGCCGAGGAGACCAAGCCGAAGTTCGAGATCGGCGTCGCCCCGATGCCCGTCGCCGACGACCAGGCCGACACCTGGGGCAAGGGCTATCTGACCGGCACCATCGCCGGGATCGCCGCCACCTCGAAGAAGCAGAACGCGTCCTGGGAGCTGGTGAAGTTCATGACGACCGACACCGACGCCGTCGTGAATTTCGCCAATGCCATTCACAATGTGCCGTCCACCCTGGCAGCGCTGAAGTCCCCGAAGCTGAAGTACGACCCGCGCTTCAAGACGTTCCTGGACATCGCCGCGAACCCGAAGAGCACCACCACCCCGCCCTCGGTGAACGGCGGCGCGTACCTGGTGTCCCTGCAGAACCTCGGATTCGACATCGAGAAGGGCAGGCAGAAGGACGTCAAGGCGGGCCTGGAGAAGACCGCCAAGGAAATCGACGCGGCAATCGCGCAGGCGAAGTAGAAGCGCGATGACCACCTACACACTCCGTTCGAAGCGCCGCCGGTCGGCGCTGCGGACCGCGGCCTTCATGTCGCCGTGGCTGATCGGGTTCTGCGTCTTCTTCGCCTATCCGCTGATCTCCACCGTCTACTTCTCCTTCACCGACTACGACGGGTTCTCCGCCCCCGAGTTCAGCGGGCTGAAGAACTGGTCCTTCGTCTTCAACGACTACCCGCTGTTCTGGCCGGCGCTGCGCAACACGCTCTGGCTGGTCGTGGTCATGGTCACCTGCCGGGTGGTGTTCGGCCTCGGTGTCGGGCTGCTGATCACCCGGATCAAGACGGGCGCCGGGGTCTTCCGCACCCTGTTCTACCTGCCGTACCTGGCCCCGCCGGTCGCGGCGACCCTCGGCTTCGTCTTCCTGCTCAACCCCGGGACCGGGCCGGTCAATTCGATCCTCGGCGAGCTGGGGCTCCCCACGCCCGGCTGGTTCACCGACGCCGCCTGGTCCAAGCCGGCCCTGACCGCGCTCGCGGTGTGGGGGGTGGGCGACCTGATGGTGATCTTCATGGCCGCCCTGCTGGACGTACCGAAGGAACAGTACGAGGCGGCGGAGCTGGACGGGGCGACCTCGTTCCAGCGGTTCCGCTTCGTCACCCTGCCGAACATCTCGCCGATCATCATGTTCGCGGTGGTCACCGGGATCATCCAGACGATGCAGTACTACACCCAGCCATTCGTGGCCGGGAAGGTCGCCTCGGGTGTGATGGGCGGCTCCGGGCAGCAGTTCGAACCGGGCTATCCCGACAAGTCGACACTGACGCTTCCGCAGGTCGTCTACAACCTCGGTTTCCAGCGCTTCGACTACGGCTCCGCCTGCGTGGTCGCGCTCGTTCTCTTCGTACTCGCCATGGCGTTCACCGCACTGCTGATGCGACGCCGCAGCGGACTGATCCAGGCAGGTGAGTGACGTGGCGCAGGTACTCGACGCCGTCAAGGAAGCCGACCCCGCGACCGGCCCGGTCACCCCGGCCGAACGCAGGGCGCGCCGCAAGTCGCTGCTGAACTGGATCGCCGTGCACTCGCTCGGGGTCGCCGCCGCGCTCTTCTTCGTGCTGCCGTTCGTCTTCCTGGTGCTCACCTCGCTGATGAACGGCCAGCAGGCGCTGACCCGCGATCTGTGGCCGCACCCCTTCGAGTGGAGCAACTACCAGCGGGTGTTCGACACCGACGGCTTTCTGACCTGGTGGAAGAACACCCTGCTGTACGCGGGGCTCGGCACCGTCCTCACGGTCGTCTCCTCACTGCCCGTGGCGTACGCGCTCGCCAAGTTCCGCTTCCGCGGCCGGCATCTGTCGCTGATGCTCGTCATCTCGATGATGATGCTGCCGCCGCAGGTCGTCGTCATCCCGATGTACCTGTTCTGGGCGAAGCAGCTGGACCTGTCCGGCACGCTCTGGCCGCTGATCATCCCGATGGCCTTCGGCGACGCGTTCTCCATCTTCCTGCTGCGGCAGTTCCTGCTGACCATCCCGAACGAGTACCTCGACGCGGCGAAGGTCGACGGCTGCGGCGAGCTGCGCACCCTGCTCAAGGTCGTCGTGCCGATGGCCAAGCCGGGCATCGCCGCCGTGGCCCTCTTCCAGTTCTTCTACGCCTGGAACGACTACTTCGGACCGCAGATCTACGCCTCGGAGAACCCGGCCGCCTGGACACTCAGTTACGGCCTGGAGTCCTTCAAGAGCGCACACCACACCGACTGGAACCTGACCATGGCCGCGACCGTACTGGTCATGGCCCCCGTGATCCTCGTCTTCTTCTTCGCCCAGAAGGCATTCGTCGAGGGCGTCACACTGACCGGAGTAAAGGGCTGACCTATGAAGCTCGCAGTAGTTGGTGGCGGGTCCACCTACACACCTGAACTGATCGACGGTTTCGCCCGGCTGCGGGACACGCTGCCCATCGAGGAGCTGGTGCTCGTCGACCCGGCGGCCGACCGTCTGGAACTCGTCGGCGGCCTCGCCCGGCGGATCTTCGCCAAGCAGGGCCACCCGGGGCGGATCGTCACCACCTCGGACCTCGACGCGGGCGTCGCCGACGCCGACGCCGTCCTGCTCCAGCTGCGCGTCGGCGGCCAGGCCGCCCGCAACCAGGACGAGACCTGGCCGCTGGAGTGCGGCTGCGTCGGCCAGGAGACCACCGGCGCCGGCGGCCTCGCCAAGGCGATGCGCACCGTGCCGGTCGTCCTGGACATCGCCGAGCGGGTCCGCCGCACCAACCCCGATGCCTGGATCATCGACTTCACCAACCCGGTGGGCATCGTCACCCGGGCGCTGCTCCAGGCCGGGCACAAGGCCGTCGGCCTGTGCAACGTGGCGATCGGCTTCCAGCGGAAGTTCGCCCGGCTGCTCGACGTCACCCCGGCCGAGGTCCACCTCGACCATGTCGGGCTCAACCACCTGACCTGGGAGCTCGGGGTGCGCCTCGGCGGCCCCGAGGGCGAGAACGTCCTGCCGAAGCTGCTCGCCGAGCACGGCGACACGATCGCGGACGATCTCCGCATGCCCCGGGCGATCGTCGACCGGCTGGGCGTCGTTCCCTCGTACTACCTGCGCTACTTCTACGCGCACGACGCGGTCGTGCGGGAACTCGGCACCAAGCCGTCCCGCGCGGCCGAGGTCGCCGCGATGGAGAAGGAACTCCTCGCCATGTACGGCGATCCGGCGCTGGACGAGAAGCCCGCGCTGCTCGCCAAGCGCGGCGGCGCCTTCTACTCGGAGGCGGCCGTGGACCTGGCGTCCTCGCTGCTGGGCTCGGGCGGCTCCCCGGTGCAGGTGGTCAACACCTACAACAGGGGAACGCTGCCGTTCCTGCCGGACGACGCGGTGATCGAGGTGCAGGCCCGGGTCGACGGCACGGGCGCCACGCCGCTCGCCGTTCCCGGGCTGGACCCGCTGTACGCCGGTCTGATCGCCAACGTGACGGCGTACGAGGACCTCGCCCTGGAGGCCGCGCTGCGCGGTGGCAGGGACCGGGTGTTCAAGGCGCTGCTCGCGCACCCGTTGATCGGCCAGTTCGAGTACGCCGAGGCGCTCACCGACAAGCTGATCGCGCACAACCGGGAGCACCTGGCGTGGGCGTGAACGCTTTGGTCCTCGCGATCGACGCGGGGAACAGCAAGACCGACGTGGCGCTGATCGGTGCGGACGGGACGGTGCTGTCGACGGCCCGGGGCGGTGGTTTCCAGCCGCCGGTCGTCGGCGTGGAGGCGGCGCTGGACGTCCTGGCCCCGTTGCTCGCACAGGCCCTGGCCGGCTCCGAGCGGCCCGTCGACGGCGTGGAGCACGTGTCGGCGTGCCTGGCCAACGTCGATCTCCCGGTGGAGGAGACCCAGTTGACCGAGGCCCTGGTCCGCAGGGAGTGGGGCCGCACGGTCGAGGTGCGCAACGACACCTTCGCGATACTGCGCGCGGGGGTGGACGAGCCGCGCGGTGTGGCCGTGGTCTGCGGTGCGGGGATCAACTGTGTCGGCATGCTGCCGGACGGGCGGACCGCGCGGTTCCCCGCCATAGGCCGGATGTCCGGTGACTGGGGCGGCGGCGCCGGGCTGGCCGAGGAGGCCATGTGGTTCGCCTCGCGGGCGGAGGACGGCCGTGGTGAACCGACCGAACTGGCCCGCACCCTGCCCGCGCACTTCGGGCTCGGCTCGATGTACGCGCTGATCGAGGCGCTGCATCTGGGCCGGATCGAGTTCGAGCGCCGGCACGAGCTGGCTCCGGTGCTCTTCGCGACCGCGGCGGCCGGGGACCCGGTGGCGGGCGCGCTGGTGGACCGGCTGGCGGAGGAGGTCGTCGCGATGGCGTCGGTCGCGCTGGGCAGGCTGGACCTGCTGGGCGAGGAGGCGCCGGTGGTGCTGGGCGGCAGCGTGCTGGCGGCCCGCCACCCGCAGGTGGACGCGAAGATCACCGAACTCCTCGCGGTACGCGCCCCGAAGGCGGTGCTGCGGGTGGTGGTGGAGCCGCCGGTGCTGGGAGCCGCGCTGCTCGGCCTGGATCACACGGGCGCGCCCGCCGCGGTCCACGAGAGGCTGCGCGCACAGTACAGCTGACAGGTCGTTCCCGGCCAAGGGGCGTTCCACGGTGTTCTCACGCCGCGGGACGCCCCTTGCGCACGGGAACCGTTCAGTTGTCCCGGACGTGTTCATGAGTGGGGAGATCGGCCCGCACCGGGTACTGGTCCGTCGATCGGCTTGATCGGCGGCGCAGGCCTTGATCGAATGCGTGTGATCGCATCCATGGGCCGATGCACGATCCAGACGTTCCTGGTGTGGATGTCGGTCCCTGCGGCCATACTTCATGGCCGGGCACCAGTCCCCGATCGGCCGGGGGTCGGGCCACCGTCAGTGACCGAGGGGGAGGTCGAGTGACATACCCGCCGAATGTGCGCACGGCGCCGGAACACGAGCGGGCACAGCCGCCCGTGCCCGCGACCGTACCCGCTCCGCCGCAGCGCGGTGCGCTGTCCGTGACGGCCGACAAGGTGCGGGCCGCGGCCACCACCGAGCCGGGCAGGCTCCAGATCATCGGGGCCGTGCTGGCCCTGCTCGTCGTGGCGTTCGGGGCCGTGACGGCCTTCGAGATCGCCGACCGGGCGTCCGCCGCCGACGACGTGGTGGGCCGCAGCCAGCCGCTGAGCGCCGACGCGGCAGCCGTCTACCGCTCGCTGGCGGACGCCGACACCACCGCGGCGAGCGGCTTCCTTGCCGGGGCGCAGGAGCCGGCCGATGTCCACGCCCAGTACGAGAAGGACATCAAGGAGGCGTCCCGCCTCCTGGTGAGGGCCGCCGCCAACACGGACGCGTCGACGAAGTCCGGGCAGGAGATCACCACGCTCAACGTGGAACTCCCCCGCTACACGGGCCTGATCGAGCGGGCCCGCGCCAACAACCGGCAGGGTCTGCCGCTGGGCGGGGCCTATCTCCGGTACGCCAACCAGAAGATGAGCAATGTGCTGCTGCCGGCCGCCGAGCGGCTGTACGCGGCGGAGACCGGCCGGCTCGGCGAGGACAGCGATTCGGCCAGGACCTGGCCGTTCTTCTCGTTCGGGCTCGGTGTCGTGACGCTGGCCGCGCTGTTCTGGGCGCAGCGGCGCAACTACCGCAGGACGAACCGGGTGTTCAGCCACGGGCTGCTCGTCGCGACCGCGGCGTCCACCGTGGTGCTGCTGTGGCTGGCCGTGGGGCACACGGTGGCGCGGTCCGAGCTGCGTGCCGCCGATGTGAACGGGCAGCAGTCCCTCGATGTGCTCAACCACGCGCGGATCGACTCGCTGAAGGCGCGCGCCAATGAGAACCTCACGCTGGTCGCCCGTGGCGCGGTGCTCACCGCGGACGGCAAGCACGACAAGTACGAGACCGACTACAACACGGGCATGAAGGCCCTCGGTGAAGAGCTGCGGAGAGCCGGGCAGCTCGCCGGTGACGACGACGGGGGGAGCGGACCGGTGGCGAAGGCCGTCGATGCCGTCTCCGAGTGGCAGGGCCGTCACCGGACCGCCCGCACGGCCGACGACAGCGGCGACTACGAGGGCGCGCGGACGCAGATCATCGGGGCGAAGGACTCCACGGGCGAGTCCTTCGAACGGGTGGACAAGGCCCTGGAGCAGGCGCTCGCCCATGAGCAGGACGAGTTCACCCGGGCTGCGGAGGACGGGCGCGGGGCGCTGTGGGGTCTGCCGGCCGGGGCCGCGGCGCTGGCCGCGCTGGGGGCCGTGGCCGCGATCATGGGGGTCAACCGCAGGCTCTCGGAGTACCGGTGAGAGGGGTAGCGATGACCAGGAAGCGCGCGGGCGCGTGGTCCGCCCGGGTGAGGCTGCGCGGCTGGGGCGGGGTGACGGCCATGGCCGCGGCCTGCGCGGTGACGGCCTCGCTCACCCTGCTGCCGCTCTCCCACGGCGGCGCCGAGGCGTTCCGCGGGGACGTCGCGGGCCAGGGTGCCGCACAGGCGGTCCAGACCAGGGCCGACGAGTGCACGGACCCGGAGGCGAGCCTTCCACCGCGGTCCGACAGCGGTCCGAGCATCGAGAAGATCAAGGCGCGCGGAAAGCTGATCGCGGGCATCGACCAGAACAGCTTCAGCTGGGGCTACCGCAACCCGGAGAGCGGCAGGATCGAAGGCTTCGACATCGATCTGGTGCGGGCCATCGCCGAGAACATCCTGAACGATCGGAACGCGGTGATCTTCCGGGCGATCCCCACCAACAAGCGGGCCGAGCTCCTGGCGAACGGCACGGTCGACGTCGTCGTGCGCACGATGACGATCAACTGCAAGCAGCTGCAGAAGGTCTCGTTCTCCACCGCCTACTTCCAGGCCGGGCAGCAGGTCCTCGCGCCGAAGGAATCGACGATCACCGGGTACGACAAGTCCCTGGCCGGCAAGCGGGTGTGCACCGCCAACGGCTCGACCGCCTACGACGCGTTGAAGAAGCAGTCGTTCGGGGCGGTCTTCGAGGACCCGCACGACGGCACCGACAAGGACGAGAACCAGCTCACCGTCCCCAACCAGCTGGACTGCCTGGTGCGGCTGCAACTGGGCGAGGTCGACGCCGTGGTCACGGACAACGCGCTGGCGGCCGGCCAGGCCGCCCAGGACCCGGCGGTCGAGCTCAAGGGCGACAAGCCGTTCACCACCGAGTACTACGGCGTCGCGACGAAACGCGACGCGGACGATCTGGTGGCCCGGGTCAACCAGGTACTGGTCGACTACCGCAGGGGCGGCAAGGACAGCCGCTGGATGCAGTCGTACCGGGACTGGCTGCAGGACGGTCTGCCGGGGATAGCGGGGCCGCCGGCCCCCAAGTACCGGAGCAACTGACGCCGGGCCGGCCGGGTTGACGCGACGGAGCGGACCCGGCCGGAGAGACAGTGGCACTGATCCTGCCGGGACCCGTCCCGGCAGGAGGAGCGGAGAGGTGATCGATGGGCGTCGCGGGCCCCTTTCCCGGCCATGCGGCCGGGCCCCCCGTCCCGGTCATGGACCGGGACGAGGCGGACCGTGCGCTGGCCCGGCTCGGCGCGGAGCACGAGGCGATCGAGACCTCGCTCCTCGCCCTCCAGGACCACGCGGGCCGCCGGCTCCTGGAGGGCGCCGATCTGACCGGTGTCACCAAGGAACGCTGGGCCTCGACCGATCAGGCCATCACGCTGCTGTGGGGGTATTTCGACGCCTACGCGGGGGCGCTCGCCCAGGCGCGTGCGGTGCGGGCCCGCCGCCGCTATCCCAACCGGGACGATCTGGTGGCTCTCACCGAGCTGCTGCGCGGCCAGGGCGTCACCGTGGCACACGCCGCGGCGCGCCCCGATCCGTCGATCGCCGGTCCGGCCAGGCTCTCCGAGCGGTTCACGCTGGAGGAGCTGGTCGCCCGGATGAACGAGCTGTACGCCCGCTCGCTGGACATGGTCGTCGCCTCCGACTCCGTATGGTCCGCGCTGCCGGCCCGGATAGATCTGCTCGCCGCCGAACTGCACCGCACCCGTTCGCTGGCGCATTCCGTGGGGGTGCGGCCCGGTGAGCACCCGGCGGGCGACGACCTGGAGGCGATCACCCACGAACTGGCCACGCTCCGGGTGCAGGTGATCTCCGATCCGCTGGCGTTCTGGCTGCCGGGACCGGGCAGTTCGGCGCCCGGCGGCGGCCGCCCCGACACGGCGCGCTACGACCGGGCGGCCCGCGCCCTGGACGATGTGCGCCGCGAGATCGAGGCGGTGCTCGCGGTCCGGCAGGACGCCGAGCAGCGCCTGGTCCAGCTGCGCGACGTGCTCTCCCGCGCGGACCGCACCCTGACCGAGGCCCGGTCGGCGCGCGGCGAGGTGCTGGCGAAGATCGCGGCCTCCGAGGTGCCCGCGGTCAGCGGCCCGGCAACCGTGCTCCAGGAGCGGCTGGCCGCCGCTTCGGAGTACCGCAGGCATGCCCAGTGGCACCGGCTGTCCCCGCTCCTGGAGACGCTGGAGCGGGAGGCCGAGGAGGAATTGCTGCGGGCCCGCGAGTCGTTGACCGCGGTCACGGCCCCGCTGGCGGTACGGGCGGAGCTGCGCGGCAGGCTCGACGCGTACAAGGCGAAGGTCGCCCGGCACGGTCTGGCCGAGGACCCGCTGCTGATCGAGCGGTACGACGCGGCGCGCCGGATGCTGTGGAGCGCGCCGTGCGATCTGCGGGTCGCCGGACAGGCGGTGCTGCGCTACCAGGAGGCGGCGGCCGAACTGCTGTCCCAGCGCCGGGCACCGGGGCCGGAGGACCGGCGATGATCACAGGTGTGCGCAAGGTGGAAGGGCCGCTGCGGCGGCGGGGCGATCAGGGGGACCGACCATGAGTACGCAGTGCCAGCGCCCCGCGTGCGAGGGCAGTTACGAGGACATGGGCGGCGGTGAGCTGTACTGCGACACCTGCGGTCTGGCTCCGGTCGTGTCGCCAGTGGGGCCTCCCCTGTTCGAGCACAGCCGAGAACTTGGGGATGGGCTGGTGAGCTCGCCGCCGACCGGGATCGCGGGCGGCGGCGCGAACAGCCGGGGCAGCAGGGGCAGTAGGGGCAGCAACAGCAGTTCGCGGTCCTCGTCCCGGGCGTCCTCGCGTGCCTCGTCCCGTTCGTCGACCTCCCGGCGTTCGGTGTCGGGGCGGCTCTCGCGTTCGCTGTCCGGCTCCGCCACCTCCCCCTCGGTCTCGGTGCGTTCCTCCGGTTCGTCCTCGGGCGCCTCCGCCCGGGGCAGGCTGGGTGTGGGCCTGGTGCAGGTGCCGGACGTACCGCGTCCCGACCCGCGCTCGGCGGTGATGGAGAACCCGGAGGTGCCGGAGCGCAAGCGTTTCTGTTCGCGTTCCGACTGCGGGGCCCCGGTCGGCCGGTCCCGCGGTGAACGGGTGGGCCGCACGGAGGGGTTCTGCACCAAGTGCGGTCACCCCTACTCGTTCGTGCCCAAGCTCCACGGGGGCGACATCGTGCACGGCCAGTACGAGGTCGCGGGCTGTCTGGCGCACGGCGGGCTCGGCTGGGTCTATCTCGCGGTCGACCGCGCGGTCTCCGACCGCTGGGTGGTCCTCAAGGGCCTGCTCGACACCGGTGACCAGGACGCCATGGCGGCCGCCATATCCGAGCGCCGCTTCCTCGCCGAGATCGAGCACTCCAACATCGTCCGGATCTACAACTTCGTCGAGCATCTCGACCAGCGCACCGGCTCGCTCGACGGCTACATCGTGATGGAGTACGTCGGCGGCAAGGCGCTCAAGGACATCGCCAACGAGCGCCGCACCGCCACCGGGAAGCGCGATCCGCTGCCGGTCGAGCAGGCCTGCGCGTACGGCATCGAGGCGCTGGAGGCGCTCGGCCATCTGCACAGCCGCAACCTGCTGTACTGCGACTTCAAGGTCGACAACGCGATCCAGACCGAGGACCAGCTGAAGCTGATCGACATGGGCGCCGTCCGCAGGATGGACGACGACGAGTCGGCCATCTACGGCACGGTGGGGTATCAGGCGCCGGAGGTCGCGGAGGTCGGCCCGTCGGTCGCCTCCGATCTGTACACGGTCGCGCGGACGCTCGCGGTGCTCACCTTCGACTTCCAGGGCTACACCAACGTCTTCGTCGACTCGCTGCCGGACCCGGACAACATCGAGGTGTTCCGGACCTACGAGTCGTTCTACCGGCTGCTGGTGCGGGCCACCGACCCGGATCCGGCGCGGCGGTTCGCCTCGGCGGCGGAGATGGCGGAGCAGCTGACGGGTGTGCTGCGCGAGGTGGTGTCGCTGCAGACGGGACGGCCGCGCCCGGCGCTGTCGACGCTGTTCGGCACGGAAGTACGGGTCACGGACACGCAGTTGTTCCCCGAGCTGACGGACGATGTGTCACGGCTGGGGGCCCGCGCAGCCGCTCCGGCTCCGTCCGGCCGGTCCGGGCGGCGGCGCGGCGCGGCGGGGGGCTCCGCCCCGGCCATGACGCCGGTGACGGCCGCCGCGCCTGCGTCGGGCGCGCTGCCCGCTCCCGGGTACACCGCGCCGGGGGCCGGTCCACTGACCGCGCCGCCCACCCACGTCCGGGCCGGCGGCGCGCCGGGCCGGAGCGGCGAGGTCCTCGCGTACGGGCAGACGCAGGCCGCGATCCCGGCCCCCCGGGTCCCGGCCGGTACCCCCGGTGCGCCGTCGGGACCTCCCTTCCCGGCGGGCCCCCGGCTGGTCGGGCTGGACGCGCGGTCCACCTCGCTCGCGCTGCCCGTGCCCCGGGTCGACGCGAGCGACCCCAACGCGGGATTCCTCGCCGGGCTGATGACCACCGCCCCGTCCGAGCTGATCACCGCGCTGGGCGCCGTGCCGGCGGCCTCGCTGGAGACCCGGCTGCGTGAGCTGCGGGCCCGCCTGGAGATGAACGAACTGGGCGCCGCGGGCCAGACCCTGACGGCGCTGGAAGGCCAGTACCCGGACGACTGGCGGGTCGTCTGGTACCGCGGCATCACCTCGCTGGTGACCGGTGACAACGAGAACGCGGCGCTCTCCTTCGACGCGGTGTACGACGCGTTCCCCGGCGAGCCGGCGCCCAAGCTGGCGCTGGGGATCTGCGCGGAGGTCCTGGGCCAGCTGGACAACGCCGCCGAGTACTACCGGCTGGTGTGGACGACCGACCCGAGCTTCGTCAGCGCCGCCTTCGGGCTGGCCCGCGTGCAGATGGCGGCCGGGGACCGGGCCGGGGCCGTCGGTGCGCTGGAGTCGGTGCCGGAGGCGTCGATCCACTACACCGCGGCACGGGTCGCCGCGGTACGTGCCCGGCTGCGCGAGCGGGCCCCGGACGAGCCGCTGATCGCCGATCTGATGGCCGCCTCGGCCCAGGTCTCGGGGCTGGCCGGTTTCGGGCTGGACGCGGTGCGCCGGGAGCAGTTGTCGACCGAGGTGCTGGGTACGGCGCTCGACTGGGTACTCTCCGGTAGCCCCACGGCCCGGCCCCCGGCCCAGTCGCCCGCGCCTGCCGGGACGACCGGGCCGGGAACACTGCTCGGCAGTGAGCTGGACGAGCGGGGCCTGCGCTTCGGGCTAGAGCGTTCGTACCGGATGCTCGCCAGGCTTGCGGAGCCAGGCGATGAGAGGATCGAACTGGTGGAGCGGGCCAACCGTTTCCGCCCCCGGACGTGGGTGTGAAAATGTCGCAGAAGCCTCAGGAGACGGCCCTGTCGAAGTGCCCCGGCTGCGAGGAGCCGCTGGAGCCGGGGGACCTGTTCTGCGGTGCGTGCGGGTACGACCTGTCGGCCGTGCCCCCCGCTCCGCAGGACCACCCGACGATCGCCATGGCCGCACCGGCGGAGAATGGTGCGGCGGGCCGCGCTGCGGAGGTCCGCTTCGACCGGCGGGCCGAATCTGCCGGACCGGCTGGATCGGACGGACTGGCTGGACCGGACGGACCGGACGGATCGGCTGAATCGGATGGATCGGACGGGCCGACCGAATCGGCCGGACCGGGCGACTCGGGCGACTTCGAGCTGGCCGCGCCCGCGCCGGCCGGTACGCCGTCCGCCGGTACGCCGTCCGCCGATGTCCCGGCGCCCGCGCCCGACCCCCGTACCTCCGCCGCGGAACCGGTTGCGGCCACGCCGTCGGCCGGCACCCGACTGTGTGTGGCCTGCCGGGCCGGCAGTGTCGACGTCGACGGCTACTGCGAGAACTGCGGTCACGCCCAGCCGCGCGAGCGCGACCACATGGAGCAGGAGCTCGGTTCGGTGGCCGCCGTCAGCGACCGGGGGCTGCGCCATCACCGCAACGAGGACTCGTTCGCGGTGTCGACCACCGCCCTGCCCGACGGTTCGCCGGCCGTCGTCGCGATCGTCTGCGACGGCGTCTCCTCGGCCAGCCGCCCCGACGAGGCGTCGGCGGCCGCCGCGAGCGCCGCCAACGAGGCGCTTCTTGAGTCGCTGCCGCGCGGCACCCATCCGCAGCAGGCGATGCACGAGGCGATCCTCGTGGCCGCCGAGGCGGTCAACGCGCTGGCGCAGGAGCCCGGCCGGGCCATGGAGCACGACCGGCACCGCCACCAGAACGCCCCGGCGTGCACCCTGGTCGGCTCGATCATGGCGGGCGACCTGCTGGTCGTCGGCTGGGTCGGCGACAGCCGCGTCTACTGGGTGCCCGACGACCGCGCCAACCCGCCCGCCCGGCTGACCGAGGACGACTCCTGGGCCGCGCAGATGGTGGCGGCGGGCCTGATGAACGAGGCCGAGGCGTACGCGGACGAGCGCGCCCACGCCATCACGGGATGGCTCGGCGCCGACGCGTACGAGCTCGAACCGCACACCGCGTCCTTCAAACCGGACCGGTCCGGTCTCGTGGTCGTCTGCACGGACGGCCTGTGGAACTACGCGGAGTCGGCGGCCGAGATGGCCGCGGCGGTGCCGGCCGACGCACATCAACGGCCGCTGCACGGCGCCCAGGTGCTGGTGGGTCACGCGCTCGACGGTGGGGGCCACGACAACGTAACAGTGGCCCTGCTGCCGTTCGCCGTGGAGCCTCAAGGGGCAGGATCGGCCTGCGGTACCACGTGAGTCCCGTTCCGTAACGCTTGGTTCCAGTTCCGACCGCTCAGCCCGTCACCGCCGCCTTCGCCCGTTTTTCTTCGCTCACAGCTGTCTTCATCCGACACCTGGAGTCCCAAGGAGCCGACCAGATGGCCAACTTCTCCAAGTCGAACGTGCCGCAGTTCTCCGTCGAGGTGTACCAGAACGAGTACCTGCCGGAAGGCGGTCGCGAGGTCAACGCGATCGTCACGGTCACCTCGACCGGGGGCGGCACCACCGGCGGCGTCCCGCTGTCCGGTGCGGCCGTGCCGCCCCCGCGCGTTCCCGGACAGGCGCCGGGCGCCGCCGTGGTGATCATGGTCGACTGCTCGGGCTCGATGGACTATCCGCCGACGAAGATGCGCAATGCCCGCGACGCGACGGCCGCGGCCATCGACACCCTGCGCGACGGCACCTCGTTCGCCGTCGTCGACGGTACGCATGTCGCCAGGGAGGTCTACCCCGGCAACGGCAGGCTCGCCGTCGCCGACTCGCGGACCAAGGCCCAGGCGAAGGGGGCCCTGCGCGCGCTCAGCGCCGGTGGCGGTACGGCGATCGGCACCTGGCTGCG
Organism: Streptomyces sp. NPDC059832; assembly: GCF_042731715.1. Classification (NCBI taxonomy): domain Bacteria; kingdom Bacillati; phylum Actinomycetota; class Actinomycetes; order Kitasatosporales; family Streptomycetaceae; genus Streptomyces; species Streptomyces sp. NPDC059832. The sequence continues at coordinate 409,694 of NZ_JBHWIY010000002.1, read as the reverse complement.
GCTGGCCGACCGGCTGCTCGGCGCGGCCGATGTGAACATCCGGCACGGCATCCTGCTCACCGACGGCCGCAACGAGCACGAGGCGCCGGAGGACCTGCGGGCCGCGCTCGAATCCTGCGCGGGCCGCTTCACCTGTGACGCCCGCGGTGTCGGCACCGACTGGGAGGTGAAAGAGGTCACAGCCATCGCCTCCGCGCTGCTCGGCACGGCCGACATCGTCGCCGACCCCTCGGGGCTGGCCACCGACTTCACGCAGATGATGGAGAACGCGATGGGCAAGGAGGTCGCGGATGTCGCGCTGCGGCTCTGGACGCCCGTCGGGGTCGAGATCAAGTTTGTGAAACAGGTCGCACCGACGGTCGTCGACCTGACCGGCCGGCGCACCGAGGCGGGCCCCCGCGCCGGGGACTACCCCACGGGCTCCTGGGGCGACGAGTCCCGCGACTACCACGTGTGCGTGCAGGTGCCGCAGGCCGGGATCGGGCAGGAGATGCTGGCGTCCCGGGTCTCGCTGGTCCTCCCCGACCCCGCGGGCGGGGCTCCGCAGACGCTTTCGCAGGGCCTGGTCCGGGCCGTGTGGACCGAGGACATGGTGGCGTCCACCTCGATCAATCCGCAGGTCGCGCACTACACCGGCCAGGCGGAACTGGCACAAGTCATCCAGCAGGGGCTCGATGCCCGCAAGTCGGGAGACTTCGACGGCGCGACCGCGAAACTGGGCCGCGCGGTGCAGCTGGCGTCGGCGTCCGGGAACGAGGACACTGCGAAACTGCTTTCGAAGGTGGTGGACGTCGTGGACGCGGCGACCGGTACTGTGCGACTGAAGGCCAAGGTCGCGGACGCCGACGAGATGACGCTCGAAACGCGCTCGACCAAGACCGTTCGCGTCAAGAAGTGAACACAGAGCCGTACAGCGAGTAACCACAGAGCCACACAGTCGAGCCGCCCGGCCCGGAGCGATCCACCGGGAGGCGAAGAGCAAGAAAAATCGCCGGCCCCGGGGCCGGCCCAGGAGAGGGGGAAGCGCCGACATGCCGACCTGCCCGAACGGACACCAGTCGGGTTCCGATGACTGGTGCGAGGTCTGCGGCCATCGCATGACCGGCGCGGGCGCGCCTGCGGGCGCGGTCCCCCCGCCTCCGCCGCCCGCTCCCGGATACGGCTACCCGCCGGGCCCGGGATCCGACGCGACCCAGCAGGCCGAGCTCTGCCCGCAGTGCCGGACGCCCCGCGAGGCGATGGCGCCGTTCTGCGAGGAGTGCCGCTGGAACTTCCTCACCAACACCGCGACGTCGTACACGCCACTGGCCCCGGCCCACGGCGTTCCCGGCCCGCCGCCCGGACTCAACCTGCCGCCCGGCTTCCAGGCACAGCAGCCGCCGGCTCCGCCGCAGCAGCGCGATCCGTTCGAGTACCAGGGCTCGCGGCCCTCGCAGATGAACCGCCCGGCCGAGCCGCTCTCCTCCGAACAGGGAAACCGCCCGGGTCCCCCGGCGCCCGGTCCGGGTCCGCAGTCGCACCCGGCCCCCGGCCCGCAGTCGCCCCCGCCGCCGTTCCAGCAGCAGGGTCCGCCGCCTCCGCCCGCCTTCCAGCAGCAGTCGGCGCCGCCCTCGCCGTTCCAGCAGCAGTCCCCGCCGGCGCCGTTCCAGCAGCAGTCGGCGCCGCCCGTGTTCGAGCAGCCCGGTCCGCCGGCTCCGCAGCCGCCCGCCCCGCCGCAGGGACCGCAAGGGCCGCAGGGGGCGCAGGGGCCGCAGGGCGACGACGACTGGATGCTGTCGCCGCCGTCCCGTACCCAGGCCCCGCAGCAGCAGCCGGGACCGCCGCAGCACGAGCAGCCGCCGTTCCCGGGGCAGGGCCGGAACCAGCCGCCCGCGAGCTGGACCGCGGTCATCGCCCCGGACCGTGAGTACTTCCTGGCGATGATGCAGCGCAGCGGTCCCGAGGCGACCGGGCTGAACCTGCCCGCGTACTCCCCGGAACAGCAGCTTCCGCTGTCCGGCAACCAGATCACCATCGGTCGCCGCAGGCAGAGCACCGGCGAGTCCCCCGACATCGATCTGTCCGTGCCGCCCGAGGACCCGGGCGTCTCGCACCAGCACGCGGTGCTGGTGCAGCAGCCCGACGGCAGCTGGGCCGTGGTCGACCAGAACTCCACCAACGGCACCACGCTCAACGGCGCCGAGGACCCGATCCAGCCCTATGTCCCCGTCCCGCTCCAGGACGGCGACCGGGTGCATGTCGGGGCGTGGACGACGATCACGATCCGCCGGGGCTGATCCGCTTCACACGGTGGGCAGTGGCCAGGCGTACGGCCCCTCGGGGTCGTCCAGCCAGGCCCACTGCCGCCCGTCCGTGACCGTGATGCCGAATCTCTCCCGCTCGGGGCGCTTCTCGCGCCGCCAGAGGGAGTGGGCCTCGCGCGGATCGAGGGAGCCCTCGGTCAGCGCCAGCATGAACCGGAAGAGATCGTTCTCGCTGACCCGCCTCGGCACCGAGCCGGTGTGCGGGCGCCGTGCGGTCTGCGCCGGTGTGCCGCGCAGCGGTACGAAGTAGGCGGCCGTGTGCAGGAACCGGCCCTCGGCGTACTTCCCGTGCGCCCCTTCCCGTACCCGCAGCGCGATCAGTCCGGTGGCGAACGGGGCCAGTATCCGGGCGCCCGGTACGCACTGCTCCAGCCAGGGCCGCGGTACGCACGGCAGGGTGCAGGTCGCGATGATCCGGTCGTACGGGCCGCGCCGGGGCCAGCCCCGTGTCCCGTCCCCGGTGATCACCGCGGGGTGGTACCCGGCCGCGGCCAGGTGCCGTCGGGCCGACTCGGTGATCTCCGGGTCGAGGTCGACGGTGGTCACGGCGTCGTCGCCGAGCCGGTGGGCGAGCAGCGCCGCGTTGTAGCCGCTGCCCGCGCCGATCTCCAGGACCCGGTGTCCCTCCCGTACGTCCAGCTCTTCGAGCATCCGGGCCATCAGCGACGGCTGGCTGCTCGACGAGATCAGTTCGCCGTCCCGGATCCGGGTGGCCAGCGGCCCGTCCTCGTACGCCCCGCGCAGCCACCGGGCCCGCCGGTCCGGGTCGGGGTCCTCGCACCACAGGCGGTCGTAGCCGCCGGCCACGAAGTAGTAGGGCACGAACAGATGCCGCGGCACCTCCTCGAAGGCGGCCCGCCAGCCGGGATCGCCCAGCGCCCCGCCGGCCACGATGCCCCGCACCATCGCCCACCGCTCCTCGGCGGCGGCCGCGGCGAACCGGTCGGTGTGCGCGTCCATACCTCCACCTTCCTGCGCCGGGGGCCCGGGGGCCAGGAAGCCGGGCGGGCGGGGGACTGTCGGGTAGTCCTAGGACCCGGGTCCTCGGCCGGTGCGTCTGCGACGATGGACGGGTGACAGAGATTCCGCGCGACACGCTGCAGGAGCAGACCTTCTACGAGCAGGTCGGCGGCGAGGAGACCTTCCGGCGCCTGGTGCACCGCTTCTACCAGGGGGTCGCCGATGACCCGCTGCTCCGGCCGATGTACCCGGAGGAGGATCTGGGCCCGGCCGAGGAGCGGTTCAGGCTGTTCCTGATCCAGTACTGGGGCGGGCCCCGTACCTACGGCGAGCAGCGCGGACACCCCCGGCTGCGGATGCGGCACGTCCCGTTCCGGGTGGACCGGGCGGCGCACGACGCCTGGCTGAGCCATATGCGGGTGGCCCTCGACGAGCTCGGGCTCGCGCCGGAGCACGAGCGGCAGTTGTGGGACTACCTGACCTACGCCGCGGCCTCGATGGTGAACACCCAGGGCTGAACCCCCGCCCGTTCACCGCCGCCTCCGGCGCGGAATTCGGTCCTCCCTCACCGATAAACGGTCACAATCGCATCAAGTACGTACGCAAGCGGTTTCCAAGAACCCCTGCGGCTTGAAAGCATCCATGCAACGCCGGGGGGCGTGTGTGTGCTGAGGGCCCAGGGGGGCGTGAGTGACGGGGTTCGTCTTTCTCCGGGTGCGGGCCCATCGGCTCCTGCTCTCCGCGGCCGTCCTCGCCGTGCTGTTGACCACATCGGTGCTGGCCGCGCTCACCGCCTTCTCCGGCTCCGTCGGCGACGCGGCGCTCCGCCACGCCCTCACCCACCGTTCGGCGGCCGCCGCCTCCCTCGTGATGTCCGCGCAGGTGGCGCCCGCGCAGCGGGACGCGGCCGACGTGATCGCCCGCAGAGCGGCCCGCGAGGCCTTCGACGGCCTTCCGGTGACCGTCCGGACGCTGGAGACCTCGGGGGCGTACGCGCTGCCGCGCGATCTGCGGGCCCCCCGGGCCCGGGGCGGCGAGCCCGATCTCACCCACTTCGCCTCGCTCGACCGCAGCCGGGTCCGGATCGCCGCGGGCCGCATGCCGGCGTCGGGCGGCGGGAAGCCCGGCGATCCCGTCCAGGTCGCCCTGCCGCGGACGGCCGCCGAGGCGCTGAAGCTGAAGCCCGGCGCGCGGATCACCGTCACCGACCGGCTGACCGACAAGCCGCTGCACGTCCTGGTCACGGGCGTGTACGAGGTGTCCGACCCGGCCGATCCGTACTGGCAGCTGGACGAGCTGGGCGGGCGCGGCATCCGCAAACTCGCCTTCACGACCTACGGCCCGCTGCTCACCGGCCCCGGCACGACCGGTTCCGGTCGGGTCAGTTCCGGGACGATGTCCTGGCTGGCCGCCGCCGACTTCCGCACGGTCACCACGGACCGCATCGACTCGCTGCACCACGCCGCCACGGCCGCGCCGAAGACGGTGACCTCGGCCTCCGAGTTCAAGAGCGGGGCCACCGCGCGGACTTCGCTCCCCCGGGTGCTGGAGCAGATCGACCGGGCGCTGCTGGTCTCCCGCTCGACGCTGATGATCGTGGCCGTCCAGCTGGTGCTGCTCGCGGGTTACGCGCTGCTGCTGGTGGCCCGGCTGCTGAGCAGCGAGCGCGACGGGGAGACCCGTGTGCTGCGGGCCCGGGGCGGCTCGCGCGGCCGTATCACGGCGCTCGCCGCGATCGAGGCGCTGCTGCTCGCGCTGCCCGCCGCGCTCGTCGCCCCGCTGCTCGCCGGGCCGCTGACCCGGCTGCTCGCGGGACGCGGCGCGCTGTCCCGGATCGGGCTGCGGCTCGACGGCGGCACCACCGCCACCGTCTGGCTGGTCGCCGTGGTCACCGCGTTCGCCTGCGCGCTGGCCGTCGTGGCGCCCGCGCTGGCGGCGGGTGCCGGGGAGCGTCGGGGCGGCCGTGCCGCATCGCTGCCCGCGCCGCTGCGGGCCGGTGCCGACCTCGGCCTGCTGGTGATCGCGGCGGTGGCGTACTGGCAACTCGACCGCCGGGCCTCGGATGTCGGCGGCGGTGCGCTGAGCGGGGACCGGCAGGGCCGGCTCGGCGTCGATCCGCTGCTGGTCGCGGCTCCCGCGCTGCTGCTGCTGGCGGGGACCGTACTGACGCTGCGGCTGCTGCCGCCCGCGGCCCGGCTCGCGGAGCGCGGTGCGGCGGGCGGCCGGGGGCTGATCGCGGCGCTGTCCGGCTGGCAGTTCAGCCGGCGCCCGCTGCGCAATGCGGGGCCCGTGCTGCTGCTGGTCCTCGCGGTGGCGATGGGCATGCTGGCCGTCGGGCAGCGCGCGTCCTGGGACCGTTCGCAGGGCGACCAGGCGGACTTCAGGGCCGGTGCGTCGGTGCGCGTGCTGACCGGTGCCGACGACGATCCGGCGAAGTCGGGCCGGTACGCGCGGCTGCCGGGGGTACGGGACGCCGCGCCCGCGTTCCGCGCGACCACGGAACTCTCGGGCGACCGCACCGCCGCGGTCCTCGCCCTGGACACCGCGCACGCCACCGAACGCATGCTGATCCGCGACGACCTCGGCGACCGGCTGCCCGAGCGGCTGTTCGACCCGCTCGACCCGCCGAGGACCGCGCGGGCCGGGCTGGCGCTGCCGGAGAACAGCGAGCGGCTCCGGTTCGACGTACGGATCACGACGGCCGGGGCGCACGCGGGGAAGGGTGACGATCCGGTCCTGGCCGTGCTGCTGGAGGACCGCTACGGCCTGCCCTACCGGGTGTCGGCCGGAACCGTGCCCGTGGACGGCAAGGCGCATCCGGTCGCCTTCGCGGTGGCGGCCGCGGGTGACCTCGCCGTGACCGGCTTCGAGCTGAACGGCAACCGGCCGACCGGCCGGGGAGAATCGCACCGGCTCGACGTCGGCGGCCTGCGGACCGTGACGGCCGACGGCACCGAGCGGCCGGTCCCGGTCCCCGAGGGGTTCGGCTGGCACGCCGAGCTGACCGCCACCGGATCCGGTGCCGAGGCGCGGCCCGGCGAAGCGGTGGACGCGACGGCCTCCGCGAAGAGCCCGCTGGCCTTCGGGTACGACACCGGCTCCGCCCCGAACATGTGGGATTACACGCCCTCCTTCTCCGTACGGGTCACCGCGCCCCGCCCGGAGGCGCCGATGCCGAAGGCCGTCGTCACCGACGCGTATCTGATGGCCGCCGGAGCGAAGAAGGGACAGAGTGTCGATGTCACGCTGGCCGGCGAGACGGTCCGGGTGAGGATCGTGGACGTGGTGCGCCGGCTGCCGACCACCGGCACCGGCGCGGACGACTCCGCTCCCGGGCGCGTCAAGGACCGCGACGGCGGGGCCCTGCTGCTCGACTTCAGGGCCGTCGGCCAGGTCTTCGCGCAGCGCCCCGGCGCCGTGCTCACCGCCAACGAGTGGTGGCTGAGCACCGCTCCCGGACAGGCCGCGAAAGCCGCCGCCGCGCTGCGCGCGCAGCCCGACACCGAGCCGGCCCAGGTCCTGGTGCGGGACGAGATCGCGCGGGAGCTGGTCGGCGATCCGCTGGGCGCCGGGCCGCAGTCCGCGCTGCCCGCGGTGGCGGTGGTCGCCGCGGCCCTGGCGGCGGTCGGCTTCGCGGTGAGCGCGGTCGGCGCGCAGCGGGAGAGGTCCGCCGAGTTCGCCGTGCTGCGGGCGCTGGGCACCCCGCGCCGACGGCTGACCAGGATGATCGCCGTCGAGCAGGGCGTGCTGATCGCCATCGCGCTGCTGGTCGGGACCGTGCTCGGGGCGGTGCTGAACCGCGCCGTCGTACCGCTCGTCGTACTGACCGGACAGGCCACCGCGCCGGTGCCCGGGGTGCTGGTGCAATTGCCGGCCGGGCAGATCGCGGCGCTGCTCGCAGGCGTCGCCGCGCTGCCGCTGGTGATCGTCGTGTCCCTCGCTCTGCGCGGCGCCGACCCCGCGGCCTCGCTGCGTGTCCAGGGGGACAACTGACATGACTCCGCGTTCCGTTCGAGACGGCGGCGCCCCCGCCGGTGCGCCCTGGGTCCGTACCCGGCTGCGCACCGCTCCCGGCACGGCCTGGGCGCTGGGCCTGCTCGTACTGCTGACCTCGTGCCTCGCGGCCGCCTTCCCGCGCGCCGTCGAGCAGTACGCGGACGAGGGGCTGCGCCACGACATCGCCGCCGCGGACCCCCGGCACAGTGTGCTGGAGCTGAACAATCCGCAGCCCGAACTCCAGATCCCCCCGGAACAGCGCGAGGCGGACGTGCGCGAGACGGCGCTGGCGTCCGTCCATCACAAGGTGCGGTCCGCGCTGCCCGCCGCGGTGCTGCCCGGCACCGCCGATTCCGCGTACGGGTTCCGCACCGGCAAGCCGATCGCCGCGCAGGACCGCTGGCTGCCGCGGCCGGACCTCGTCGACCCCCAGCTGAGCTACTCCACCCTCTCGGACCTCCCGGGCCACGCCACCCTGCGTGCCGGGAAATGGCCCGCCGTCCGCGGCGAGGTCACCGAGAACACGCCCGAGGTGGAGGGCGCGGTCACCGAGGAGACGGCGAAGGCGCTGCGTGCGAAGCCCGGCGCGGCCATCACCGTACCGACCCAGGACGGGAAGCGGCTGACCGTCCGGATCACCGGCATCGTCGCCCCGAAGCACCCCCGGACGGCCTACTGGTCGGCCCAGCCACTGCTCCGGACCCCGGCCCTGGTCCCCGAACCGAATCTGTACCCCCCGCGCAACTACTGGACCGCGGCCGTCCTGCTGCCGCCGGACGCCGCGCCCGTGCTGCTCGCCACGACGGGCGAGCCGGAGATGTTCTGGCGGTTCGCACCGGACGCCTCCGGCCTCACCGCCTCCGACGTAACGGGGCTGCGTTCGTCGCTCGCCTCGCTGGAGGGCGGTCCCGGGCTGGTCAGGATGCGCGCGGTGGCCGGCGACAACGCCACCTTCACCACCGATCTGGACAAGATCCTCACCGGGTACGACACCCTGCGTACGGCGATCGACCCGGTCGTCACGGTCGCCGCCGTGGGCATCGGGGCCGTCGCCGGCGTCGTGCTGCTGATGATCGCCGGGCTGATCGGCGGGCGGCGCCGCGCCGAACTGGCGCTGCTGCGTGCGCGCGGCGGATCGCTGCGCGGCATCGGCGGCCGGCTGTTCGCCGAGACGGTGGTGATCGCGGTGCCGGCGGCGGCACTGGGTCTGCTGATCGCCGTGGCGGTCTTCGACCGGGCCCGGCTGTGGCCCTCCGTCGTCGGGCCGGCCGCCGTCGCCGCGCTGGTCTGCATCGCCCTGCCGCTGGGTTCGGTGCTGCCGCACCGCAGACCGCGACTGCCCGGAGCCCGCGACGACCTGATGGACGCCCGCCCGTCCCGGCGGCGCACGGTCGCCGAACTCACCCTGCTGGTGCTGGCCGTCGGCGCGGTCGTCGGCCTGCGCCGACGCGGCACGGGCGGCGACGGCGGCAGCGACCTGCTGGTCAGCGCCGCCCCCGTACTCGTCGGGCTGATCGCCGCCCTGGTCCTGGTACGGCTCCTTCCGCTGCCGCTGCGTCTCGCCTCGCGCGCCGTCGCCCGGCGGCGCGGTGCGGTCGGCTTCCTGTCGCTGGCCCGCGCCGGGCGGGGATCGGCGGGCGGCGCGCTGCCGCTGCTGGCGCTGCTGCTCGCGCTGACCACGGCGGCGTTCGGCGGCTCGGTGCTCGCGGGCGTCGCGGACGCGCGGGACCGGGCGGCCCTGCACACGGTCGGCGCGGACGCCCGGATCAGCGGCGTGCTCGACGCCGTGCCGCTGCCGGAGCGGCTGATCCGTGAGGTCCGGGCGGCGCACGGCGTACGGGAGGTGGCGGCGGTCCAGGTCGTGTCCGGCGTGCCGCTGCCCGCCGACCAGGACGGGAACGGCCGCATGAAGAGCGCCACCGTGCTGGGGGTCGACCCGGCGGCGTACGCCCGGCTGGCCCGGTCGACGGGCCTCGGCCCGTTCCCCGCCGACCGGTTGAGGGCCGCGGGCGGCGCGGCGGCGAAGGGGGCCGCCCCGTCGAAGGACGCGGTGCTGCCCGTGATCGCGTCGCCGTCCGTCGCCGCGGAGCTCGGCGACCGGCCGCGCGAGCTGTCCACGCCGGCCGGGGACCTCACGGTGCGGGTGGCCGGCGTCGTCCCGCGCACCGCCGCCGTCCCCGACAGCGACTTCCTGATCGTCGACGCCGCGTCGCTGACCCGCAAGCAGACCACCACCCTGCTGGTCACCGGCGGCTCCCCGGACGCGAAGGCGCTGCGGGCGGCGGCACGGCACGCGGGCGAGGGCTTCTCCGTACGGCTGCGCTCGGAGGAGCGCGCGGCGTTCGTCGACACCCCCCTGCAGCGGGGTGCCTGGGCGATCTACGCGGCGGCGATCACGGTCGGCGCGGGCTACGCCCTGATCGCCGTGCTGCTGTCACTGCTGCGGACCGCCCCGGAACGCACGGCCCTGCTGTCCCGGCTGCGGACCATGGGCCTCACCTCCCGGCAGGGCAGGCGGCTGCTCGGCCTCGAATCGCTGCCGCAGGCCCTGCTGGCGGCCTTCGGCGGGGTGCTCGTCGGCTGGGCGACGATCGCCCTGCTGGCGCCGGGTGTCGATCTGCTGGGCCTGGCGCTCTCCGCCGGGCCCGGCTCCACCGCACTCGACACCGCTCCGCTGCGGGCCGACCCGTGGTCGCTGACGCTCCCGGCGCTCGGCGTGGTCGTCCTCACCGCCGCGGTGGCCGCCGTCCAGGCCCGGTGGGCCGGCCGCCGCGGACCGATCACCGAACTCAGGTCAGGAGACCCCCGATGACGTCGCCCGACACCACGCTCGCCGAGCTCGAACAGCGCGCCGCGACGCGCCGCGACCGGCCCTCGTACGGGCACGACGCGCTGATCGCCTGCGACCGGCTGGTCCGCATCTTCTCGGCGGACGGGGTGGAGGTGCAGGCCCTCCAGGGCCTCGATCTCCTGGTCACCGAGGGCGAGTTGATGGCCCTGGTCGGCGCGTCGGGCAGCGGCAAGTCGACCCTGATGAACATCCTGGCGGGCCTCGATGTGCCGACGGCCGGTTCGGCGAAGGTGGCGGGCTGCGATCTGCTGTCGATGGGGCCGAAGGAACGGCTCCGCTACCGGCGGGACGTCGTCGGGTTCGTCTGGCAGCAGACCGCCCGCAATCTGCTGCCGTACCTCACCGCCATCCAGAACGTCACCCTGCCGATGCAACTGCGCGGCCGGGGCCGGGTCCGGGGTGCCGAACGGGCCGCCCGCGCCGAAGAACTGCTCCGGATCCTGGAGGTCGCGGACTGCCGCGACCGGCGCCCGCAGCAGCTCTCCGGCGGCCAGCAGCAGCGGGTGGCGATAGCGGTCGCGCTCGCCAACAACCCGTCGGTGCTGCTCGCCGACGAACCGACCGGCGAGCTCGACTCGGCCACCGGCGAGCAGGTCTTCGCGGCGTTCCGCCGCGCCAACGAGGAGCTCGGCACCACGATCGTGATCGTCACGCACGACCAGGCGGTGGCCGACGAGGTCCGCCGCACGGTCGCCATCCGCGACGGCCGTACCTCCTCCGAGGTGCTGCGCCGCACCGAGGTCGACGCCGCGACGGGCCTGGAGTCCCAGGTGGCCCGGGAGTACGCGATGCTCGACCGGGCGGGCCGGCTGCAACTGCCCGCCGACTACACGGAGGCGCTCGGCATGGAGCACCGCGTGATGCTGGAGCTGGAGCACGACCACATCGGGGTCTGGCCGGACGACCAGCCGCGCCCGTGACGGGTGTTGGTGGTGCTGGCCCCAGGTCGCTTCGGCCGGGTGGCCCGATGTTCTCGCACCGCGTACGCCCCTAGCGTCGTGCGGGAGTCATCCACCTGATCCGAGGAGCACGATGCGCGTCGCCCCACTGCTCACCGCCGGTCTCGGCCTGACCGGCTTACTCGCGGGCGGTGTGCCCGCGTCGGCCACCCCCGCCACCCCCGCCGCACCCGCCCACCAGCGGCTCGTCTGGGGCCCCTGCTCGCCGCAGCAGCAGGAGCTGAACGAGGCGGGCGCACAGTGCGCGAAGGTGACCGTTCCCCTCGACTACGCCGACCCCGGCGGCCCGACGATCGAGATCGCGATCTCCCGCATCGAGGCCGGCGCGAAGCACGGGAAGCGGCGTGGCGTCCTGTTGTCCAATCCGGGCGGTCCGGGCGGCACCGGGCTCGCCAACACCCTCTATCTGCGACCCGCGTTGAAGGACGTCGCGGACCGCTACGACCTGATCGGCTTCGATCCCCGCTTCCTCGGCGAGTCCACCCCCATCACCTGCGACCCCGCCGCCCCGACACCCCCGCCCGGCCCGACCACGACCCGCCGCGAGGACTTCGAACGGTCGGTACGGTCCGCCCGCGACACCGCACGCCGCTGCGAGGAGCACGGGGACAACGCCCGGCTCCTCCCGCACGCCACGTCCAGGAACGTCGCCCGCGACATGGACGCGATCCGCGCGGCGCTGGGCGAGCGCAGACTGTCGTACTACGGCGTCTCGTACGGTGCCGATCTGGGCGCCGTCTACACCCAGATGTTCCCCCGCCGCGCCGACCGCATCGTCATCGACTCCTCGACCGACCCGACGGCCACCCAGTACGAACTCTTCCAGCGGGCGGGCAGGCCGCTCGAAGAGGCACTGGACGCCTGGGCCGGATGGACCGCACGGCACGACGGCACCTACCGGCTCGGCAGGACGCCCGCCCAAGTGCGGTCGAATGTGCAGCAGCTGCTCGACGGGGCCGAGCAGCGCCCGGTCACCGTCTCCGGCATCCGGCTCGACGCGCCGTTGCTGCGGCTGGTGCTGAGACAGCTCATCCAGCACGAGGAGTACGACCCGGCGCTCGCCGGTACGGTGCGCGACCTGACCGATGCCGCCGCGGGCAGGCCGGTCGAGCCCGGTCCGGAGCTCGCCGCCATGCTCGAACTGCTCGCGTCGCCCGAGCTGGCGGACAGCATGCTGGGCGGGGCCCTCTTCATGTGCGGCGACAACGGCTGGCCGGCCGGTGGCTGGCCGAAGAACCCGGCGACGTACTGGAAGAACATGGAGCGCAGCCGCGCCGCCCAGCCCGTCTTCGGCCCGCTCGTCAACAGCATGATGGCCCCGTGCGCGTTCTGGACGAGCACATCCCGTGAACCCGCCACGGTGATCGGCAACGACGTACCCGTGCTGATGCTCCAGGCCCGGCGCGACAACAACGTCCCCTACGAAGGGGCACTGGCTCTGCACCACCGGCTGACCGGTTCACGGCTGGTGACGGCGGACATCCGCTCGCACGGGGTGTACGGGCGCGGACTCGACGGCCTCACCCCCGTCCCCTGCGCCGACGAAGCCGTCGACGACTATCTGCGCGACGGCACACTGCCCGGCGCCGACCTGACCTGCCCCCGCACCGGGGAGGACCGGTGATCAGCAGACGTACGGGCCTGGCGGCCACGGCGGCCGCCCTGCTCACCGGAGCGTCCGGACCCGCGGCGACGGCCGCCGCACCCCACCGCTCCCCCGGCCTCCGCGGCCGTCTCCAGAGCGATGCGGACGCGATCCTGGCCACCGGCGCCACCGGCGTACTGGCCGAGGTGCAGAGCGCCCACGGCCGGACGACGGCCCGTGCCGGATCCGCCGGCCTGCGGGCCCCGCACCACCCGGTCCCCTGGGACGCCTACTACCGGATCGGCAGCGACACCAAGACCTTCACGGCCACGCTCGCCCTCCAACTGGCGGGTGAGGGGCGGCTCGCGCTCACGGACACCGTCGAGCGGTGGCTGCCCGGCGCCGTACGGGGCAACGGCAACGACGGCCGCAGGATCACGATCGCCGATCTGCTGCGCCAGACCAGCGGGCTGAACGACTATCTCGCCGTCTCACCGGACTCGGCCGATGCGTTCACCCCGGACGGCTACCGCCGGTCGCGGTTCCGCACCACGGCCCCCGAGGACCAGCTGAAGGCGGCTCTGAGCCGGCCGCCCCTGTGGGTGCCGGACGCCGAACTCCCCGCCCATGAACGGCGCTGGGGCTACTCCAACACCAACTACGTGGTGGCGGGCCTGGTCATCGAGCAGGTGACCGGCAACTCCTGGGCGCAGGAGATCCACGACCGGATCATCGAACCCCTGGGCCTGCGCCACACGTTCACACCGGGAACCTCGCCGTACGTCCCCCGCCCCACGGCCACCTCGTACACCTGGTTCCCCGGCTGCGCCAGGCCGACCGACACGACGCTGACGTCCGGCGGCGGGGCGGACGGCTCCGTCATCAGCACCACCCACGACCACGGTGTCTTTCTGCGCGCCCTGATGAGCGGCCGGCTGCTGCGCCCGGCCCAGCTGGCCGCGATGAAGGAGACGGTCGTGGCCGAGGACTGGAGTCCGGCGCCGGGAGTCCGTTACGGACTGGGCATCGCCTGGCGCCCGGTGGCGGGGAGCAGCGGCGGGATCTGGTTCCACGGCGGAACCCATCTGGGGATCGTCTCCGAGAGCGGGGTGACACCGGACGGTGCGCGGGCCGCGACCAGCGCCACGTTCACCCTGCGGATGGGCGATCCGGCACAGGACGCCCAGGACCTGGCCGCGCTCCGGCTGGTGGACCGGGCCCTGACCGGCTAGGTCCTGTCAGTCCATCCGTCTGTCCGTCTGTCCGTCCGTCCGTCCATCCGTCCATCCGTCTGTCCGACGGATCCTGTCGTCGGGCCGGTCGCTCAGCCCGCGCCCACCGTCACCGCGAGCGGGCCGAGCCCGCTGTCCGGGCCGCGCAGGGCGATGGAGCCGAACGGGGTGCGCAGCCGCAGCCAGGCCCCTGCCGCGAGCAGGGCGACCGGGAAGTCCGGCGACGGGCGGAGGAAGCCGAGGGACTGGGCGGCGTGCACGGCCCGCAGCGGAAGTTCGGTACCGGCGACCGTGCGCGACCAGATCTCGCGGCCGATCAGGTCCCGCTCGGCCCGGGTGCGCCGGTCCTCGGGCAGGGCCTCGTCGCGGGAGCGGAACTCCGCCACCGCGGCGGTGACCGCTGTGCGCAGGGAGACCGGGTCGGGCAGGCCCGGCAGTTCGTGCCAGCCCCCGCGGGGCGGGAGGACACCCGTCCACGGCGGCCCGGTGACGGGTGCGGGCAGGGTGCCCGGACCGGCTGCCGTGCCCTCGACGTCGAGGGATTCGAGGAGTTCGCCGGCGGACACGGTGATGTCGAAGTCGTCCGGCACGGCCAGCCGCGCCGCCCGGATCGCCAGGACCTCGAACGACGGCGGCCTGCCGAACACGGCCAGCGCACCGCCGCCCGCCTGCATCCGCACCGCGGCGGCCCGGTCGTAGTGGAGCAGCCGGCCGAGGAAGGCCGCGAGATCCGCGGCCTCCCTCGGGTCGGCGAACTCCAGCGACCGTACGGGCACCGTCATGCTGCGGCCGGCTCCTCGGCCAGGTACTGCTGGAGGTAGAGCTTCTCCTCGGCGGAGATCCGCCGGGGCCGCTCCTCGGCCAGGTTGTACGGCACGACGACGGTCGAGGCCCGTACGTACACCTGGTCCGGGTCCTTGATCTCGTACGCGATCGTCAGCGACGCCGCGCCGATCTTCGTGACCCACGACTCGACGGTCACCGGCTCGTGCCGGTGGACCAGCGGCCGCACGTAGTCGATCTCGTGCCGGGCCACGACGGAGCCGCCCGAGAAGGACGGCGAACCGTCCCCCGGCGCCAGCCGGAACATGAAGTCGATGCGTGCCTCCTCCAGGTAGCGGAGGAAGACCACGTTGTTCACATGGCCGAAGGCGTCCATGTCCGACCAGCGCAGCGGGCAGTTGTAGATGTGACGAGCCAAGACGATCAGCCTCGCGTGAGCTTCTTGTACGTGGCGCGGTGCGGGCGGGCCGCGTCCGCGCCGAGGCGCTCGACCTTGTTCTTCTCGTACGACTCGAAGTTGCCCTCGAACCAGTACCACTTGGAGTCGCCCTCGTACGCCAGGATGTGCGTGGCGACGCGGTCCAGGAACCAGCGGTCGTGGGAGATGACCACTGCGGCGCCCGGGAACTCCAGGAGGGCGTTCTCCAGCGAGGACAGGGTCTCGACATCGAGGTCGTTGGTGGGCTCGTCGAGGAGCAGCAGGTTGCCGCCCTCCTTGAGCGTCAGCGCCAGGTTGAGGCGGTTGCGCTCACCACCGGAGAGGACGCCGGCCGGCTTCTGCTGGTCCGGGCCCTTGAAGCCGAACGCGGAGACGTAGGCGCGCGAGGGCATCTCGACCTGGCCGACGTTGATGTAGTCCAGCTCGTCCGAGACGACGGCCCAGAGGGTCTTCTTCGGGTCGATGTTGGCGCGGGACTGGTCGACGTAGGAGATCTTGACCGTGTCGCCGACCTTGATGGAGCCGGTGTCCGGGTTCTCCAGGCCCTGGATCATCTTGAACAGCGTGGTCTTGCCCGCGCCGTTCGGACCGATGACGCCGACGATGCCGTTGCGCGGCAGCGTGAACGAGAGGTCGTCGATGAGGACCTTGTCGCCGAAGGCCTTCGAGAGGTTCTCGACCTCGACGACGATGGAACCGAGCCGCGGGCCCGGCGGAATCTGGATCTCCTCGAAGTCCAGCTTCCGCATCTTGTCCGCCTCGGCCGCCATCTCCTCGTAACGGGCGAGACGGGCCTTGGACTTGGTCTGCCGGCCCTTGGCGTTGGAACGGACCCACTCCAGCTCGTCCTTGAGCCGCTTGGCGCGCTTCTCGTCCTTGCGGCCTTCGACCTTGAGGCGGGCCTGCTTCTTCTCCAGGTACGTGGAGTAATTGCCCTCATAGGCGATGGCGCGACCGCGGTCGAGTTCGAGGATCCACTCGGCGACGTTGTTCAGGAAGTACCGGTCGTGCGTGACGGCGATGACGCAGCCCGCGTACTTCGAGAGGTGCTGCTCCAGCCAGTTGACCGACTCGGCGTCGAGGTGGTTGGTGGGCTCGTCGAGGAGCAGCAGGTCGGGGGCCTCGATCAGCAGCTTGCAGAGCGCGACGCGGCGCTTCTCGCCACCGGAGAGGTTGTTGACCGGCCAGTCGCCGGGCGGGCAGCCCAGGGCGTCCATGGCCTGCTCCAGCTGGGCGTCCAGGTCCCACGCGTTGGCGTGGTCCAGGTCCTCCTGGAGCTTGCCCATCTCGTCCATGAGCGCGTCGGAGTAGTCGGTCGCCATGAGCTCGGCGACCTCGTTGAAGCGCTTGAGCTTGCCCATGACCTCGGCGGCGCCGTCCTGGACGTTCTCCAGGACCGTCTTGGTCTCGTCGAGGTGCGGCTCCTGCATGAGGATGCCGACGCTGAAACCGGGCGTCAGGAACGCGTCACCGTTGGAGGGCTGCTCCAGGCCCGCCATGATCTTCAGCACCGTGGACTTACCGGCACCGTTGGGACCCACCACACCGATCTTCGCCCCGGGCAGGAAGCTCAGCGTGACGTCGTCAAGGATCACCTTGTCGCCGTGCGCCTTGCGCGTCTTGCGCATCGTGTAGATGTACTCAGCCAAGAGAAACCGTCCGGCAATCGATGTGTGGGCAGATACACCCCATCTTGCCTGACGGCCACCTCTTGACGGAAACCCGTATCAGCAGGGACCTGTGACCTGCCCCTACGCCGTCCCCGCGCGTAGCGGATCCGTCACCGGTCGTCGCCGGATCCCGCACAAGGCGGCGGGCGCGACGACATCCGCGGTCTCCGCGGGTCGGCCTTGGTCTCTTCGGTACGTCCGCGCAGCACGTCCGCCCGATGTGGGGCCCTCGGCTCCCGGCGGCGGCCTTGGGCCGGCGGTCATGCGCATCCGACCGCGGTGAAGCCCCGGACCGATGTCCGGGGCTTCACCGGAGGGTGCGGGCTTCGCGACTCTGCACGGGCCTGTCCGTCCGGGTTCACGGTCGTTCGGGAGCCCGGCCCATGGGCTGCGAGCAGGAGCACCGACCGGCCGCCGCCCCGCCGCTCACTGCCCGTACGCGACCAGCAGGTTGGTGGCCGGAACCACCACGAGTCCGCCGCCCGCGCCGAGGCCGGTCAGGGGCTCGGACACGTTCTGCTCGTCGGGCTCGTTGATCGGCGCGCCGACGTCGGTGGACCAGACGGACTGACCGGTGGCTCCGTTGAGCGCCCACAGCCGGCCGGTCCGGGAGCCGACGTAGACGTAGCCGTTGACGACGATCGGAGCCGTGCTGATCTGGCTGTCGCCCTCGAACTTCCAGCGGGTGGCCAGGGTGCGGCTGTGCCGTTCCTGGAGGACACCGTCGTCGACGAAGTAGCCCTGGCGGCCGTCGAAGGCCGGGGCGGGCGACCGGCCGGAGGCCTCGTAGGTGCCGCGGACCTGCCCGTCGGTGGTGTTGAGGACCGAGGGGGTCATCCCGGCGGCGTCGCGGACCCAGACTCCGCCGTCGGCGAGAACAGGGGTGCGGCCCCCGCCGCCGGAGCAGTCCGTCCGGTGGTGCCAGACCGGGGTGCCCGACTTGGGGTCGAAGGCGTACGTCTGCTCGCAGGCGTAGGAGACGTAGACCCCGTCGGCCGTGACGGCGGGCGAGCTGTTGTCCCCGTTCGCGACGGGCTGGGTCCAGAGCACGGCGCCGTCGGCCGCGTCCACCGCGTACAGGGTGCCGCCCGAGCCGACGCCGCCCGTGTACACCACACCGCCGACGAAGGTGGGCGGCGAGGTGAAGGAGGACTGCCCAGGCAGCGTGACGGTCCAGATCTTCGCCCCGGTGGCCGGGTTGAACGCTGTCAGCACGCCGTCGTAGTTCTGGGCGTACAGCCGACCGCCCCCGTAAGCGAGCGCGGACCACCAGTAGGTGCCACCGAGGTCGACGGGCTCCCAGGCGTTCTCGCCCGTGGCCGCGTCGATGGCGTGGAGGATGGTGCCGTACCCATCCGGCGAGGCAGCGGTGGCGAAGACGCGCCCGCCGGCCACGATGGGGTAGGAGACGTTCCCGCCCAGATCGCGGGACCACTTCTGGCTGAGCGGCGGCGCGCCCACGGCGGTATCGACGAGACTGCCGTCGTGCCGTGCGTTGATCTGGTAGGTGGTCGAGGCTCCGGTCTGCACCGGTTGCGCACCGACCGGTGCCACGAGCACGACGACCGACAGTGCCGCACCGAACACGACGGCGATGGTTCTTCGAAGATTCACTCGGACATCCCCCATCATCCGGCATCGCCGTGGCGATGCGCACAGGGCGGACCGGCCACCCGGATCCGGTGGCCCGCTTCGGGCCCAATAGTCCCCTGCGGATGCCTCAACCGCCTCTTATTTTCCGGCAGTTGAACCCCACCTCCCGGCATGCGACGGCCCCGGCACGCGTCTGCGTGCCGGGGCCGTCATCGGGTGGACGTGACCGTCCGCCCGTCGCTCGTCACTCCGCCGTCAGCCTGCGGAGGGGCGGTGCGGGGTCACTGCGCGGAGGGCTGGGCCTTGCGCTTGCGGAGGAGGAAGACCGCGCCGCCGCCGACGACGACGAGAGCGATGGCAACGCCACCGATGACCGGGGTGGCGCTGGAGCCACCGGTCTCGGCGAGGTCGCCCGAGCCACCGGTCGAGGAGCTGCCGCCGGACGTGGCCGGGGTCTTGTCCCCACCGGTCTGGGTCTCGGTGCCGCCCGTGGCGCTGCCGCTGGTCTTGCAGTCCAGGACACCCTTGAACGTCTTCGTGAAGCCACCGGGGCCGGTGATCGTGAAGTCGTACGCCTGGTCCTCGGCGACCGGGACGGTGATCGTCTCGGACTTGCCCGCCTCGATGGTGTGCTTCACACCGGCCAGCTCGAAGGTGAAGGCCTCGTCGCCCTCGTTGGCGGCGGTGACGTCCACGCCGCCCTTGGCGCAGTTCTTCTTCGCCGAGACGGCCGGGATGGCGCCCTTCTTGGCCCAGGTCCCGGTGGCGGTCGCGGAGACCGTGGTCTCGCTGGAGCCGGCCAGGATCATGGTCTGGCTCTTGGTCACACCGGCGAAGGCCCGGCCGACCGGCACCGAGGTGGTGGCCTGGACCGTCAGCGAGGCGGTGCCGTCGGCGGCGCCGTCCGGCACGTCGAAGTAGAGCTCGGCGCCGTTGGCCGCGGCGCTGACGGGCTTGCCGGCCTTGTCGGTGACCTTGACACCGCTGGCGGCGTCGGCGGGCGGGGTCACGGAGACCTGACCGGCGTTGGTACGGACGGTGACCGGACCGAGCCGCTCACCGGACTTGCCGGAGACCGCGGCCGGGTCCAGGGCGAGGGACGCCTTGGGCTCGGCCTGGTCGACGGCGCTGTGCTCCAGCCAGTCGGCGAGCTTCTCGGCCTGGGCGTCGGAGGCCTCGACGTCGACGTTGTCCGAGTAGCGCCAGATGGCGACCTGGGTGCCCGCCGCCGCGGTCTTCTCGGTGAGCGGCCCGGTGCCGGCCTCCTTGGCGAGCGCCGCGAGGTCGTCGACCTGCGGGTAGGAGTGCTCCAGGATCCAGCGGATCTTGCCGGCGTTCTTGTTGCCGCCGAGCGAGGTCTGGTTCCAGGGGGTCTCCAGGTACTTCGCCTGGTCCTGGGTGGGGTTGTGGATGTCGATGCAGTACGTCTTGAGCTGGCCGCCGCCGTCGACGGTCATCTCGAAGAGGCCGGCGGGCAGCTGCTGGTCCCTGCCGTCCGCGTGCAGTACCGCGCGGTCGAAGGTCTTCAACCCGTCCAGCACCGCGGCCGCGCCACCCTGGTGCTGCGGCGTCTCGTCGGCGACCGCGCTGCCCGCACCGACGAGGGCGCCTGCCATGACCAGACCGGATGCCACCACTGATGCGGCCAGCCGGGCTATGCCGCGCCGCCGTGGAGAATTGGCCGTCGTCTCCAAGGACGACGAAGCGGTCGCTGAAGAAGCAGAAAACACAGAATTCCCCTCCGGGCGGGACCCTCCGCGCCTGATGCGCGTGTGGGGACTGCCCCGCCAGTCGACTCAAGTGCCCCGTGAGTACTGGGGAATCCTAAGGACGAAGCGATGAACAGTCCCCCGTCATACCGTCGTACAACCATTCCGAATCGGAATCGTTATCGCCGGTATCACTCGCGTTCGTCTCCCCGGCCCGCCCCTGACCCGTCTCCCGGCCCGTTCTCGACCCGTCACGGCACCGACGCGAGCTCCTGCGCGGCCTTCTGACGCCCCGTCGACCGCCTGCTCCTGGAGCGGTCCGGCTGCCGGGACTCACCGGGGCCGTCCGGCCCGGCGAACCCCTCCGTCCCGGCGCCCCCTTCCGGTCCGCCCGGTCCGCCCGCCCCGGGTCCGCCCGCCCTGTCCACGCTCCCCACCCGTGCCGTCAGCGCGGGCTCCCCCCTCATCACCCGCCGGAACGCGGCAGTCCCCCGTGTCAGATCGTGGCCCACCGCGACCGCCTCGATGTCCACGAACGTCCGGCGCTGCCCCTCCCGTTCCTCCTCGCGCACCTTCAGCCTGCCGTGGACCACCAGTGGTTCCCCGACGGAAACGGAACCGGCCAGGTTCAAGGCCAGAGTCCGCCAGGCCCACACGGTGTAGAAGCTGGTGTGCCCGTCCGTCCAGAGCTGTTTCTCGCGGTCCCAGCGACGCGGCGTCACCGCGAACCGGAATCGCGCCATTCCGCCGGTCGCGGTCTCCCGGAACTCCACGCCCGTCGCCGCGTTGCCCACCAGTGTCACCAAGGTGTCGCTCATGACTCCGCCTCCCCTTCGGCCTTCGGATCGGTGATCGCGTCCACGCGGTCACTGATCCCAGGTTGAAGGGGAGGCGGAAATCCTGCTGGGGCCTGTGGACTACCCGCCGGTTGTGGAAATCTCCGTCACCGCCGCGTACCTCTCCCGCACCTCGCGGTACCGCACGAGTTCGGCGGCCACCGGATCGAGCACCCGGGCCCGGCCGCAGGCCGCCGCCGCCTCGCGCAACTGCCGCTCGGCCTCCTGCCCGTACCGCCGCGCCGGCCCACGTGCCGCGGCCGCGCACGACCACTCCACCAGGGGACCGCCGACGACCCCGGCCAGCATCACCAGGGCGGGCGTGAGGAATCCCGGTTCGAGTACGCCGACGATCTGGCCGACCAGCCAGAGACCGCCGAAGATCTGCAGCAAGGTCATCGACGCCTGCGCCAGCACCGCGGCGGGCCACCACTTCGGCCGCGGCGGCTTCCCGCCCACACGGCCGCTGTGCGCCACGCCGGAGGCCCCGGCCACGCCCGTCGCCACCACCGCCGAACCGGCCGGGGCGTGCTCGGTGCCGGCCCTTTCCGCCAACGCGTCGAGCGCCTCCGGCAGCCCGTCCGCACCGTGCACCGCGGCCTCGCGGACCGCCTGCGCCCAGGGGCCCGGCAGCCCGTCGGCCGCCTCGTCCGCCACCGTCCGTACCGCCTGCTCGACGCACTGCCGGGCGGTGAGCTGCTCCTCGGGGGGCTCGGGCTGCGCCGGGCGCTCCAGGCTTCCGGGGCGCCGGGTGGACTCGTACCAGCGCCACAGCCGCAGCCACGGCGTACCGCACGCCCGTCCGGCGTTCCTGCGCCACTCGCGCTCAGCCGCCTGGCCCGCCGCGGCCGCCCCGACGGCTTCCGCCAGCCGGTCGGCGAACTCCTCGCGGGCCCCTTCCCCGAGACCGGGGCGTCCCTCGGCCACGTACACCGGGCGGAGCCTGGCCGCGGCGGCGTCCACGTCCGCGGAGAGCCGGCGCGCCGCCGCGGTGCGCTCCTGGACGAACCGGCCGAGCACCTCGCGCAGTTCGCCGACGCCGTCGCCGGTGAGCGCGGACAGGGACATGACGGTGGCGCCCGGTTCGCCGTGTTCGCCGAGCGCCATGCCGTCCTCGTCGAGCAGCCGGCGCAGATCGTCGAGGACCTGGTCGGCTGCGTCGCCCGGCAGCCGGTCGATCTGGTTGAGGACGACGAAGGTGATCTCGGCATGCCCGGCGAGCGGCCGCAGATAGCGCTCGTGCAGGGCCGCGTCCGCGTACTTCTCCGGGTCGACCACCCAGATCACCGCGTCGACCAGCGCGAGCACCCGGTCGACCTGCGCCCGGTGTTCGGTCGCCGCCGAGTCGTGGTCGGGCAGGTCGACGAGGACGAGGCCCTGGAGCGCCTCGTCGGTGTCCGCGCCGCCCTGCTGCGGCCTGCGCCTGAGCCGTCCGGGAATGGCGAGCCGGTCGAGCAGTCCGGCGGCCCCGTCGGTCCAGGAGCAGGCGATGGGGGCGGCGGTGGTCGGCCTGCGCAGCCCGGTGTCGGAGATCTGGGCGCCCGCGAGGGTGTTGAAGAGGGTCGACTTGCCGCTGCCGGTGGCCCCGGCGATGGCGACGACGGTGTGCCGGGAGGAGAGCCGCTGCCGGGCCGCCGCTTCGTCGAGCACACGTCCCGCTTCGGCGAGGGTGTCGCCGTCGAGCCGGGCCCTGGACAGCCCGACGAGTTCACGCAGCGCGTCGAGCCGCGGCCGGAGCGGGCCGCCGGAAGGCACGTAGGCCTCGACCTGGGGCGGCCGTGCGTCGTCGTCCAGGGCGGTCCCGGGCTCCGGGTCCGCCGCCTTGGCCGCCGCCCGCCGGGCGATGAGCCCGTCGTTCCAGTCCCGGCCCGCCTCCGGGATCCGGCCCGCCCCGGGGGCCCGGCCCGCCTCCGGGATCCGGCCCAGCCCGTCCGCGACCCGGTCCTCGTGGGAAGCGGGACTCCCGATCCGGCCGGTTCCCTCGTCAGTGACGGCAGTCATCGCTGCCACCTCTCCTTCTGCAGTACGGACAGCGCGGCGATCAGTTCGGCCTGCGGCTCCGGGGCCACGTCGAGCGCGTCGAGCGGTGCGAGCCGCCGGTCGCGCTCGCCGTTCAGCACCCGGTCGAGGCAGTCGGTGAGCAGCACCCCGCCCTTGTCGCGCAGCCGCAGCGCGCCCTGGGCGCCGATCCGTTCGGCGAGCTGCTCCCCGGCGCCCCGGGTGCGGCGTCCGCCGAGCAGTGCGGCGGCCAGCAGCGCCGCCACGGTCTCGGTGTCGGGCGCGGCATTGCGTTCCAGACGGCGCACCTCTTCCTCGGCCAGCTCCTCCAGGACCCGCCACCAGCGCCGTACGGCCATGGTGATCCGGCCCCGGATATCCTCGGCGGGTCCCCATCCCCCGGCCTCCCGGCCGACGTCCTCGAAGCCGAACTCCCTGGCCGCGGGTTCGCGTTGCCAGGTCGTACGGATCTGTTCGTCGGCGGCGGCCACGGCGCACTGCAGGAGTGCGGAAAGGCTTGCGACCAGCGCTTCGAGGAGTTCCCCGGAGGTGCTGTACAGCGGGTATCCGCGCCATCTGGTCCGGGCGCCCCCGGCGAGCACGCCGCCGCTGCGCAGCCTGCGCCGGACCCGGGCGCCTTCCGCGCGGTAGGCGTCCTCGACCACGCCGGTCAGCCGCACGGCCGCCGCGTACTGCGCCGCGACCGCCCCGGCCAGCTCGGGCATCCGCACGTCCAGCGAGTCGATGACCCCGGCCGCCGTACGCCCGACCGCCTGCTGACGGGCTGCCGGGTCCTGGGCGCGGTGGCTGAGCCAGGCCCGCAGCGGGGCGACGGCGGTCGTGGGCAGCAGCCCGCTGCCGCCACCGGCCGATTCGGGCAGCTCGGGAATGGTGAAGCGCGGCACCTCACCGAGGCCCGCCCGGGTGAGCAGCGCCCCGTACTGCCGCGACACCTCGGCGATCACCTGGTGCGGCACCCGGTCGAGGACGGTGACGAGCGAGGCGTCGTACTGCTTGGCGGTACGCAGCAGATGCCAGGGCACCGCGTCCGCGTACCGGGAGGCCGTGGTCACCATCACCCACACGTCCGCGGCGCAGATCAGCTCGGCGGCCAGCATCCGGTTCCGCACCACGAGCGAGTCGATGTCGGGCGCGTCGAGCAGCGCGAGCCCGCGCGGCAGTCCGGGCGAGGTCTCGACCCGCAGCGCGGTTCCGTTCTCCTCCTCGCTCCCGTCCAGTCCGCCGAGCCCGTCGAGGTCGTCGCACCGGCCCGGCTCCCCGGACTCCTCCGGCGGCAGCCAGACCCGGGTCAGCTGCGGCAGTACGCGCACTCCCGCGAACCAGTGGTGATCATCCGGATGGCAGACGAGCACGGGTGTCCGGGTGGTCGGCCGCAGCACTCCGGCCTCGCTGACCGGTCGTCCCACCAGCGAGTTGACCAGCGTCGACTTCCCCGCCCCGGTCGACCCGCCGATGACCGCGAGCAGGGGTGCTTCAGGATCCCTGAGCCGGGGAAGCAGATAGTCGTCGAGCTGGGCGAGCAGCTCGCTCCGGGTCTGCCGGGCACGCGCGGCCCCCGGCAGCGGAAGTGGAAGACGCACGGCAGCGACACGGTCGCGCAGGGCGGAAAGTGCGTCGATGAGCTGAGGCCGTACGTCCAAGGTCACCACATGCGAAGAATGCCCAATTTTGGCGCCTTTTTGAAGCGTATAGCCACCTCTGCGCGCCGGTTCTCTCCCAGGAACCAAGTCGGGACAGACGGGACGAGTGGGGCGCAGGCATAACGAGTGCACAACACCCGGGGCGCGAGGCGCGAAAAGCGCTGCACGAATCCCACCTACCTGCGATTATCGGTTCGCTTCACCGAACCTCCACATCGTGCCACGCAGGTGAAGCAACCAGGACGAGGCGATCGGAGCCCTATCCTTGTCCCGGCAGGTCACCGACCGGCCCGGCCCCAGGGCTTCAGGCCGCCGAGGCCACCACCCGGCCCCCGTAGCTCAGTGGATAGAGCAGGCGCCTTCTAAGCGCTTGGCCGCAGGTTCGAGTCCTGCCGGGGGCGCACAGCGCGCGTGATCACGAGGCCCTCCGCACCGGGGGGCCTTTTTCTCGGCCCGGGGCACGCCAGCGAGCGCGGCGTAGCGGCGGCGTAAGGCTGGACGCGGCTGCCGGCGGGGCGGGCGACGGGCCGGTCGTCAGGCACGCAGGACGATCGGGACCGCAGGACGATCGGGCACGCAGGACGATCGGGCACGCAGGAAGATCAGGACCGCAGGAAGATCGGGCGCGCAGGAAGATCAGGACCGCAGGAAGGTCAGGACCGCGAGGACCCTGCGGTGGGTCTCGTCGGCCGGCGGGAGGTCCAGTTTGGCGAGGATGTTGCCGATGTGCTTGCCCACCGCCGCCTCGGAGACGACCAGTTCGCGGGCGACGGCGCCGTTCGACCGGCCCTGGGCCACCAGGGCGAGCACCTCGCGCTCCCTGGCGGTGAGGCGTTCCAGCGGATCGCGGCGGCGGCGCAGTAGTTGGCGTACGACCTCCGGGTCGACGACCGTGCCGCCGTCGGCGACCTCCCGCAGCGCGTCGATGAACTCCTCGATCTGGCCGACCCGGTCCTTGAGCAGATAGCCGACGCCCGAACCGTCCCCGGAGTCCAGGAGGTCCGCGGCGTAGGTGCGTTGCACGTACTGGCTCAGGACCAGTACCGGGAGGGTGGGCCGGCTCTCGCGGAGCCGGACCGCCGCGTGCAGGCCCTCGTCCTGGAAGCCGGGTGGCATCCGGACATCGGTCACGACGATGTCCGGTCCGTGTTCGGCGACGGCCGCCACGAGCGCTTCCGCGTCGCCGACGGCGGCGACCACCTCGTGGCCGAAGCGGCCGAGCAGACCGGTCAGTCCCTCGCGCAGCAGCACGCTGTCCTCGGCCAGGACTACGCGGAGCGATCGGTCCACTCGCAAGGAATCTCCACACGCAATCGGGTCGGGCCCCCGGCCGGGCTGGACAGCGCAAGTCTGCCATCGAGCACGGACACCCGGTCGGCCAGGCCGGTCAGCCCGCTGCCGCCTCCGGACGTGCTCGCCCCGCCCCGTCCGTCGTCGCGGATCTCCAGGAACAGCCGGCCTCCGCGGTGGCCTCCGCGGACCTCGGCGCGGCCCGCGCCGCTGTGTCTGGCGACGTTGACCAGCGCCTCGCAGACCACGAAGTACGCGGCCGCCTCGACGGCTTCGGGGAGTCTGCCGGGCAGTTCGACGTCCAGCCCGACGGGGATCACGGAGCGTTCGGCGGCGTCGGCGACCGCGGCCTGGAGGCCGTAGTCGGCCAGGACCTGGGGGTGGATGCCGTGGATCAGTTCGCGCAGTTCCGCGAGCGCCTTGCCGGCCTCCTCGTGGGCCCTGGCGAGCTGGTCGGCGAGGGGGCCCGGCGGGGCGTCCAGCCGGGCCAGGCCGAGCATCATGGTGAGGGCGACGATGCGCTGCTGGGCGCCGTCGTGCAGATCGCGTTCGATGCGGCGGCGCTCGGCCTCGAAGGCGTCGACCAGGCGGACCCGGGAGCGGGTCAGTTCCATGACCCGCTCGTCCGGCCCGGCGGGCGCGGGGGTGAGCAGGAGGCGGGTCAGCTCCGCCCTCGCCCCGGCCAGCACACCCAGGGCGTAGCTGCCGAGCACCAGGAGGACGAGTCCGCCGGCCGCCGTCGCGAAGGCTTCGGGCCGGGTCGTGACCGTCCACAGCTTCACCACCCGGAACTCCGTGCCGTCCCCGTAGACCTCCATCAGTACGGGGGTGCTCAGCATCGCCAGCGGTACGGCCGTACAGACGGCCACCGCGAGGGCGTCGAGCGGCCACAGGACCACGGCGAACAGCAGCGCGTACCCGAGCTCCCACCAGGTCGCCCGTTCCCGGAACCGGCAGGCCGCCCAGCTCCGCAGCCCCGGTTCGGCCGGCCGGCGGTGCGGGTCCGGGGCCGGGACGGGGCCCATCAGGCCGAGCCTGCGCCGCTCCAGGGCCGCCACCGGAATGCCGGTCAGGGCCAGGAGTGCGAGCAGCGGCAGCCCGATCAGTACGACGGAGAGCGCACCGCCCACGACCGCACCGGTCACGGTCACCACCAGGACGACCGCGCCGGTCAGGGCACCGCTGATCAGGTAGCCGGCCGACCGCCAGGGCCAGGAGGACAGCGGGTAGCGGGGCGACGGCAGGGCCTGCCACACGGTGCGGGGGTGCATGGCCTCACCGTAGGAGGAGGTCACCGGGGCGGAACATACCCGCTGCCCGACTCCCGGGGGTGGGGCCGGCCCCACCCCCGTTCCCGTGCGGTCAGCGGTTGAACGACGATCCCAGCGTCGCGGACGTTCCCACGGTGCCCAGCGTGCCGTGGCCGAAGGTGAACGAGCCCTTGGCCGTCAGGCCCGCCGCCGTGGTCGGGAAGACCCACAGGGAGCCTGCGTCGCTGTTCTCGCCGGGGGCGCCGACGGCCAGTTCGCTGCGGCCGTCGCGGTTGGCGTCGACCAGCTTGGCGGCGCCGCCGAACAGGTCGCCGGCCTCGGCCGCCCCGGGGACGTCCGCCGTGTCCTGGTTGAAGCCCACCGTGCCGGTCCCCGTCGGGCCGGACGCGGTGCCGGGGAGGACCAGGACCGAGCCCGCGTCCTTCTTCGTGCCGATGTCCTCCTGGGCGACGCCGACGGCGATGTCGCCGTAGCCGTCGCCGTTCATGTCGCCGATCGACAGGGACGCGCCGAATCCGTCATGCACTTCGGCGGCGCCGGGGACACCGGCGCTGTCCTGGTTGAAGACCTTGGCCCGGTCGCCGCGCGGCCCGGTGGCGCTGCCCGGTACGTAGGTGATCATGCCGCCCAGGGCGAGCGGGTAGTCCAGATCGCTGTCGTAGCCCTCGACCGTGCGGCCCACGACGAGGTCGGCGTACTTGTCCCCGTTGATGTGGCCGGCCGTGATGGTCTCGCCGCCCTGGAGGCGGTAGCCGTTGGGCCGGTTGACGGTGGTGTAGTCCTCGGCGAGGCCGGTGGCGCCGCCGTTGCGGATGAGGATGCGCCGGGCGTCGTACTCGTCGCCGTCGTGGACGACGGCGGCCAGGTCGTCGCGGCCGTCGCCGTTGAAGTCGCCCGCGGCGATGTCCATGTAGCGCAGATCGTCCATGTCGGGGATCTTCCGGGCGGGGGCCGCCGCGCTGCCGTCGCGCTTGAACGGGCCGGACAGGACACGGATGTTGCCCAGCCCGAGCGTGACGATGTCCATGGCGCCGTCGCCGTCGAAGTCGCCCACGGCGGTCTGGGAGCCGACCCCGTCGTACTCCTGATCGCCGGTCAGGAGGGTCGCGCCGCCGGAGAGCCCCTTCTCACCGCCCCAGATGACGGTGAGCGAACCGGCCTGCTTGAACGTGCCGATCTTCTCGTTGCCCGCGCCGACCACGAGGTCGCTGTAGCCGTCCTTGTCGAGGTCGGCGGAGACCATGGAGCTGCCGAACGCGTCGCCGCTCGCGGCGGCGTCCGGTATTCCGGGCGAGTTCTGGGTGAAGACCTGCTTGGTGGAGGTCTGCAGTCCGTTCTTGGAGCCGTACACCACACCCACGTATCCGGCCTTGGCCTTGCCGTCGACCGTGGCACCCGGCGCGGTGAACGCGAGGTCCGGGTAGCCGTCCCCGTTGAAGTCGTCGCGGCGCGGGGCCGGTGCGGGCACCGCCCCGTTCGCGGACGCCGACACCGAGGT
The DNA here is from genome assembly GCF_042731715.1 of Streptomyces sp. NPDC059832. Classification (NCBI taxonomy): domain Bacteria; kingdom Bacillati; phylum Actinomycetota; class Actinomycetes; order Kitasatosporales; family Streptomycetaceae; genus Streptomyces; species Streptomyces sp. NPDC059832. The sequence continues at coordinate 381,060 of NZ_JBHWIY010000002.1, read as the reverse complement.
CGTGGCGCGCGCGGGCGTCGACGCCTGGGCGGTGGAGAAGGTGGTCACGGCGGTCGCCACGGTGATGGCGAGGACCACGGTGGTTCCTAGGGCACGGGATGCCACGTGGACTCCTTCGTTCGGGTTTCGGAAGGTTCGGGTGAACAGTGCGGTGCGTCGGTGGAGCACCGGCACCGCGCAGTCTCAGACAGGCGGCGGCGCGCGACGGTTGCCTCCCCGAAGCGACCGTTACAGCTCTGCCACGCGAACGACCGGCGAACGCCGGGCGACGAAACGCGGTCGCCGCGGCCGGAGTTGAGCAGCAGGAGGCGCGCCACGACCCTCCGGGGCCCTGTCCGGCCGGGCCCGCTCCGTGTCATGGTCGGCTCCATGGACGCTTCCGAGGCTCGGCCCACCCGGCAGCTGCTGGAACGGTTCACCGCCGATGTCGGTCGCGTCGTCGGCCTGGAGGCCCTCTGGGCGCACGGGTCACTGGCGTTGGGCGACTACCGGCCCGGACGCAGCGACCTCGACCTCGTGGCCCTGGTGGGCGCGCCGGTCAGCGGCCCGCAGCGGCAGCTGCTCGAAGAGCTGCACCGCACGTTGATCTCACAGGTGCCGGAGGCGGCCGGGCTGCACTGCTCCTACGTGGTGCGTGCGGAGCTGCCGGACGCCGGGCGCGACCATGTGACCTGGGCGCAGTCCCGGCTGTTCGAGCGGCCGGTCACGCCGGTCAGCCGGCGGGAGCTGTGCACGGGCGGGCTGGCGCTGTTCGGTCCGGGGCCCGCCGGGATCGTCGCGGAGGTGACCGACCGGGAGCTGGCGGAGTTCGTCCGGGGCGACCTGAAGGGCTTCTGGTATCCGGCGAGCGCCCGGCCCTCGCTCTGGCTGAGGGACATCTGGGTGGACCTCGGGCTGCTGACGCTCGCGCGGGCCTCGGTCACCCTGCGGGACGGACGGCTCATCACCAAGGGGCAGGCGCTGGAGGTGCTGACCGAGTGGGGTGCGCCGGCCGAGGTGGTCCGCGACATCCACCGGCGCCGGTACGGCACCGGTCCGCACCGCACGTCCGATGCGTGGCGCATCAGGCGCGGCCGTCTCGCGCGGGCCTTCGTCCGGACCGGCATCGAGCACACGCTGGCGTCCCACCCGGGCCCTTGACGAGCGGCGCGGAACGGCGGTCGGCAACAGGCACGCCGCCGGACCATTGACTGCGCCCGCAATCCCCGTCTAGCTTCCGAGCTACCTCATTGAATCCTTTCACGGTGTGGACACCGCGCTCCACCCGCGCGTGCCACCGCTGAGGAGCCTCCATGAACCAGCCCGCCAAGGGCCCGCCCCCGGCCCCGGTCCCCGTCGCCCCGGTCCTGGCGCTGAAGGGCGTGAGCAAGTCCTTCGGCGCCGTACGCGCCCTGCACGACGTGTCCCTGTCCCTCCTCCCCGGCGAGGTCCACGCGCTCGCCGGGGAGAACGGCGCGGGCAAGTCCACCCTCATCAAGACGCTCGCCGGCGTGCACCGCCCGGACAGCGGGCAGTTGCTGCTCGACGGGGAGCCCGTCGTCTTCCACGGGCCCGCCGACGCCCGCGACGCCGGGATCGCCGTCATCTACCAGGAACCGACCCTCTTCCCCGACCTGTCGATCGCCGAGAACATCTTCATGGGCCGCCAGCCCCGGCGCGGCCTCGGCCGGATCGACCGCCGCGCCGTGCACGCGGCCACCGCGGGGCTGATGCGCCGGCTCGGTGTCGACCTGGCGCCCGACCGGCCGGCCCGCGGGCTCTCCATCGCGGACCAGCAGATCGTCGAGATCGCGAAGGCGCTCTCCTTCGACGCCCGGGTCCTGATCATGGACGAGCCGACGGCCGCGCTCACCGGCGGCGAGACGGCCCGGCTCTTCTCCGTGGTGCGGACGCTGCGCGACGAGGGTGCGGCCGTGCTGTTCATCTCGCACCGGCTCGACGAGATCTTCGAGCTGTGCGGGCGGGTCACGACGCTGCGCGACGGCCGCCGGATCTCCTGCGAGCCGCTGGCCGGGCTGACCGGGGACGATCTGGTGCGCCGGATGGTCGGCCGCGATCTGGACGCTCTCTATCCGAAGCAGGACACGGCGGTCGGCGAAGTCGCCCTGTCGGTCGGCCGGCTGACCCGCGAGGGCGTCTTCCGCGATGTGTCGTTCGAGGTCCGGCGCGGGGAGATCGTCGCGCTCGCCGGGCTCGTCGGCGCCGGACGGACCGAGGTCGCCCAGGCGGTCTTCGGCGTCGACCGCGCGGACGCCGGGGAGGTACGGGTGGACGGCACCGTACTGCGCCCCGGATCGCCCACCGCCGCGATGGCCGCCGGACTCGCGCTCGTACCTGAGGACCGCCGTCGGCGCGGGCTCGTCATGGAGCTGTCCATCGAGCGCAACATCGGCCTCACCGGCCTCGGCGACGTCCGCAGGCGCGGGCTCGTCCGCCGCGCCCTGGAGCACGACCGGGCCGCCGACTGGGCCGTGCGCCTCCAGCTCAGGTACCACCGCCTCGCCGACGCCGTCGGCGTGCTGTCCGGCGGCAACCAGCAGAAGGTCGTGCTCGCCAAGTGGCTCGCGACCGAACCGTCCGTACTCATCGTCGACGAGCCGACCCGTGGCATCGATGTCGGCACCAAGGCCGAAGTCCACCGGCTGCTCTCCTCGTCGGCGGCGGACGGGCTCGCGGTGCTGATGATCTCCTCCGACCTGCCCGAGGTGATCGGGATGGCCGACCGGGTGCTCGTCATGCGCGAGGGCCGGCTCGTCGCCGAACTCCCGCGCGGGAGCGCCACCGAGGAGACGGTCATGGCCGCGGCGACCGGACTGGGCGAAAGGGCGGTGGCATGACCACCACCGTCGAAGGCCCGCCGGACATCGGCTCCGGGGCTCCGGCGCGCGGCGCCTCCTCGCTCGTGGACGCGGTGTTCCGGGCCCGTGAGATCTCGATCGCCGGGGCGCTCGTCCTGCTGATCCTCGGCACGTACGTCGCCAACCCGCGGTTCCTGTCCGACCAGGGCATCAAGGACCTGCTGCTCAACGCCTCGATCCTGGTGCTGCTCGCGGTCGGCCAGTCGGCCGTCGTGATCACCCGCAACATCGATCTGTCGGTCGGTTCCGTCGTCGGTCTCTCCGCCTTCGCCTGCGGCAGGTTCGTCGCCGGGACGGACCACGGTGTGCTCGCCGTGATGCTGCTCGGCGTCGCCGTCGGCGTGGTCTGCGGGCTCGTCTCCGGCGCCCTGGTCAGCTTCGGCGGGGTCCCGGCGCTCGTCGTGACGCTGGGCATGCTCTACATCATCCAGGGCGTCGACTACTGGTGGGCGCAGGGCGACCAGATCGGCGCCGCCGAGGTGCCCGACCCGATTCTGGGGCTCGGCAGCGGCAGCGTCCTCGGCGTGCCGTATCTGCCGCTGATCGCCCTGGTCCTGCTCGCCGCGACCGCGTACTTCCTGCGCAACCACCGCTCGGGCCGGGAGCTGTACGCGATCGGTTCGAGTCCCGAGGCCGCCGTGCTCGCCGGGGTCCCGATCCGCCGCCGGATCCTTGCCGCGTACGCCTTCTCCGGGGCCGTCGCCGGTTTCGCCGGGGCCCTGTGGCTGGCCCGGTTCGGCACGGTCGTCGCGGACAACGCGCACGGCTGGGAACTGACCGTCGTCAGTGCCGTCGTCGTCGGCGGTGTCGCCATCACCGGTGGTACGGGAACGGTCTGGGGCGCGGCGCTGGGCGCCCTGCTGCTCACCACCATCGGCAGCGTCCTGGTCGTGCTGAAGGTCGACTCCTTCTGGCAGGGCGCCCTCACCGGTGCGCTGCTGCTGCTCGCCATCAGCGTCGACCGGATCGTGAACCTGCGGATGACCGCCGCACTGAGGAAGAGGAGCGCCCGGCATGGGAACGGCGCCTGAGAGGCTGTCGGGTGACCTCGGACCGGAAAAGCGGACGCGGTCTGGTGCGTGCGATTCCAAGGCGGAGGAGGGAGGCGACGCGGAGCGTCGTCGACCGACGACAACGCGGGAAGCGTGCGTGCCAGGGCGTGGCCGCCCGGTCCGAGGTCACCCGACAGCCTCTGAGACGCGGAAGGCGGCGGACGCCGCCCGGACGACGGGCAGGGACGCCGGTGGCCGCGTACGGAGCCTGGCGCTGCGCTGGGACACCGCGGTAGGCGTGCTCCTGGTGGCGGTCCTCGTCATCGGCCTCGGCTCCACGGACGGCTTCGGCTCCGGCGAGAACCTCGCGTTCGCCTTCAACGACATCGCCGAGGTCGCCATCATCGCCCTGCCGATGACGCTGCTCGTCGTCGCCGGCCAGGTCGATCTCTCGGTCGCCTCGATGCTGGGCCTGGGCAGCGCGCTGACCGGTGCGCTGTGGAACGCCGGCTGGGCCTTCGAGACGATCGTGCCGGTGGTGCTGCTGGTGGGCGTGGCGGGCGGGCTGCTCAACGGCTGGCTGGTCACCCGGGTGGGGCTGCCCTCGCTGGCCGTCACCATCGGCACCCTGGCCCTCTACCGCGGGCTGGCCTCGGTGGTGCTGGGCAGCGACGCGGTGACCGACTTCCCGCGGACGTACGCGGACTGGACGGTCGACACCACCACGGTGCCCGGCACCTTCGTCACGTACCCGGTCCTGCTGTTCGCCGTCCTCGCGGTGCTCACCGCGATCGTGCTGCACGCCACGGGCCTGGGCCGTTCGCTGTTCGCGATCGGTGCCCAGGAGGAGGCGGCGTACTTCGCGGGCATCCGGGTCAAGCGGATCAAGCTGCTGCTGTTCGTCGTGACGGGGTTGTTCGCCTCGTTCACCGGTGTCCTGTTCACCCTGCGGTACGGCAGCGCCCGCGCCGACAACGGGCTCGGCTTCGAAATGCTCGTCATCGCCTCCGTGCTGCTCGGCGGCATCGACTTCGACGGCGGAAAGGGCACCCTCTTCGGCGCGGTCGCCGGGGTGCTGCTGATCGGGGTGCTGAAGAACCTCCTGACGCTCAACGACATCGCCAACGAGGTGCAGGTGATCGTGACCGGCCTGCTGCTCGTGGCCTCCGTCCTCACCCCCCGGGTGATCGCCGCTGTCGTCGAACGACGGCACCGGCGCGCCGCGAACGCCCAGTCCTGAACTCCCCTCCCGCAACCCGTCGAAAGGCACACCGTCGCCATGATGCTCCGCACCGCCGCCGGACGCCGCGCCGTCGCGACCGCCGCCACCGCCGTGTCGCTCGCTCTCGCCCTGAGCGCCTGTTCCGGCACCACGAAGAACAGCGCGGACCAGGGCTCCGCGAAGGCCGGGACGACGGCGAAGGCCGATCCGGACGCGCCGCTGAAGAAGGGCCTGAAGCTCGCCTTCCTGCCCAAGCAGATCAACAACCCGTACGAGAAGATCGTGGACAACGCGGGCATCGCGGCCGCCCGGGAGTTCGGCGGTACGGGCAAGGAGGTCGGCCCGTCCGACGCCGGGGCCTCCTCGCAGGTCAGCTACATCAACACACTGATCCAGCAGCGCCAGGACGCGATCCTGGTGGCGGCCAACGACCCCAACGCGGTGTGCGGCCCGCTGAAGCAGGCCATGAAGAAGAACATCAAGGTCGTCGCGTACGACTCCGACACCGCGAAGGACTGCCGCCAGCTCTTCATCAACCAGGCGAGCTCCGAGGAGATCGGTCGCAGCCTGGTCCAGCACCTCGGTGAGCAGATCGGCTTCCGGGGCAGGATCGCGATCCTCTCGGCCACCCAGAACGCCACCAACCAGAACACCTGGATCGGCTTCATGCAGGACGAGTTGAAGCTGCCCAGGTACAAGAACATGAAGCTGGTGAAGGTGGCGTACGGGGACGACGCGGACCAGAAGTCGTTCCAGCAGACACAGGGCCTGATGCAGGCGTACCCGGACCTCAAGGGCATCATCTCGCCCACCACCGTCGGCATCGCCGCCGCCGCCCGCTACCTGAGCGACTCCTCGTACAAGGGCAAGGTCGTGCTGAACGGACTGGGCACGCCGAACCAGATGCGCAAGTACGTCAAGGACGGCACCGTCGAGCAGTTCTCGCTGTGGAACCCGGAGGAGCTGGGCCTCCTCGGTTCGTACGCCGCCGCCGCGCTGGCGTCGGGGCAGATCAACGGCACCGAGGGGGAGAAGTTCAAGGCGGGCAGGCTCGGTGCGTACACGGTCGGCAAGGACGGCGAGGTCGTCCTCGGCAAGCCGACCGTCTTCGACCGCGGGAACATCGACAGGTTCGACTTCTGAGCGGCGTGACGTCCGGTGGGCCGGTTCCTTCGCGCGAAGGGACCGGCCCACCGGCCCAGGCCCTGTCGTCGAACCGCGCGGCAGACGGCAGTTCGACGACAGGGCCTAGAACTCCGCCCCGACCACGGCCAGCAGGGCGAACGCGGCGAGGGACAGGACCGTCCGGACCCGGTGGAGCCTGTTCCAGGGGGACTCGAACGCCGCGCGGGCCGCGCTGTCGTCGCCTCCCTCGGACTCCGCGAGCGCCTTGTTCAGCGGGATGTTGCCGGCGATCGTGATCAGGTGGCCGGCGACCGCGCAGACCAGCGCCGCGACGGCGAGCGCCCGGTCCGGGCCGCCGTCGCCGCCGAGGACCACGGCGGCCGGGAAGGCGATCACACCGAGGAAGAGGACCAGGAAGGCCGGACCCGGCACCTTCTCGTTGAAGCGGCGCATGGCGGCCGTGAACCGCTCGTCGGGCAGCGCCGCGATGCCCGGCATGATCGCGATCAGGAACGTCAGCATGAATCCGGCGTAGAGGCCCGTCGTGATCACGGCGAGCGCCAGGAACAGGGAGGAGGACATGGTGGCCATCATGTCCTCGGCGGGCACGTGGCCGCTCCCCGTTCAGTCCAGTTCGCCCTCCGGCGCTCCCCCAAAACCGCCGTCGCCCGAGCCGCCCTTGAGCCGGTCGGCCTGTCCGATCATGGTCGCCAGCTTCCGCACCGACTCGTCCTCGGTCCCGGACGCCAGCTTTCCTGCCCGCGAGGCGAGTTCACCGAGTCCGGGCGCGCCCGGCAGCTGTTCGCCGCGCAGCGCCTCGGCGAAGTACGCGGCGACCGCGGTCACTTGGAGGCGCTTGCTGTCACCGCCCCACAGCGGGCCGTCGATCGCGTTCGTCCCGACCGTGCCCTGCTGCTCGTGCGGCGCCCGGGTCCTGGGGTCCAGCCAGCGCACGGTCGCCGTCGCCACATGGCCAAAGGCGCCCGCCCTGAGACGTACGGCGTAGAGCGCCGTCACCGTGTGGCCGGGGCCGACCTCGCCGCCGTCGACGCGGTCGTCGCGGAAGTCCTCGTCGGCGACCTTGCGGTCCTGGTACCCGATGAGCTTGAACTGCTCGACGGTGTCCCGGTCGAAGGCGACCTGGGCCTTGGCGTCGCGCGCCGTCAGTTCGAGGTGTGCGGGCAGCTGGTCGACGAAGACCTTGCGGGCCTGGTCCTCGTCGGCGATGTACGTGGTGTGGCCGTCGCCCTTGTTGGTGAGCCGTTCCATCAGCGCGTCGCCGTAGTCGCTGCCGACGCCGACCCCGAAGAGGGTGATGCCGTAGTCGCGGCGGGCGGAGCCGATGCGTTCCAGGATGGCATCGGCGTCGGTCTCGCCGGTGTTGGCGAGGGCGTCGGAGAGCAGGACGACCCGGTTGTTGGCGCCCTCGACCCGGCCGTCGACCGCCTCTTCGTAGCCGCGGCGGATGCCGGCTTCGACGTTGGTGGAGTCGGTGGCCTCCATGGAGTCGACCCGGTCGCGGATCCTGCCGCGGTGGTCCCGCAGCCGGGTCATCGGCAGCAGGGTCCTCGCCTCGTCGCTGAAGGTGACCAGGGAGACCGAGTCGTCGTCGCGGAGTTCGTCGGTGAGGATGCCCAGCGACTTCTTCACCAGGTCGAGGCGGCCGGTCTCGGCCATCGAGCCGGAGATGTCGACGACGAAGGTGAGCGCGGCGGGCGGGCGTTCGTCACGGGCGGGGGCGGCCCGGGTGGCCAGGCCCACCCGCACCAGCGACCAGTCGCCGCCCTTGCCCCCGGCGCGGGCCCCGTCGACGTTCACGGTGAAGCCGTTGCCGTCCGGGCGCCGGTAGCCCTGGCGGAAGCTGTTGACGAACTCCTCGGGCCGCACGGTGGACGGGTCCGGCAGGCCGCCGTCGCCGAGGGTGCGGCGCGCATAGCCGTACGAAGCGGTGTCGACGTCCAGGGCGAAGGTGGAGAGGTAGTCGGGCGGTGCGGACTCCCGCAGCCCGTCCTGCTTCTTCGCCCCCTCGCTGTCGGCGGCGCCGCCCGACGCGGCGGGTGCGGGCGCCGGGAGCGGGCCGCCCCCGCCCCGGCCCTCGGAGGCGCTCTTGTTCCCGGTCGACGTCCCCGAGCACCCGGTGAGCAGCACCCCGCCCGCCAGCAGCACCCCGAACGCGCCCTGCCATGTCCGCACGTACCGTTTCGCGTACTTGCCTGTCCGGCGTTCCATCGCCTGCCCCCAACGTCGTCGTGCCAGCACTTGTGAATGTGACGTGCGAGACGGCGCCTGGGAGCGGACGAAGACATTGCGGATGGGTCTCGATGCGGCAACGGGGGCCTGGAGAGCGGCGGAACGTCAAGCTCAGGACACGATGTCCTTACGACTGAACCCGCGGAAGGCGAGGGCGAACAGGATCAGGGCATACGTCACCGAGATCGCCGCGCCCTTGACCATGCCGCCCCATTCGATGCCGGGCTGGAGCGCGTCCGCCCAGGCGAACTGCCAGTGCGCGGGCAGGAATTCGCGCCAGGACCCGAGCGCGGTGACGGCGTCCAGCACATTGCCGACGATGGTCAGCCCGACCGCGCCGCCGACCGCGCCCAGCGGGGCGTCGGTCTTCGTGGACAGCCAGAACGCCAGCCCCGCGGTGACCAGTTGGGACACGAAGACGAACGCGACGACGAGCGCGAGCCGTGGCACGGTCTGCGAGGCCGCGAGCGCTCCCCCGGTGGGCAGTTCGAGCGGCCCCCAGCCGTACGCGACGGCTCCCGCGGCCAGCGCGACGAGCGGCAGCAGCACCATCGCGGCCAGGCTGAAGCCGAGGGCCACGACGAGCTTGCTCCACAGCAGCCTGGCCCGTGGCACGGGCGCCGCCAGCAGATAGCGCAGCGACGACCAGCTCGCCTCGGAGGCGACGGTGTCCCCGCAGAACAGCGCGACCGGGACCACGAGCAGGAAGCCGGCGGAGACGAACAGGCAGGTCGCGGCGAAGTTCGCGGCGGACGCGGTCGCGGTGTCCATCAGGGTGATCCGGTCGCCGGCGCCGCCCCGCGAGTCCGGGGTGCCGCCGATCGCGAACGCGATGATCAGGATGAACGGCAGCGCGGCCAGCACCCCGCCCATGAGCAGGGTGCGGCGCCTGCGCAGCTGGCGTACCGCCTCGACGCGCAGCGGCAGGGTGTGCCGGGCGCGGTAACCGGGGGCTTCGGCGCTCCCGGTGAGTTCGACTGCGGCACTCATGCGGAGCCTCCGGAGATCAGGGTGAGGAACGCGTCCTCCAGGCGGCGGTGCGGTCCGGCACCGGTCACCGGCACGTCCAGCCGGACCAGTTCGGCGATCAGCCCGGACGAGGTGGCGCCGTCGAGCCGGACCAGCAGTCCGAGTCCGTCGTCGGTGCGGACCGCCGAGCCGATCCCGGCCAGGGCGGCGATCTTCTCCACGAGCGGTTCGGGGACCTCCTGCGCGGTGGTGACGAGCAGCATGTCGCCGGAGCCGGTGATCTCGGCGACCGGGCCCGCCTGGACGAGTCGGCCGCGGTCCATGACCACGAGGTGGGTGCAGGACTGCTCGACCTCGGAGAGCAGGTGGCTGGAGACGATGACGGTCCGGCCCCCGGCCGCGTAACGGATCATCACGTCACGCATCTCGCGGATCTGGGGCGGGTCGAGGCCGTTGGTCGGTTCGTCGAGGATGAGCAGGTCCGGCAGGCCGAGCATGGCCTGGGCGATGGCGAGCCGCTGCCGCATGCCCTGCGAGTAGGTACGGACGGCGCGGGCCAGGGCGTCGCCCAGCCCGGCGATCTCCAGGGCCTCCGCCAGGTGCGCGTCCTCGGCGGGACGCCCGGTGGCCTGCCAGTACAGCTCCAGGTTGGCGCGCCCGGACAGGTGCGGCAGGAATCCGGCGCCCTCGACGAACGAGCCGACGCGTGACAGTACGGGTGCGCCCGGCCGGATGGCCTGTCCGAAGACCCGGATCTCGCCGTCGTCGGGGGTGATGAGCCCCATCAGCATGCGCAGCGTCGTGGTCTTGCCCGCACCGTTGGGACCGAGGAGGCCGAGCACCTGCCCCTTCTCGACCCGGAAGGACAGTTCCTTCACGGCGTACCGGTCACTGGACCTGGCGTACTTCTTCGACAGGCCGGTGATCTGAAGGGGTACGTCGGCGAGCGCCGGGTCGGGTGCGGGCGTCGCGGTGCGGCGGCGGGCGGTGAGCAGCAGCAGGGCGGCGATCACCACGGCGGCGGCCGGGAGCCCCCAGGTCCACCAGGGCAGGGTGGCGGGCGCGGTCTTCAGGCCGGGGGCGGTGGGAAGGCTCAGCGGGCCGGCCGGGGTCACGGTGTACGTCGTCGGCTCGGCCGGTGAGGCGTAGCCGAGGTCGGTGGCGGAGAGGACGAGGCGGAGCCGGTGTCCCGCGTCGAACCGGTGGTCGATGGCGGGAAGGGTCAGCCGGATCTCCTTGCCCTGCTGGTCCGGGGTGATCCGGAAGGGGGCGACCAGCTGGGAGGGCAGCAGCTGCTGCTTGCCGTCCGGCGACACGTCGTACACCTTGCCGAACAGCACCGCGTCGCCCTGCCGCGCCTCGACGTCGACCCGGACGGTCGGTGAGCCGGTGACGCTCAGCGTGCTGTCCAGCGGGGCCGAGTCGAAGCGGGCGTACTGCCCGGGGAAGTCGATCGAGAGGCCGACGCCGAGCGAGGAGAGCTGGGCGAGACCGCCGCCGACTCCGGGGACGGCGGAGATGGCGGGCGGGTTGGCGCCGGCGGGGTTGCGGAAGGTCTGGGTGCGACGGCCCAGGTCGATGCTCTCGGCGCCGTTGTCCAGCCCCGGGTAGGTGTCGCTGCTCGCCCCGCGTACCAGGGTGGCCCCGTCGGTGGAGTCGATGCCTCCGGTGCGCGTGACGCGGAAGCCGGGCCCGGTGTCGGTGCCCTTGTCGTCCTTGAGGTACCGGTCGAACCAGTCGCCGATCCGCCGTTGGACGCGGTCGGTCTCCGGGTTGCCGCCGTCGTGCCCGCCGGCGATCCAGTCGACGGCGACCGGTGCGCCGTTGCCGCTGATGGCCTTGGCCATGGCGTCGGCCTGGCCGAGCGGGAAGAGGGAGTCGGACTGTCCCTGCACGATGAGCGCGGGCACCTCGATGCGGTCGGCGACGGCGCTCGGTGACCGTTCGGTCAGCAGGGCGCGCGCGGCGGCGTCCGGCTTTCCGCTGACGGCGACCCGTTCGTACATCTCGCAGAGCCGCTTCTCGAACTTCTGGCAGCCGCCGCCGGTGGTGACGAAGATTCCGGCCCAGAGCTTCTTGAAGACCCCGTCGGGGAAGAGCGCGTCGGCGAGGTTCCAGTACGTGATCTGCGGTGCGACGGCGTCGACGCGCTTGTCGTACCCGGCGGCGAGGAGCGAGACGGCTCCGCCGTAGGAGGCCCCGGTGATCCCGACACGGGGGTCGCCCTTCGCGTCGAGTTCCACCTCGGGCCGGTCCGCGAGCCAGTCGATCAGCCGGGACACGTCCTTGACCTCGCGGTCGGGGTCGTTGAGCCCGATGTCGCCGCCCGACCTGCCGAACCCGCGGGCGGACCAGGTCAGCACGGCGTACCCGGAGCGGGCCAACTGCTCGGCCTGCGCCCGCACATCGTCCTTGCTGCCGCCGAAGCCGTGCCCGATCAGCACGGCGGGCCGGCGCCCGCTGCCCCCGGCGGTGAAGTACGAGGTGTCGATGGACACCCCGTCGGCCTTCATCGTCCGGTCCTGGCGGTGCACGCCGGGCCCGCTGTCGTCGGCCGCGGCGTTCCAGGTGCCCGCGCCGGCCAGCACGGCGAGCGCCGCCAGGCCCGCGGCCCACCGGCCGCGTCCGCGGTGCGGCAGCCGCCGCCACCGGGACCTGCTCGCTTCGGGAGTCTCCATGATGCGACCCTAAGCGGGCCGCCGCGGCGCACGGCCCGCCACTGGGCGGAAGTCTCCGGCCTCCTTGCGGCGTACGGCGTCCGGCGCCCGTACTCCATGCGCGGTATGCCGGGCCGTTCGCGTGCGCAGAGCCGCCGGATGCGGAGCACGTGGCACCGGGAACAGCGGCGGGCGGCTCACATGGTGTTGACGATGAGGCCGATGTGGGTGAAGTAGTTGAGCCCGCCGAAGAGCAGGAACGCCAGACCGGCCAGTCCCCAGACGACCCCGGTCACCGGAGCCATCCAGCTCGACGGCCGGCGCAGCACGAACGGGAACAGCAGGGCGCCGATGCCCACCAGGACATACAGCCCGGACATGAAGCTCGCCTCCAGGATCGGCCACCGCGCGAACTCCCCGGAGATGGGTTCCTCGGGCGGTGCGGCGAAGAGGGTGTACTTCCAGCCCGCGGCGGCGATTCCGAAGCAGGCGAGCCCGAGCCCGAACACGAAGACCGAGATGGGCATGGCGACCCGGGCCGATCGGACGATGCGGTCCGCGCTGTTGAGTTCGGCTCCGCGTCTCCAGAGGTAGAAGGACGCGGCGAAGAGGAAGACACCGAAGGCGAGCGCCGGTTCGCCGAAGATGATGTTGTCGAACGGGAAGCCCTGTCCGGCGAGCGGCCAGGTCAGGGTCATGTGGAGGCCCGTGGTGACCAGGGTGAAGCCGAGGGCCCCGAACGCGAGGACCCAGCCTTCGGGGTTGATGGTGCGTCCGGGCGTGAGGAGCTGGCGCCCCAGCGCCACCACGAGCAGCAGCCCCGCGCCGGCGGCCACCGACATGATCGTGTTGTACGTCGGCATCCTGGCCCAGTCGATCTTCAGGCCGGATGCCGCCAGGGGGATGACATGGTGGATCATCCCGGGAGCGTATCGATGGATATGCACCTGATGCGGCATTTGCCTGCTCACCCGAGTCGCACATACGCGGCATGTCCCCGCGTCCCCGGCCGTGCGGCCCGGCAGCGGCTCAGGCGGCCGATACCGGGAGCGGGACGCCGCCCGGCGGGTACGGCGACTCCGTGGGCAGCAGTCCTGCCGCGTCGTCGAGCCGCCCGGCACGCACCAGTTCGTGGACGTGCCGGGCGAGCGGGGTGACGTCGCGGATCGACACCGTCCACTCGTCCGCGTACCGCCGTGATGCCTCGCCGGAGAGCCCGAGCTGGAGGGAGCGGTACGGCAGCCGGTCCAGGCGGAGGTCGCGCTCGGGGTCCCACTGGACGCGGGCCGGGGCGCGGCGCAGGTTCCGCCGCCAGGTGTCGCGGTCCGGGTGGACTCCCCTGACGTAGTGCGAGAGTTCGGCGTTCCCCAGGGCCCAGTCGAAGCCCTCGCGGGTGATCTCGACGGCCAGGACGGTCTCCTGCCCCTCCTTCACGGACCAGCCGCAGCGATACATCATCCACAGGAAACTCGGCTTGATCCATGTCATGCGGTCGCGCTTCCAGGCGTCGGGGAAGCGCCCGTCACGCACGGCGGGAAGGCCGATGAGGGGTGCGTACGCCTGGTACACGGTGACGGTGGTGTCCGTGTACTGGGCGCGGATCTCGTACTGCGGCCTGGTCGGAGCGGTCATGGCCCCCATCAGAGCACCGGCCCGCCGGGCGCGGCGAACGGTTTACCGGTGCACCGGAGTCCGGGATTCCGCCGGGTGGTGAACGGTCGTGTCACCGGTGGGGGCTGACATTCGTCATACGGAGCTCGGTACACCCGGCTCTGCCGGGCACCGGGCCCCGGCGGCCAGTCTGTACATATCGAGAGCGGGGCCGCGAAGGCACCCGCCGGTACGGGAGAGGAACCCCCGATGACCAGCCCGGCAGCCACAGTCACCGCCCCTGTCGCAGATGCTCCGGCCGCCACCGCCCCGCTCGCGCCGCGCAAGACTCTGCTGGACAGCCTGATGCCGCTGCTCGTGGATGTGGGGGTGCCGCTCGTCTCGTACTACGCGCTGAAGGCGGCGGGCCTGAGCACCTTCGCCGCGCTGGCCTGGAGCAGTGTGCTGCCGGCCCTGCGCACCGTGTGGGGCGTGGTGCGCAAGCGGCAGCTCAACGGGCTGGCGGCGCTGATGGTGACGGTCAACGCGGTCAGCCTGGTGACGAGCCTGGCGGTCGGGGACCCCCGGCTGATGCTCGCCAAGGACAGCGGGGTGAGCAGCGTCATCGGGCTCGTCATCCTGGTGACCGCCCTGAAGGGGCAGCCGATGATGAGCGCGGGGGTGCGGCCGATGCTGGTCAAGGGCGACGCGGCCAAGGACACCGCCTGGCAGCGGCTCTCGGCCGGGTCGGCGGCGTTCCGGCGGGCGGAGATCCGGTTCTCGGCGGTGTGGGGTGCGGCGCTGCTGGGCGAGTGCGTGGTGCGGGCCGTGGGCGCGTACACGGTGCCGGTGGAGACGATGGTGTGGCTCGGCACGGTGATCATGGTGGCGACCCTGGTGCTCGCGTTCCTGGTCTCGGGGCGGGTGGGCGCGGTCCCGATGGAGCGGATGATCGCCGAGGAGGCCGGTGCCGCGAAGGCGGCGGACACCGTGCGCTGACGGGCCGGGGCCGGAGAGGGTCCGGAAAGGGGCCGGAAAGGGGCCGGAGAAACAGAAGAAGCCGGGGAAAGGGAGCCATGACGGCTCTCTTTCCCCGGCTTCTCTTCGGTCCCGGCCCGGGACGCCCCCGGCACGGTCATGCGACGTGGATACCCTGCCCCGCTCAGTAGGCGGAGTTGACGTTGTCGATGGAACCGTAGCGGTGCGCGGCGTAGTTGGAGGCGGCGGCGATGTTGGCCACGGGGTCGTAGACGTTCTTAGAGGTGCCGCTGACGTGGTACGCGTTGAAGGTGGGGTCGATGACCTGGAGCAGCCCCTTGGACGGGATGCCCTTGGCAGCGTTGGAGTCCCAGTTGTTGATGGCGTTCGGGTTGCCCGCGGACTCACGCATCAGGTTGCGGTGGATACCTTCGTACGTGCCCGGGATGCCCTTCGCACGCATGACCTCGAGCGCCTGCTTGATCCACATGTCCACGTTGCCGCCGGCGGCCTTGGCGGGGGTGGCGGCCGAGGCACTCGGGGCGCCGGCGACGGTGCCGGCCACGATCGCCGCACCGGCGGCGAGCATGCCCAGCGAGGCCTTCTTGGTGCGGGTCATGCGGGCGAACTTCTCGGGCATCGCGGTGATCTGCATTCGGAATTTCCTCTTTCGTCGGTGGGGCGATGCCAAGAATTGTTATGCCAAGAGGAAATCCAGGTCAATGATGGCCTTTTACTAAAAGTAATCGTATGTGGCGTCGGAAATGATCCAGGAATGCGCACGACAGCCCGGACGACAGCGTCGCCCCTCTACTATTCCGCATCATAGTGACGCCCGTCACGTGGCCCACCACACACGGCAAACGCTCCAAATCGCCACAAGAGTGGCGCGCGCCACGTGGCCTGCGTCATATAAAGAGCGGTCCATTGACTCACCGTAATGCGAAATAAGCACACCGCATTGATTGCGAGTGGTGAATCGTCTGCCCGCCGCCGGCCCTGCGACGGTCTCCGCCGGGCGCTCGCCGGCCGCCCCGGGGGGCGGCCATGACCTCAGAGGTAATTGAGCGGATGCCGGGCCCGTCCTTACCGTTCGCAGACCAGAGCGACCGCATGACAACGACAGGAGGACCCAGTGATGTCGTCCCAGAACGCGAGTACGGTCCCGGCGACGGGCACCGCCCGCTCCGACGGCCTTCTCCGGGCTGCCCTCGTGGCAGATGTGATCCTCACCGGCGCGAACGGCATCGGCTATCTCGCGCTCGCCACCGTCCTGGACTCGTTCCTCGGCGTGCCGCTCCCCGTCCAGTACGCGGTGGGCGTCTTCCTCACGGTGTACGCGCTGTGGGTGCTGACCGTCTCGCGGCAGGAGGACATCAGCCGCGGCGCGGTCACCGTCGTCATCGCCCTGAACGCGGCCTGGGCCGTGGCCGGTGTCGTGGCCGTCGCCCTGGACGCGCTGACCGCCACGACGGTCGGCAACGGCTGGATCGTGTTCCAGGCCTTGGTGGTGGGGGCGATGGGCGCGGTCCAGTACGCGGGGCTGCGGCGCATGTGAAGCGCGGGGCGAGGGCCCGTACGGACACGGCGACGGCCCGCACGGACGGGGGATGCGTCCGTACGGGCCGTCGGCCGGGATGAGGGATCAGTGGTTGCGGGGGAAGCCCAGGTCCACGCCCGCCGGGGCGTCGGCCGGGTCCGGCCAGCGGGTGGTGACGACCTTGCCGCGGGTGTAGAAGTGCACGCCGTCGTTGCCGTAGATGTGGTGGTCGCCGAAGAGCGAGTCCTTCCAGCCACCGAAGGAGTGGTAGCCCACCGGCACCGGGATCGGCACGTTGACGCCGACCATGCCGGCCTCGATCTCCAGCTGGAAGCGGCGGGCGGCGCCGCCGTCCCGGGTGAAGATCGCGGTGCCGTTGCCGAACGGCGAGGCGTTCATGAGGGCGACGCCCTCCTCGTAGGTCTCGGTGCGCAGGACGCACAGGACCGGGCCGAAGATCTCGTCCTTGTACGCGTCCGAGTCGGTGGACACGTTGTCGAGGAGGGAGAGGCCGATCCAGTGGCCGTCCTCGAAGCCCTCGACGGTGAAGCCGGTGCCGTCCAGAACGACGTCGGCGCCCTGGGCCGCGGCGCCCGTGACGTAGGAGGCGACCTTGTCGCGGTGGGCGGCGGTGATCAGCGGGCCCATCTCGGAGGCCGGGTCGTTGCCGGGGCCGATCTTGATCTTCTCGGCGCGCTCCTTGATCTTCGCGACCAGCTCGTCGGCGATGGAGCCGACCGCGACGACCGCGGAGATCGCCATGCAGCGCTCACCGGCGGAGCCGTACGCGGCGGAGACGGCGGCGTCGGCCGCGGCGTCGAGATCCGCGTCCGGCAGCACCAGCATGTGGTTCTTCGCGCCGCCGAGCGCCTGGACGCGCTTGCCGTTGGCGGAGGCGGTGGCGTGGATGTACCGGGCGATCGGGGTGGAGCCCACGAAGGAGACCGCGGCGACGTCCGGGTGGTTCAGCAGCCCGTCGACGGCGACCTTGTCACCGTGCAGGACGTTCAGCACGCCGTCCGGCAGACCGGCCTCGGCGGCCAGCTCGGCCAGCAGGTTGGCGGCCGACGGGTCCTTCTCGCTGGGCTTGAGCACGAAGGTGTTCCCGCAGGCGATGGCAAGCGGGAACATCCACATCGGCACCATGGCCGGGAAGTTGAACGGGGTGATGCCCGCGACGACGCCGAGCGACTGACGGATCGAGGAGACGTCGACCCGGCTGGAGACCTGGGTGGACAGCTCGCCCTTGAGCTGGGTGGTGATGCCGCAGGCCAGCTCGACGATCTCCAGACCGCGGGCGACCTCGCCCAGCGCGTCCGAGTGCACCTTGCCGTGCTCGGCGGTGATCAGCGCGGCGATCTCGTCGCGGTGGGCGTCGAGCAGTGCCCGGTAGCGGAACAGGACCGCGGTGCGGGCGGCCAGCGAGGACGTGCCCCAGGTGGCGTAGGCGTCCTTGGCTGCGGCGACCGCGGCGTCGACCTCTTCGAGGGAGGCGAGCGCGACCTGGGTGGTGACGGCGCCGGTGGCCGGGTCGGTGACCGGGCCGTAGTTGCCCGACGCGCCCTCGACGGTCTTGCCACCGATCCAGTGGTTGACGGTCTTCATGACAGAACTCCTTCAGAGGTGGTGGCGTCGGTCGGCGACGTGGCGGTCGTACTCTTCCCGGGCTCTCACGGCCGACGGCCGGGTGGCCGTTTCGGCTACGGGAACATCCCACCACGCCTGTGCCGGAGGGGGGCCCGACACAATGTCTGCCGTTTCGGTCTCGACGTAGACACAAGTGGGACGGTCCGCGGCCCGCGCCTCGGCGAGGGCTTCGCGCAGGTCACGCACGGTCTTGGCACGCAGCACCCGCATGCCGAGGGAGCCGGCGTTGGCCGCGAGATCGACGGGGAGCGGCGGGCCGGTGAACGTGCCGTCCGCGGCGCGGTGCCGGTAGGCGGTGCCGAGGCGCTCGGCGCCGACCTGCTCGGAGAGGCCGCCGATGGACGCGTAGCCGTGGTTCTGGAGGACGACCAGCTTCACGGGGAGTTCCTGCTGCACCGCGGTGACGATCTCGGTGGGATTCATCAGATACGTGCCGTCGCCGACGAGCGCCCAGACGGGGCGGCCGGGGGCGGCCAGCTGGACTCCGATCGCGGCCGGGATCTCGTAGCCCATGCAGGAGTAGCCGTACTCCACGTGGTACTGGTGCGGGGAGCGGGCCCGCCAGAGCTTGTGCAGGTCGCCGGGGAGCGAACCGGCCGCGTTGATCAGGATGTCGTCCTCGGTGACGAGGGCGTCGAGCAGGCCGAGGACCTGGGCCTGGGTGGGCCGGGCGTGCGGGTCCTCGGCGGTGAACGCGGCGGTGACGCGCTGCTCCCACCGCTCCTTGGCGTCGGTGTACTCCGTCTCGTAGGCGGGGTCGACGCGGTGGTTGCGGGCGGCGAGCGCGGCGGTGAGCGCTTCGAGGGCGGCGCGGGCGTCGGCGACGAGCGGGAGGGCGCCGAGCTTGTGGGCGTCGAAGCCGGTGATGTTGACGTTGAGGAAGCGGACCGCCGGGTTCGAGAAGAGTGTGGCGGAGGCGGTGGTGAAGTCGGAGTAGCGGGTGCCGATGCCGATGACCAGGTCGGCGGTGCGGGCCAGCTCGTCGGCGGTCGCGGTGCCGGTGTGGCCGATGCCGCCCACGTCGGCGGGGTGGTCGTGGCGCAGCGAGCCCTTGCCGGCCTGGGTGGAGGCGACGGGGATGCGGGTGGCGGCGGCGAACGCGGCGAGGGTCTCCTCGGCCGCGCCGTGGTGGACCCCGCCGCCCGCCACGATCAGCGGCCGGCGGGCACCGCGCACCGCCCGTACCGCCCGGTCGAGTTCGTACGGATCGGGGGCGGGGCGGCGTACGTACCAGACGCGCTCGGCGAAGAACTCCTCCGGCCAGTCGTACGCCTGGGCCTGCACGTCCTGTGGCAGCGCGAGCGTCACCGCGCCCGTCTCCGCCGGGTCGGTCAGGGTCCGCATGGCCTGGAGGGCGGCCGGTACCAGGGCCTCGGGGCGGGTGATCCGGTCGAAGTAGCGGGAGACGGGGCGCAGGCAGTCGTTGACGGAGACGTCGCCCGCGGACGGGACCTCCAGCTGCTGGAGCACGGGGTCGGCGGGCCGGGTCGCGAAGGTGTCCCCGGGCAGGAGGAGGACGGGGAGGCGGTTGACGGTGGCGAGGGCGGCGCCGGTGACGAGGTTGGTGGCGCCGGGGCCGATGGAGGTGGTGACGGCGTGCGCGGAGAGCCGGCCCGACTGGCGGGCGTAGCCGACGGCGGCGTGCACCATGGCCTGTTCGTTGCGGCCCTGGAGGTAGGGCATCGCACGGCCGGACTCGACGAGCGCCTGACCGACCCCGGCGACGTTGCCGTGGCCGAAGATGCCCCAGGTGGCGCCGATCAGGCGCCGACGCCTGCCGTCGCGCTCGGTGTACTGGCGGGACAGGAAGGACACCAGGGCCTGCGCCGTGGTGAGGCGGCGGGTACTCATGGGCGTGCCTCCGTCCCGTAGAACGGCAGTCTGGGGTCCACCGGCTGCGAGGGCCAGGTGTCGCGGATCCAGCCGTGGTCCGGGTGGTCGCTGATCAGCCACTCCCGCTGCTCTCCCGGGCCCGCCATCACATTGAGGTAGTAGAGGGTGCGGCCGGGCGAGGCGATGGAGGGGCCGTGCCAGCCGTCGGGGATCAGGACCGCGTCGCCGCTGCGGACCTCGGCGAGGACATCCGTACCGCCGTCCCGGGAGGGCGACACCCGGTGGTAGCCGAGGCCGTCGTGCTCCACCTCGAAGTAGTAGATCTCCTCCAGCACGGACTCGGCGCCGGGGCGGTGCTCGTCGTGCTTGTGCGGTGGGTAGGACGACCAGTTGCCGCCGGGGGTGAGGACCTCGACGGCGATCAGCCGGTCGCACTCGAAGGTGTCGGCGGCGGCGAAGTTGTTGACCTGGCGGGAGCAGTTCCCGGAGCCGCGCAGCTCGACGGGCACCTCCGGCGCGGGGCCGTAGCGAGCGGGGAGTCGTCGCTCGCACTTCGCTCCTGCCAGGGCGAAGCGGCCTCCTGCGCCGGAGGCGATCTGTGCTCGGGCGTCACGCGGTACATAGGCGAAGTCGGATACCCCGCTGAACACGCTTTCCCGGCCCAGCAGTTCAAAGATCTCACCTGAGGAGTGCACCGTACAGCCACCGGTCAACGGCAGAACGATCCACTCGCTCTCCCCGGTGACGAGCGTGTGAACTTCACCGGGCCCGAGCTCCAGGACACGCAGACTCGACCGGTCCCAGCCGGCCCGCTCCGGGTCGATGTCGAGGGTGCAGGAGCCGCTCGCCGTGCTCCCGGCCTTCAGGTGGTGGCGCGGTTCGTGGTCCGTCGTCATGTTCTCGGCTCCATTTCTCTCGGCTCCAGCAGCGAAACAGCCGTGTCGACGGCCGCGGCCACCTCTCCGTCGGCCGGATAGAGCAGCGAACGCCCCACCACCAGCCCCTGGACGGTCGGCAGCCGCAGCGCCGTGCGCCACTTCTCGAACGCTCCGTCGAGGTCGTCGCCCACCTCCCCGCCCAGCAGCACCGCGGGCAGCGTCGACGCCTCCATCACCCGGGCCATGTCGTCGGGGTTCTCGGTGACGGGGACCTTGAGCCAGGTGTACGCGGACGTCCCGGCCAGCCCGGACGCGATGGCGATCGAGGTGGTGACCGCCTCCGCGCCGAGGTCGTTGCGGACATGGCCGTCGGTGCGGCGGCAGAGGAACGGTTCGACGAAGACCGGCAGCCGGTGTGCGGCCATGGCGTCGATGGCGCGGGCGGTGGCATGCATGGTGTCGAGCGAGCCGGGGTCGTCGTAGTCGATGCGGAGCAGCAGTTTGCCCGCGTCGAAGCGGAGGCGGGCGAGGTCCTCGGGGCGGTGGCCGGTGAACCGGTCGTCGAGTTCGAAGGCCGCGCCCGCGAGTCCGCCGCGGTTCATCGAGCCGATGACGACCTTGTTCTCCAACGCGCCGAGGAGCAGCAGGTCGTCGAGGATGTCGGCGGTGGCGAGCACTCCGTCGACGCCGGGGCGGGAGAGGGCCAGGCGGAGCCGTTCCAGCAGCTCGAAGCGGTTGGCCATGGCCAGTGCGCGGTCGCCGACGGCGAGGGAGCCACGGGCCGGATGGTCCGCCGCGATGATCATCAGCCGTCCGCCGCTGCCGACCAGGGGGCGTCTGCGGCGGCGCGCGGCGGCCTCGGCGACGGCCTCGGGGTGGCGCATGCGCAACTGGACGAGTTCGGAGACGGAGGAGGCCGTGGGCGTCATGGGGTGGCTCCGGTGGGACGGGAGGTGACGGCGCCTTCGGTCAGGGCCGCTTCGACTTCGTACGGGAACGGCATGGCGGACGAGCAGGCGAGCCGGGAGGCGACGATGGCCCCCGCGGCGTTGGCGTACCGCATGATGCGCCCGGTCTCCCAGCCCGCGAGAAGCCCGTGGCAGAGCGCCCCGCCGAAGGCGTCGCCGGCGCCGAGGCCGTTGACGACTTCGACGGGCAGCGGCGGCACTTCGGCCACCGCGCCGTCGCGGTGGACGGCGAGGACGCCCTCGGGACCCTGTTTGACGACGGCGAGTTCGACGCCGGCGCCGATCAACGCACGGGCTGCCGTGTGCGGTTCGCGCTCGCCGGTCGCGATCTCGCACTCGTCGAGGTTGCCGACGGCGACGGTGGCGAGGGCCAGGGCCTCGCGGTAGCGGACGGTGGGGCCGTCCTGCGACGCGTCCTGCGCGGTGTCCCAGAACATCGGGCGCCAGTCGAGGTCGAAGACGGTGATGCCGGAGCGGTCGCGGGCGCGCAGTGCGGCGAGGGTCGCGGTCCGGCTCGGTTCGGCGCACAGCCCGGTGCCCGTCATCCAGAAGACCCGGGCGGACCGGATGGCTTCGAGGTCCAGCTCCGAGGTGTGGATCTCCAGATCGGGGGCCTTGGGCTGCCGGTAGAAGTAGAGGGGGAAGTCGTCGGGCGGGAAGATCTCGCAGAAGGTGACCGGTGTCGGATACGCGTCGACCGGCGTCACCCACCGGTCGTCCACCCCGAACTCCCGCAGCTGGTGGTGGAGATACTCCCCGAAGGCGTCCCGGCCGGTGCGCGTCACCACCGCCGTCCGCCGGCCGAGCCGGGCCGCCGCGACGGCGACATTGGACGGTGAGCCGCCGAGGAACTTCCCGAAGGTGTCGACCCGGGACAGTGGCAGACCGGTCTGGAGGGGGTAGAGATCCACACCGATGCGGCCCATGGTGATGACGTCGTACCGCTCAGGCATAACCATCCCTTCGACCGGCGTCCGGGGTGACTGCCCCAGGTCTAGCCCTCCCCCGGAACCGTGTCAATGCTTTGTCCGGACATACGGACGAATGATTGACACCCGCTCCCCCGGCGGGAAGTCTTGACGGCATGACCTCCTCCGCAGGGGCCCCGGCCCGTATCCGTATCGGTTCGGCACCCGACTCGTGGGGGGTGTGGTTCCCCGACGATCCGCTCCAAGTGCCCTGGCGGCGCTTCCTCGACGAGGTCTCCGCGGCGGGTTACGAGTGGATCGAGCTCGGCCCGTACGGCTACCTGCCGACCGACCCGGCCCGCCTCGCCGACGAGACCCGCCGCCGCGGGCTCTCGGTCTCGGCCGGGACCGTTTTCACCGGATTGCACCATGGACCGGACGTCTGGGACCGGACCTGGGCGCATGTCGCCGACATCGCGGCACTCACCCGGGCGATGGGCGCCGGGCATCTGGTGGTCATCCCCTCGTTCTGGCGCGACGACCGGACGGGCGAGGTCCTGGAGGACCGCAGCCTCACCGCGGAGCAGTGGCGCGACCTCACCACCCAGACGGAGCGGCTGGGCCGGGAGGTGCGCGACCGTTTCGGGCTGCGCATCGTCGTCCATCCGCACGCCGACACCCATATCGACACCGAGGAGAACGTCGGCCGCTTCCTCGACGCCACCGATCCGGATCTCGTCTCGCTCTGCCTGGACACCGGGCACTACGCCTACTGCGGCGGCGACAGCGTCAAGCTGATCGAGACCTACGGCGAACGGATCGGCTATCTGCACCTCAAGCAGGTCGACCCGGAGGTCCTGGCCCAAGTCGTGGCGGACGAGGTGCCGTTCGGGCCGGCCGTGGCGCGCGGGGTGATGTGCGAACCGCCGGGCGGGGTGCCCGCGCTGGAGCCCGTGCTGGCCGCCGCCCGCGGGCTGGACGCCGATCTGTTCGCCATCGTCGAGCAGGACATGTACCCGTGCCCGCCCGACAAACCCCTCCCCATCGCCCGCCGCACCCGGGAGTTCCTCCGCTCCTGCGGCGCGCCCCCACGGCCGGGGCGCCCTGACACTCCGAAGGGTCCTCGGAACTGACACCTCCGGCCCCGTACCCGTACGGCGGCGAGCACCTCGCGCCCGCCGCCACACAGGGCCCCCAGGGCCCCCCTCGCCCGAATGCCGTACAGCGCCATACACCATAAGATTCGGACAAATTAGGAGATATGTACGAGAGATAGAGGGAGTCCGCGTGAACTGGTACAGCGACCCCGACAGTCCGTCACCCGCCACCCCTTCCGCCCGACGGCCACCGTCCGATGTGACGCACCCCCAGGGCCCGCCGGCTCCACCGCAGCCGCGCCCCGGACTGTGGAAGCGATGCCTGTGGGGCGGGGCAGCCCTCTGGCTGCTGACCGCGGTCGTCACGTACACCACCCGGAACACCAACCTGCTGCCGACCCTCATCCTGCTCGGCAGCTTCCTGGTCCCGGCGGTCTTCGTCCTGTGGGCGTACGAACGGCACGGCCGCGACCTCGGCGCGAGCCTCATCCTCGGCTGCTTCCTGACGGGCGGGATCCTGGGCGTGCTCGGCGCCTCCGTCATGGAGTCCTACCTGCTGCACCCGTCCCTCTGGATGTTCCTGGGCGTCGGCCTGATCGAGGAGGCCGTGAAGCTCCTGGCGCTGATGTTCGTACTCCGCCGCCACCCCGGCATCCACGGCATGCGGGCCGGGCTGGCGCTCGGCGCGACGGTCGGGTTCGGGTTCGCCGCCTTCGAGAGCGCGGGCTACGCCTTCAACGCCGCGGTCACCATGAAGGGCATCGACCTGCGCGCCCTGCTGGAGACCGAGGTGCTGCGCGGGGTGCTCGCGCCGTTCGGGCACGGGCTCTGGACCGCGATCACCGGTGGCGTACTCCTCTCTTTCCGGAAGCCGAACGGGCGTTTCCGCCTCGCCGCGCCCGTGATCGGCACCTATCTCGGCGTCGCCGTGCTGCACTCGCTCTGGGACTCGATGCACGGCATCGCGATCTGGCTGGTCGCCGAGATCACCGACACGGGCCTGAGCCGTGCGCTCTTCGCGCAGGGATACATCCCGGCCCCCACCTCCGAGCAGCAGCATCTGTTCACCCTCTTCTCGGTCGGCGGCATCGTCGTGACCACGCTCGTCGCGCTGACCTGGCTGCGGTCGCTGGCCCGCGGCGCGCAAAACGCCGGAGCGAGCCAGGGGCGCGGCACTCGCATTGATACCCCCTAGGGGTATAGTGTGGAGCGTGTTGGGGCGCACGGGGCTTCCCGGGCCTCCCCGACGCCGCAACCCTTTGTGCTCGTCGAAGAGGAGAACACCATGACCGCCGAGACCCAGCTCCCCCAGGCCACCGGTTCCTGCTGCTCCCCCAGCGGCTCCTGCCACGACGGTGCGGACGCCGGCGCGCGGGCGGGCGACGTGACCACCGTCTACCAGGTGTCCGGCATGACCTGTGGACACTGCGAGGGCGCCGTCTCCGAGGAGATCTCCGGTATCGAGGGTGTCACCTCGGTGAAGGCCGTGGCCTCCACGGGCCAGGTGACCGTCGTCTCCGCGACCCCGCTGACCGACGACGCGGTGCGCGCCGCGGTCGACGAGGCGGGCTACGAGCTCGTCGGCCGGGCCTGAACACCATCGGGGCACTCCCCGATACGCCGGACGCATCCGCGTCACCCCCTTTGCCGCCGGGCCGGACCGACCAGCAGATACTGGTGGGGCACGGCCCGGTCGGCATTTCAGGAGTTCGGACATGCACAGCGCAACAGAAGCCGGGACCCGGGCGGCGGAGGCTTCGACCGCTGAATTCACGATCGGCGGCATGACCTGCGCCTCCTGCGCGGCCCGCGTCGAGAAGAAGCTCAACCGGATGGACGGCGTCACCGCCACCGTCAATTACGCGACCGAGAAGGCCAAGGTCGCCTTCGGCCCGGAGACCGGCCTCGCGGATCTGATCGCCACGGTCGAGAGGACCGGCTACACGGCGCAGCCGGTGCACCCCCCAAAGCCACCCCCGCCCGCCCCGCCGACCGGCGATGACACCCGGGCCGGCACCGAAGCCGAGGACGACGACCCCGACGAGCGGAGCGCCGCCCGAGCTCTCGCCCTGCTGCGGCAGCGGCTGATCGTCTCGGCCGTCCTCGCCGCCCCCGTCGTCGTGCTCGCGATGGTCCCGGCCCTCCAGTTCGACAACTGGCAGTGGCTCTCGCTCACCCTCGCCGCTCCCGTCGTCGTCTGGGGCGGACTGCCCTTCCACCGCGCGACCTGGACCAATCTCCGGCACGGCGCGGCCACCATGGACACCCTGGTCTCGATCGGCACGCTGGCCGCCTTCGGCTGGTCCCTGTGGGCGCTCTTCTTCGGCGACGCGGGCATGACCGGGATGCGGCACGGCTTCGACCTCACCGTCTCGCGCGCCGGTGACTCGTCCACCATCTATCTGGAGGTCGCGGCCGGGGTCGTCACCTTCCTCCTGCTGGGCCGCTACCTGGAGGCGAGGTCCAAGCGGAAGGCCGGTTCCGCCCTGCGCGCGCTGATGCACCTGGGCGCGAAGGACGTCTCCGTCCTCCGGAACGGTACGGAGGTACGCGTCCCCGTCGCCCGGCTGGCCGCGGGCGACCGCTTCGTCGTCCGCCCCGGCGAGAAGATCGCCACCGACGGCACCGTCGTCGAGGGCGTCTCGGCCGTGGACGCCTCGATGCTCACCGGTGAGTCCGTGCCCGTGGAGGTGGGCGTCGGCGACTGTGTCACCGGGGCCACCGTGAACACCTCCGGCCGGCTGGTCGTCGAGGCCACCCGGGTCGGCGCCGACACCCAGCTGGCCCGGATGGCGAAGCTCGTCGAGGCCGCCCAGAACGGCAAGGCCGAGGTGCAGCGCCTCGCCGACCGGATCTCCGCGGTCTTCGTGCCCGTGGTGCTGGTGATCGCGCTCGTCACCCTGGTCGCGTGGCTGCTCGTCACGGACGACGTGACCGCCGCGTTCACCGCCGCCGTGGCCGTACTGATCATCGCCTGCCCCTGCGCCCTGGGCCTCGCCACCCCCACCGCCCTCATGGTCGGCACCGGACGCGGCGCCCAGCTCGGCATCCTCATCAAGGGCCCCGAAGTCCTGGAGACCACCCGCCGCGTCGACACGATCGTCCTCGACAAGACCGGCACCGTCACCACCGGCCGCATGACCCTCCTCGACGTCCACACCACCGAAGACACCGACGAAACCGACGTACTCCGCCTCGCCGGCGCCCTGGAACACTCCTCCGAACACCCCATCGCCCAAGCCGTCGCCACCGGAGCCGCCGAACGCACCACCACCAC
This sequence comes from Streptomyces sp. NPDC059832, assembly GCF_042731715.1. Classification (NCBI taxonomy): domain Bacteria; kingdom Bacillati; phylum Actinomycetota; class Actinomycetes; order Kitasatosporales; family Streptomycetaceae; genus Streptomyces; species Streptomyces sp. NPDC059832. The sequence goes on along the minus strand of NZ_JBHWIY010000002.1, from coordinate 354,271 downwards.
CCCCCTCCCCACCCCCGAGGACTTCGCCAGCATCCCCGGCCTCGGCGTCCAGGGCGTCGTCGAGGGGCACCGGGTGCTGGTCGGCCGTCCGCAGCTGCTCGCCGACGCGGGCATCGACACCCCCGACGCCCTGTCCGGCGCCGTCGCGGACGCGGCGGCCGAGGGCCGTACCGCGGTCATGGTCGCCTGGGACGGGCGGGCGCGCGGCGTCCTCGCCGTGGCCGACAAGATCAAGGACACCAGCGCGGAGGCCGTCGCCGAGCTCCGCGCCCTCGGCCTCCGCCCCGTTCTGCTGACCGGCGACAACCGCGCCGTGGCCGACGCCGTGGCCCGTGCCGTCGGGATCGACGAGGTCCACGCCGAGGTCCTGCCCGAGGAGAAGGTGCACGTCATCGAGGGGCTGCGGGCCCAGGGCCGCTCGGTCGCGATGGTCGGTGACGGGGTCAACGACGCCGCCGCCCTCGCCACCGCCGACCTCGGCCTGGCGATGGGAACCGGCACGGACGCCGCGATCGAGGCGAGCGACCTCACCCTGGTTCGTGGAGATCTCAAGGTGGCAGCCGACGCGATCCGGCTGTCCAGGCGCACCCTGACCACCATCAGGGGCAACCTGTTCTGGGCATTCGGTTATAACGTAGCCGCCCTGCCCCTTGCGGCATTTGGCCTGCTCAACCCTATGATTGCGGGAGCGGCGATGGCATGCTCCTCAGTCTTCGTCGTGACGAACAGCCTGCGGTTGCGCGCCTTCACGTAATTTCCACAAAGAGATCCAGATCACATGGATTTCGGGGTAACCATCCGGCGGGTTCGTGAGTCTAAGAGTGCGATGCCAAGGATGTCTTGGGGGACATCCATCGGAGGGTCTTGGGGGACGCTCCGGGGCAAGCGTTGGCCGGGGCACGTGCACCGGGGAGCTTTGAGCGGCCCTCCCGTGCGTACGTACCCCGGCGGACCGCACCAGAAGGACAAGTGAACAGCGCAGTTCGCAGTAGCTGAGGAACGCAGGAGCTCCGGCTCCCACAGACGCCCGGCCGGATCCCGTGGGGGGAATCCGCTCCGGGACATGGGAAGCGCCTCGCTGTCGGCCCGTGGGGGGATCGATGGCGGGGCGCTTCTCGCTGTCGTCGGACGCTCGACGTGCCGCCGCCGGGTACGCAAATCGCCCCGGACACCGCGCTCTGTGCGAAAGCGCGGTACGCGGGGCGAAGTCGACCGGCCTCGGCGGCCGGGGGTGTGCCGAGGCTCAGCGGGCCTCGACCGGGACGAAGTCGCGCAGGACCTCTCCGGTGTAGATCTGGCGCGGGCGGCCGATGCGGGAACCCGGCTCCTTGATCATCTCGTGCCACTGGGCGATCCAGCCGGGGAGCCGGCCGAGCGCGAAGAGCACGGTGAACATCTCGGTCGGGAAGCCCATGGCCCGGTAGATCAGACCCGTGTAGAAGTCCACGTTCGGGTAGAGGTTGCGCGAGACGAAGTACTCGTCGGAGAGCGCGTGCTCCTCCAGCTTCAGCGCGATGTCGAGCAGCTCGTCGGACTTGCCGAGCGCGGACAGCACGTCGTGGGCGGCGGCCTTGATGATCTTGGCGCGCGGGTCGAAGGACTTGTAGACGCGGTGGCCGAAGCCCATCAGCCGGACGCCGTCCTCCTTGTTCTTCACCTTGCGGATGAAGGAGTCGACATCGCCGCCGTTGGCCTGGATGCCTTCGAGCATCTCCAGCACCGACTGGTTGGCGCCACCGTGCAGCGGGCCCCACAGCGCCGAGATACCGGCGGAGATCGAGGCGAACATGTTCGCCTGCGAGGAGCCGACCAGACGCACGGTGGAGGTCGAACAGTTCTGCTCGTGGTCCGCGTGCAGGATGAGCAGCTTGTCGAGCGCGGAGACGACGACCGGGTCCAGGTCGTACTCCTGGGCGGGGACCGAGAAGGTCATGCGCAGGAAGTTCTCGACGTACCCGAGGTCGTTGCGCGGGTAGACGAAGGGGTGGCCGATCGACTTCTTGTACGCGTACGCGGCGATCGTCGGCAGCTTGGCGAGCAGCCGGATCGTCGAGAGGTGGCGCTGCTCCTCGTCGAACGGGTTGTGGCTGTCCTGGTAGAACGTGGACAGCGCGCTGACGACCGAGGACAGCATGGCCATCGGGTGGGCGTCGCGCGGGAAGCCGTCGAAGAACCGCTTGACGTCCTCGTGCAGCAGCGTGTGCTGGGTGATCTCGTTCTTGAAGGTCGACAGCTCGTCGACCTTGGGAAGCTCACCGTTGATGAGCGTGTACGCGACCTCGAGGAACGTCGAGCGCTCGGCGAGCTGCTCGATCGGGTAGCCGCGGTAGCGCAGGATGCCCTGCTCACCGTCGAGGTAGGTGATGGCGGATTTATACGCTGCGGTGTTGCCGTATCCGCTGTCCAGCGTCACCAGGCCGGTATTGGCCCGGAGCTTCCCGATGTCGAAGCCCTTGTCGCCGACGGTGCTGTCGATCACCGGGTAGGTGTACTCGCCATCGCCGTACCGCAGTACTACAGAGTTGTCGCTCACGTCATCCCTCACCGACGTAGTGCCTCTTCTTCGAGGTTCCCTGACTGTCTCCACCCTCCCCCATTTGGCTCAGGAGAGTGCACTCGGGGTCGTCCATTGGACCTACTCGCGGCACTGAGTGCCGCGAACTTACTCATCCTGCCCCCTCGGTTCCGGTTCCGGAAGGGCTGCGTGATGTTTCCCACCGATTTGATCGATCATTTTTTCCGCCGATCCTCCGCCCGAGCCCCCTGACAACCGGTAATCCAGCGCCGTACAGCGTCTGCCTGCGGAAACCGTGCGGACCGCCTGGCCGATCGCCTGCCGCGAGCCGACCAGCACGACGAGCTTCTTGGCCCTGGTCACAGCGGTGTACAGCAGGTTCCGCTGGAGCATCATCCAGGCGCTCCTGGTAACGGGGATGACGACGGCCGGGTACTCGCTGCCCTGGGAGCGGTGGATCGTCATGGCGTACGCGTGGGCCAGCTCGTCCAGCTCGTCGAAGTCGTAACCGATCTCCTCGTCCTCGTCGGTGAGGACCGTCAGCTTCTGTTCGTCCAGGTCGAGGGCGGTGACGACGCCGACCGTGCCGTTGAAGACGCCGTTCTCGCCCTTGTCGTAGTTGTTGCGGATCTGGGTGACCTTGTCGCCGACCCGGAAGACCCGGCCGCCGAACCGCTTCTCGGGGAGGTTCGGGCGGCCCGGGGTGATGGCCTGCTGGAGGAGTCCGTTGAGCGTGCCCGCGCCGGCCGGGCCCCGGTGCATCGGGGCGAGGACCTGTACGTCGCGCCGCGGGTCGAGGCCGAACTTGGCGGGAATGCGGCGCGCCGCGACGTCCACCGCGAGCACGCCGGCGTCCTCCGTCTCCTCCTCCACGAAGAGGAAGAAGTCCTTGAGGCCCTGGGTGAGGGGCGGTATCCCGGAGTTGATCCGGTGGGCGTTGGTGACGACGCCGGACTGCTGGGCCTGGCGGAAGATCGTGGTGAGCCGGACCGCGGGGACGGGGCTGCCGTCGGCGAGCAGATCGCGCAGCACCTCCCCCGCGCCGACCGACGGCAACTGGTCGACATCCCCGACGAGCAGGAGGTGGGCGCCGGGCGCCACCGCCTTCAGCAGCTTGTTGGCGAGCAGCAGATCCAGCATCGACGCCTCGTCGACGACGACCAGATCGGCGTCCAGCGGACGGTCCCGGTCGTACGCGGCGTCGCCGCCCGGCTTCAGTTCGAGCAGCCGGTGCACGGTGGACGCCTCGGCCCCGGTCAGCTCGGAGAGCCGCTTGGCCGCCCGCCCGGTGGGCGCGGCCAGCACCACCTTGGCCTTCTTGGCCCGCGCCAGCTCCACGATCGACCGGACGGTGAACGACTTCCCGCAGCCGGGCCCACCGGTCAGCACCGCGACCTTCCGGCTGAGCGCCAGCCGGACCGCCGCCTCCTGCTCGGGGGCCAGATTCGCCCCCGTACGCGTGCCGAGCCAGGCCAGCGCCTTGTCCCAGTCCACGTCCGCGAAGGCCGGCATCCGCTCCTCGGGCGTCCGAAGCAGCCGCTGGACCTGGGCGGCGAGGGCGATCTCGGCGCGGTGGAAGGGCACCAGATAGATGGCGGTGACGAGCTCGCCGCCCTCGGGCGACGGCACCTTCTCCCGTACGACGCCCTCCGGGTCCTCGGCCAGTTCGGCGAGGCACTCGATGACCAGCCCCGTGTCGACCTGGAGCAGCTTCACCCCGTCCGCGATCAGCCGCTCCTCGGGGAGGAAGCAGTGCCCCTGGTCGGTGGACTGCGAGAGCGCGTACTGGAGCCCGGCCTTGACCCTCTCCGGGCTGTCGTGCGGGATGCCGACGGCCTGGGCGATCTTGTCTGCGGTGAGGAAGCCGATGCCCCAGACGTCGGCGGCGAGCCGGTAGGGCTGGTTCTTCACGACGGAGATCGACGCGTCCTCGTACTTCTTGTAGATACGGACGGCGATGGAGGTGGAGACGCCGACGCCCTGGAGGAAGACCATCACCTCCTTGATCGCCTTCTGCTCCTCCCACGCAGCGGCGATCATCTTCGTGCGCTTGGGGCCGAGGCCGGGGACCTCGACGAGCCGCTTCGGCTCGTTCTCGATGATGTCGAGGGTGTCGACGCCGAAATGGGTGGTGATCCGGTCGGCCATCACCGGGCCGATGCCCTTGATCAGGCCGGAGCCGAGATAGCGGCGGATGCCCTGGATGGTGGCGGGCAGGATCGTCGTGTAGTTCTCGACGGTGAACTGCTTGCCGTACTGCGAGTGCGAGCCCCAGCGCCCTTCCATCCGCAGCGACTCACCGGGCTGCGCACCGAGCAGCGAACCGACCACGGTGAGCAGATCGTTGGCACCGCGACCGGTGTCGACGCGCGCGACCGTGTATCCGTTCTCCTCGTTGGCGTACGTGATGCGCTCCAGCACACCTTCGAGGACGGCCATGTTGGACATGCCTCGACGGTATCGGTTCCCTCTGACAACACGTCCCCGGCCTCCGAGGCCGGGGACTGCCGCGAGTGCCCCTCGGCGCGGCTTCACGGACTCCACCTTCACCACGTCCGGCACCGTGGCGATCCGGCGCTGGGTGGCCTCGTCGAGCCCCCGGCGCTGCTGGTTCATGCCGTCCCGCGAGACGCACCGCCCGCGTGTTGAAGCAGTTGTGGTTTCCGCCGGTGAGGGTGATGCCGTGCAGGAGCGCATCGGGGACGGACGCACCCCACCCCGACCCGCGCTTGCCGGGAACCTGCACGGTTCCCGGAAAACGAAACGGGGCCCGGTCGGAAGACCGGACCCCCCTCGCTTTCCCCCACCGTCAGGGCTTCCCGATCCCCCCAGATCCCTCCCCGGAAGCACCCGACGCCAGATACGACTCGACAGGACGCCGAACGGTTGCACGTCTTGACGATCTCTTTGCCTTGGTGGCAAAGCGCCTTTTCAGCAGGCGTGTTCGGCGTACCGGGACGCGACCTCGGCGAGGACTTCGGCGCCGTCCCGGGCCCAGAGGTCCTCGTTGAAGATCTCCACCTCGATCGGGCCGTCGAAGCCGGTGGCCTCGACCAGGGTGCGGAACGCGCGGAAGTCCACCGCTCCGTCGCCGAGTTGACCGCGGCCCACCAGGACGCCGGCCGGGAGCGGGGTGATCCAGTCGGCCAGCTGGAAGGAGTGGATGCGGCCGCCCGCGCCCGCGCGGGCGATCTGCGCGGGCGCCTGGTCGTCCCACCAGATGTGGTACGTGTCGACGACCACCCCGACCTGTTCGGCGGGGAAGTGCTCCGCGATGTCCAGGGCCTGGGAGAGCGTGGAGACGACGCAGCGGTCCGAGGCGAACATCGGGTGCAGCGGTTCGATGGCGAGCCGTACGCCGCGTTCGGCCGCGTACGGAGCCAGTTGGCCCAGGGCGTCCACGATGCGTTCACGGGCGCCGCGCAGGTCCTTGCTGCCCTCGGGGAGGCCGCCGGAGACCAGGACCAGGGTGTCGGTGGACAGGGCCGCCGCCTCGTCGAGCGCGGCGCGGTTGTCGTCCAGGGCGCGGGCCCGTTCCGCCGGGTCCAGGGCGGTGAAGAAGCCGCCGCGGCACAGGCTGGTGACGGACAGGCCGGAGTCGGCGAGGAGTTGAGCGGTGCGCTCGATGCCGTACGACTGGACGGGGGCCCGCCACAGGCCGACCTTGTCGATGCCCGCCTTGACGCAGCCCTCGGCCAGTTCGGGCAGCGACCACTGCTTGATGGTCTCCTGGTTGATGGAGAGACGGCCGTCGCTCATCGGGTGCCTCCGTTGACCGTGAGCAGGGCGCGCATCCGGGATTCGGCCAGCTCCGGGTCGGGGAACAGGCCGAGCCGGTCCGCGAGTTCGTACGCCTTCGCCAGATGCGGCAGCGAGCGGGCGGACTGCAGGCCGCCGACCATCGTGAAGTGGTCCTGGTGGCCGGCCAGCCAGGCGAGGAACACCACGCCCGTCTTGTAGAAGCGGGTGGGCGCCTGGAAGAGGTGGCGGGACAGCTCGACCGTGGGGTCGAGGAGGTCGCGGAAACCCTGGGTGTCACCCGTGTCGAGGACCCGTACCGCGTGCGCCGCCAGCGGGCCCAGCGGGTCGAAGATGCCGAGCAGGGCGTGGCTGAAGCCCCGGTCGTCGCCCGCGATCAGCTCGGGGTAGTTGAAGTCGTCGCCGGTGTAGCAGCGGACCCCGCTCGGGAGACGGCGGCGGACGTCGATCTCGCGCTCGGCGTCCAGGAGCGAGATCTTGATGCCGTCGACCTTGTCCGGGTGCTCCGCGATGACCTTCAGGAACGTGTCGGTCGCGGTGTCCAGGTCCGAGGAGCCCCAGTAGCCGTCCAGCGCGGGGTCGAACATCGGGCCCAGCCAGTGCAGGACGACCGGCTCCGACGCCTGGCGCAGCAGGTGGGCGTACGTCTCCAGGTAGTCCTCGGGCCCCTTCGCCGCCGCGGCGAGCGCGCGGGAGGCCATCAGGATGGCCTGGGCGCCGCTCTCCTCGACGAGCGCGAGCTGCTCCTCGTACGCGGACCGCACCTCGGCGAGGGAGGCGGGGCCGGTGAGCTGGTCGGTGCCGACGCCGCAGGCGATGCGGCCGCCGACCGCCCTGGCCTCGGCGGCGGAGCGGCGGATCAGTTCGGCCGCGCCGGCCCAGTCCAGGCCCATGCCGCGCTGGGCGGTGTCCATCGCCTCTGCGACGCCCAGGCCGTGCGACCAGAGGTGGCGGCGGAAGGCGAGGGTGGCGTCCCAGTCGACGGCGGCCGGGGAGTCGGGGCTGATGTCGGCGTACGGGTCGGCGACGACATGGGCGGCGGAGAAGACCGTGCGCGAGGCGAGCGGGCCGGTGCCGGGAGCCAGGTCGAGCGGGGTGGCGCGGGGTTCGTAAGGGCCCTGCGGGAGGTGGATGGTCACTCAGATCAGCTCCGATGTGCCGTGCGTGGGGCGGTTCGTCACAGCGACAGCTCCGGTACGTCGAGGCGGCGGCCCTCGGCGTGGGACTTCAGGCCCAGCTCGGCGAGCTGCACGCCGCGGGCGCCGGCCATCAGGTCCCAGGTGTACGGCTCGTCGAGGACGATGTGGCGCAGGAAGAGCTCCCACTGGGCCTTGAAGCCGTTGTCGAAGACCGCGTTGTCGGGGACTTCCTGCCACTGGTCGCGGAACGGCTCGGTGACCGGGAGGTCGGGGTTCCAGACCGGCTTGGGGGTGGCCGAGCGGTGCTGGACACGGCAGTTGCGCAGGCCCGCGACGGCGGAGCCGTGGGTTCCGTCGACCTGGAACTCGACGAGCTCGTCGCGGTTGACGCGGACCGTCCAGGAGGAGTTGATCTGCGCGACCGCGCCGCTCTCCAGCTGGAAGATGCCGTACGCGGCGTCGTCGGCGGTGGCGGCGTAGGGCTTGCCCTGCTCGTCCCAGCGCTGCGGGATGTGCGTCTGGACGTGCGCCTGGACGGTGGAGACCCGGCCGAACAGCTCGTGGAGCACGTACTCCCAGTGCGGGAACATGTCGACGACGATGCCGCCGCCGTCCTGCGCGCGGTAGTTCCACGACGGGCGCTGGGCCTCCTGCCAGTCGCCCTCGAAGACCCAGTAGCCGAACTCGCCGCGCACGGAGAGGATCTCGCCGAAGAAGCCGCCGTCGATGAGGCGCTTCAGCTTCAGCAGGCCCGGCAGGAAGATCTTGTCCTGGACCACGCCGTGCTTGATTCCGGCCTCACCGGCCAGCCGGGCCAGCTCCAGGGCGCCCTCGACGTCCGTGGCGGTGGGCTTCTCGGTGTAGATGTGCTTGCCCGCGGCGATGGCCTTCTTGATCGCGTCCACGCGGGCCGAGGTGACCTGGGCGTCGAAGTAGATGTCGATCGTGTCGTCGGCGAGGACCGCGTCGAGGTCGGTCGACCACTCGGTCAGGCCGTGCCGCGCGGCGAGCTCCTCCAGCGCGTGGGCGCGGCGGCCGACCAGCACGGGCTCGGGCCACAGCACGTCCCCGTCGCCGAGGTCGAGGCCGCCCTGCTCGCGGATCGCGAGGATCGAGCGCACCAGGTGCTGCCGGTATCCCATGCGACCCGTGACGCCGTTCATGGCGATGCGCACTGTCCTGCGTGTCACGAAACTTCCTCCAACAACCGTAGCAAGCGCTTTCTATTCGGGATGACGCTAGCCTGCCGACAGCGGCCCGGACAAGAGGGCCCGGCCCAAAACCCTCGGAGGAAAGCGATGACAGTCACCCTGGCGGATGTGGCGGCTCGCGCCCGGGTGTCGCCGGCCACCGTCTCCCGCGTGCTGAACGGCAACTACCCGGTGGCCGCGTCCACCCGCGAGCGGGTCCTGCGCGCGGTGGACGACCTGGACTATGTGCTCAACGGGCCGGCGAGTTCGCTCGCGGCGGCCACGTCGGACCTGGTCGGCATCCTGGTCAACGACATCGCGGACCCGTTCTTCGGGATCATGGCGGGTGCGGCGCAGACCGAGATCGGCGGGCCCGGGGACGGCTCGGGCCGGGCGGGTGGCGAGAAGCTCGCCGTCGTCTGCAACACCGGCGGCTCCCCCGAGCGCGAACTCACCTATCTCACCCTGCTCCAGCGCCAGCGCGCCGCGGCCGTCGTGCTGACCGGGGGCGCCGTGGAGGACCCGGCGCACCAGGCCGCGGTCTCCGCCAAGCTGGCCAAGCTCGCGGACGCGGGCACCCGGGTGGTGCTGTGCGGGCGGCCCCCGCTGCCGGACGGCGAGGCGGTCGTGGCCGCGCTCGCCTTCGACAACCGGGGCGGCGGACGCCGCCTCACCGAACACCTGCTCTCGCTCGGCCACCGGCGGATCGGCTATGTCGCGGGCCCGCTGGAGCGGACGACCACCCGCCACCGGCTGGAGGGCCACCGCGACGCGATGCGGGCGGCGGGGCTCGTCGGCGACGAGGAGCGCCTCACCGTCCACGGACCCTACGACCGCCGCTCCGGCTACGACGCCACCCTCGAACTCCTGCGCCGCGAACCGGAGGTGACGGCGGTCGTCGCCGCCAACGACACGGTGGCCCTGGGCGCGAGCGCGGCGATCCGGGACCGCGGTCTGCGTATCCCCGAGGACATCTCGGTGGCGGGCTTCGACGACCTGCCGTTCTCGGTGGACGCGGTCCCGGCGCTGACGACCGTGCGGCTGCCGCTCTTCGAGGCGGGCGCACGGGCGGGCCGCCTCGCGATGGGCAAGGAGACGCCGCCGCCCGGGGGCATCGCGACGATCGCGGCGGAACTGATGGTGCGGGGGTCGACGGCGCCGCCGCGGTCGTGAGCCGCGCGACCCGCGACCCGTGACCCACGCCCTACGCCCTACGCCCCGCGACCCGCGACCCGCGACCCGGGCCCATGATGTGCCGGCCGCTGCCCGGTCCGTACGGTGCAGTGGCACGTACCGACGGAAGGACACGCACGTGAAGCTCGCTTTCTCGACCCTCGGAGTGCCGGGGATGCCGGTCGCCGACGTCGTCCGGCTCGCCGCCGGACACGGCTACCAGGGGGTGGAGCTGCGCGCCCACCCCGAGGAGCCGGTGCACCCGGGCATCTCCGCGCCCGAACGGGCCGCCGTCGTCGAGGAGTTCAGGAAGGGTGGCGTCGAGATCCTGACCGTCGCCGGGTATGTCCGGGCCGCCGCCGAGGGCGACGACGCGCCGGTGCTGGAGGAGCTCGCCGGGCTGGTGGATCTGGCGCACGACCTGGGCGCGCAGAACGTCCGGGTCTTCCCGGGCGGCGGTGGCCAGGACCCCGCCGTGGCCGACGCGACCGCCGCCCGGCGACTGGCCGCCGCCGCTCCGCACGCCGCCGACAAGGGCGTACGCATCCTGCTGGAGACCCATGACTCGCACCGGGCCGGCGTCGATGTGGCCCGGGTCGCCGGGACGGTCGGGCACGGCCAGGTCGGCGCACTGTGGGACATCATGCACACCTGGCTGGCGGGCGAGGAACCGGCCGCCAGCCATGCGGTGCTGGCCCCGCACCTGGGATACGTACAGGTGAAGGACATCGCGTCGGCCGAGGACACCGAGCCGTTGGCGCTGGGGGCCGGGGTGCTGCCGCTGGGGGCCTGCCTGGACACGCTGGACCCGGACAGCTGGGTCTGCTGGGAGTACGAGAAGCGCTGGCACCCGGGGGCGGCGGAGCTGCCGGGGCTGCTGGCCGCCGGGCGGGAGCATCTGCTGCGGCTGGGCTCGCCCGAGCAGTAGGCGGTACGGCGCCTTCAGGCGGCCCGCGCCACGTCCGGCGCCACGCCCGGCTCCGGCTTCGGCCTCGGCCTCGGCTCCGGGGAGTCCGGTGCCGGGGTGCGCGGCCGCCGCGCCCCCGCCAGCGAGGTGACGGCCACCCCGCCGACCAGCAGCGCCGCCGCGCACCACCGCAGCGGGCTCACCGACTCGCCCAGCAGCAGCGCGGCCGACGACATCCCGAAGACCGGCACGAGCAGGGTGAACGGGGCCACCGAGGAGGCCGGGTGGTGGCGCAGCAGGAAGCCCCAGGCGCCGAAGCCGAAGACGGTGGTGATCCAGGCGACGTAGACGATGATCCCGGCGCCGCTCCAGTCCAGCGCGGCCAGCGCGTCCACGTCGCGGTCCCAGCCCTCGAAGAGGAGGGAGAGGCCGAGCAGCGGGATCACGGGCACGGTCGAGACCCACACCATGAAGTTGAGCGAGTCGGGCGGGGCCGCCTTGCGGGTCAGCACGTTGGACACGCCCCAGCAGGCCGCCGCCGCGATCACCAGGACGAAGGCGAGCACGGGGCCGCCCGCCCCCTCGTCGACCGCCGCGACGCCGATGCCCGCGAGGGCCACCACCATCCCCGACACCCGTATCCTTCCCGGCCGTTCACCGAGTGCGACGGCGGCGAAGAGGGCCGTGAAGACCGCCTGGACCTGGAGCACGAGGGACGAGAGACCGGCGGGCATTCCGCGGTCCATGCCGATGAAGAGCAGACCGAACTTCGCCACCCCGAGGGCCAGCCCGACGCCCACGATCCACTTCCACGCGACCTTGGGCCGGCCAACGAAGAAGACCGCGGGCAGCGCGGCGACCAGGAAGCGCAGGGCGGAGAAGAGCAGCGGCGGAAAGTGCCCGAGGCCGACCTCGATGACGACGAAATTGACACCCCAGACGGCTGTCACCAGGGCGGCCAGGGCGATGTGGAGGGGACGCATGCACCGAGGATCACCCGCGCCAACCATGTAGCACCAGCGCGGATATCTTCATGGTGGAATTGAGCGTCGCTAATGAGTCGCCACGAATCGCCAACGAATGGCACGGGAGGTCCGATGCTCGATCTGGCCCGGCTGCGCGCCCTGCACGCCGTCTCCGTCCACGGCTCCGTCGCGGGCGCCGCCGCCGCGCTCGGCTACACCCCGTCGGCGGTCTCGCAGCAGATCACCAAGCTGGAGCGGGAGACCCGTACGACGCTGCTCGAACGGCGCGGGCGCGGTGTCGCGCTGACCGAGGAGGCGCTCCATCTGGCCGCGACGGCCCAGCAGTTGCTGGCGATCATGGAGCGCGCCGAGACGACGCTGGAGGAGCGCAGGGGGCTGCCGACCGGGCGGCTGTCGATCGGCGCGTTCGCGTCCGCGGCGCGCGGGCTGCTGCCCGGAGTGCTGGCGGAGCTGGACCGGGACCACGCGGCCGTGGACGTCCGGATGACCGAGGTCGATCCGCATCTCTCGGTCGACCTGGTGGCCAAGGGCGTGATCGATCTGGCGGTCGCGCACGACTGGGACATCGCCCCGCTGCCCGCCCCCGAGGGCGTGGCGCAGGCGGTGATCGGTGACGACCACTGCGATCTGCTGGTGCCCGAGGGGCACCGCCTCGCCGGGCGGGACGCGGTGCGGCGCGAGGAGCTGGCGAAGGAGCGGTGGATCTGCCAGCCGCCGGGGACGGTCTGCCACGACTGGCTCGTACGGACGTTGCGGGCGGCCGGTTGCGAGCCGGACATCCGGCACCAGGCGGAGGAGAACCACACCCAGCTGGCCCTGCTGGCCGCCGGCCTCGGGGTCGCGATGATCCCGCGCCTGGGGCGGGGGCAACTGCCGCCGGGGGTGGTGGCGGTGCCGCTCGATCCCGTACCGGTACGGCGGCTGTACGCGCTGTGGCGTACGGAGGCGGCCCGGCGGCCCGCGATCACGGCGGCGGTCTCCGCACTGCGGACGCACGGGGCCGCGGTGGGGCTGAGGCAGGACTGAGGGGCGGCCGAGGGAGGGCCGGGGCGAGGTCGAGGGGGGCCGGGGCGGGACTGTGGCAGGGGTCCCTGCCACGCCGCAGGGGCTCAAAACGGTCCGGACCCTTGACCGGAAGTTATTTTCTGGATATCCGTGCTCCTTGGCAGTTTCTTTCACCACCCCTCGTCCCCGAGTACGGCCGAAGGAGCTCACGTGCACCACCGCACCTCCAGACGCACCCTCCTCACCGCCACCGCCGCGACGGCAGTCGCCGCCGTCACGGGCGTGGGCCTCGCCCCCGGCGCCGTCGCCGCCCAGAGGTCCGCGAGCAGCGGACACAGCGGCGGGCAGCACAATGCGGCCGCCACCACCAAGCGCCTCAAGCGGATCATCTCCGGGATGACCCTGGAGGAGAAGGTCGGGCAGCTCTTCGTGATGCGGGTGTACGGGCACTCCGCCACCGACCCCGACCAGGCCGACATCGACGCCAACATGGCCGAGATCGGGGTCCGCACGGCCGCCGAGATGATCGACAGGTACCACGTCGGCGGGATCATCTACTTCGCCTGGGCGCACAACACCCGCGACCCGCACCAGATCGCCGACCTCTCCAACGGCATCCAGCGCGCCGGTCTCGCCGGTCCCACCCCGCTGCCGCTCCTCGTCTCCACCGACCAGGAGCACGGCATCGTCTGCCGGGTCGGCGAGCCCGCCACCCTGATGCCCGGCGCGATGGCGCTGGGCGCGGGCGGTTCGCGCTCCGACGCCCGCCGGGCCGGGCAGATCGCCGGCGCCGAACTGGCCGCGATCGGCATCAACCAGAACTACGCCCCGGACGCCGACGTCAACGTCAACCCGGCCAACCCGGTGATCGGCGTACGCTCCTTCGGCTCCGACCCGCAGTCCGTGGCCGCCATGGTCGCCGCGCAGGTGAAGGGGTATCAGAGCAGCGGGATCGCCTCGACCGCCAAGCACTTCCCGGGCCACGGCGACACCAGCACCGACAGCCACACCGGGCTGCCCGTCATCAACCACACCCGGGAGCAGTGGGCCGAGCTGGACGAGCCGCCGTTCCGGGCGGCCATCGCCGCGGGCATCGACTCGATCATGACCGCGCACATCGTGGTCCCGGCGCTGGACCCGGCGGAGGACCCGGCGACGCTGTCCCACCCGATCCTCACCGGCATCCTGCGCGAGGAGCTCGGCTACGACGGTGTCGTGGTGACCGACTCGCTCGGCATGGAGGGGGTGCGGACGAAGTACGGCGACGAGCGCGTGCCGGTCCTCGCTCTCAAGGCCGGTGTCGACCAGCTGCTCAACCCGCCGCGCCTGGACGTCTCCTGGAACGCCGTCCTGGAGGCCGTGAAGAACGGTGAGATCAGCGAGGCCCGGATCGATGAATCGATCCTGCGCATCCTGCGGCTGAAGGCGAAGCTCGGGCTGTTCGACGACCCGTTCGTCAGCCACTCGGGGGTGGACCGCACCGTCGGCACCCGGTCGCACCTCGCCGCCGCCGACCGGATCGCCGAGCGCACCACCACCCTGCTCGCCAACGACGGTGCGGTGCTGCCGCTCTCCCGCCGCTCCCACCGGAACCTGCTCGTGGTCGGCGCCGATCCCGCCTCCCCGTCCGGCACCACCGGACCACCGACCACCACGCTGGCCACCGCCTTCGGCGAACTGGGGTACGCGGCGACCGCGCTGTCCACCGGCACCGCCCCCGCCAAGGCCAAGATCGACGAGGCGGTGGCCGCCGCCCGGGGCAAGGACGCGGTGGTCGTGGCGACCTACAACGTCTCGGCGAGCAGTTCGCAGCGCACCCTGGTGAGCGCGCTGGCGGCGACCGGCATCCCGGTGATCACGGTGGCGATCCGCAATCCGTACGACGTCGCCCAGCTGTCCGGGACCGGGTTCGCGGCGAACCTGGCCACGTACTCCTGGACCGATGTCGAACTGCGGGCCGCCGCCCGGGTGATCGCGGGCCGCGCCGAACCGCGGGGCACCCTGCCGGTCCCGGTGCAGCGCGCGGACGATCCGGCCCGGGTGCTGCACCCGGTCGGTTACGGGCTGACGTACTAGCCGGAAGCACGGAGGGGCTGTGCGCCGCGCGCACAGCCCCTCCCACGGCCCGGAGAACCGCTACGGCCGCTGCCCGCGCTCGTTCATCACGTCCCGCTCGTCGAGCCGCGCGTCGAACTTCGCGAGCGGCTCGGCCTTCGCCGGATCGTCCCGCACGGCGGCCGGGGCGACACCCGCCCAGCGCAGGATGGCCGCGGTGGCCTTCGCCCTGTCGTCCTCGGTGAGGCCGGCCACGGCAGCGCCGTGGTTGCCGCCGGGCACGGTCATGACATAGCTGTCACGGGAGCCCGCACCGGGCCGGAAGCGCTCCGCGCCCCACGGGTCGTTCTCCCCGTACACGTACAGCATCCGATCGGCGTGACGCTTCACCCAGTTGTCGACGTCGCGCATCACCGACGGCTGGAACTTCATCGGGATGGAGCGCGGCACGAAGGTGCGCGGCGGCTGGTATCCGTACCGGCTGAGACCGCCGAGCCACGGCTGGCGGACAGTGGGCGAACCGAGCTGGGTGCCCGCCTGGTAGTAGTACGGGGTGTAGTTCTCAAGGCCCTGGTCGGTGTAGGTGGAGAAGCCGGAGATCGAGTCGACGGAGTCCCAGATCGCCTGGTCGGGGGCGGACCCGGCGTCGGCCGGGATGGTGTCGCAGTCGGACAGCAGGCTGTACTGCCAGTACGCCCAGACGTAGTCCATGACGACGGCCTCGTACGCCTTGTCGAGCGAGCCGGTGGTGGCAAAGGTGTAGCCGTGGGCGGCGGCGTACTCCCGGTACTTCTTCTCCAGCGGCCCGCGGCGGACCAGTGCCTCGCGCTGGACGGCGTTCACCCGGTCGCGGCACTCCTTGGTGCCCACGTGCTCGAAGAACCGGTCGTAGGCCGAATCCTCCTTGTCGACCACGTCGTTGGGCGCGACGTACGCGACGACGCCGTCCATGTCCTCGGGGTAGTAGCGCTCGAAGTAGGTGGCCGTCATGCCGCCCTTGGAGACGCCGGTGGTCAGCCACTTCTTGGTGTAGATCCGCTTCAGCGCGGTGAAGACGCGGTGCTGGTCGGCGGCGGCCTGCCGGATGTCGAGCTTGGACCAGTCGGCGGGCGCCGGGCGGGAGGGGGTGAAGTAGCGGTACTCCAGGGAGACCTGGTTGCCGTCGATGATCCGGGTCGGCTCGGCGCGGCCGGGGTTCGTGGAGACGTTGTATCCGCTGGTGGAGAAGACCGTCGGGCGGGAGGTGTCCTTGTGCAGCACGGTGATGCGCTGCTGGAAGGTGCCCCTGGACGGGTGCCGGTGGTCGACCGGCTGGGTGTAGTTGAGGACGAAGTACCGGTAGCCCGCGTAGGGCTTCTCCTCGATAAGGCTCATCCCGGGGATGGCCAGGATGCGGTCCTTGATGTCCGTGCCGGTGCCGTCGTCACTGACGGACCGGCTCAGGGACCCGGCCGGTTCCGCGGCGGTGGCCGCCCCGGCCGAGGCACCCGTGACACCCGCTGTGCCGATGAGCACCGCGAGCGACAGGAACCCTCTGAACGCCTTGCGCATACGCCCTCCCAGGAATCACAACATTCGTCGTGAACCTAGCGGGGCGACACCTGTGCCGCCAGACCCGGTCGGCACGGAGAGATCGGGTGATCCGGCCCGTGGGTCAGCAGAGGATCCAGCCCGTGGAGCCCGACTTCCCCGAGATCTTGGCCGAGGCCCTGACGCACCGGTTGAGCGCGTGGACCGTCACCGGGCCGGCCTGCTTGGTGTATTTGCCCTGGTCGACGACGGGACTGCCGCCGCGCGCCTGGATCGTCACGGACATGCTGCGGCGCGGGCCCGGCTTCTTGGCGACGGCTGTCGCGCAGGCGTAGGAGCGGTTCTTGTAGACGCGCAGCTCGCCGGTCTTGAACGGGACCGTCTTCGCGGGGCGCCCGGCGCAGACCGTCGCGGCGTCGGCGCGGCCGGCCACGGGGCCGCCGAGCACCAGGCCGAGGGCGGCCACCAGCGGCAGGACGATCGAGCACACCAGCATCCGGCGGGTACCGCGGCTCCCCCCTCCGCTCCCGGCTTCGTCTCCGCCTCTGCCGTCGCCCCCATTGGACAATTCGACCTTTCCGGACTTCCCCACCCCTGCTATCACCAGCAACCTCATCACCAGTCGAACATTTACGCCCTTGCTCGGCACGTACGCATACATGCGTACGACGCAGGAGGCCATCCGAAGGTTGCATCCGGCGCGCTCCGCCCCCGGCGCAACCGAATCGCCACAGCATGGCTCCAACAGGACAGAGCCATACGAAAGGCAGGAACTGTCATGCCTCGACTCCGCACCGCACAGGGCCCCGGCCGACGTCTCATCGGCCGGACGCTGCTCGCCTCCGCTCTCCTCACCGCCGCCGCCGCGGTCCCGGCGGTCGCGCACGCCCCGCACGCCCCGCATGCCCCGGCGGCCCCGGCGTCGGTACGCAGCGATGTCGGCGCCCCCGCCTACCAGCAGGTCGCCCACTTCTACGGCGCGTACATCGATGCCGTCACGGCGGAGGACGGCGGCAGACTCGCCACCGCCCTCAGAACCTTCTATCTGACCCCTCACCTGCGCTCCCAGCTGAACACCTGGGAGCAGCGCAACCACGCGGACGGGGTGCTCCGCGCCCAGAACACCCCGCTCGCCTTCCGGGTCACCCGGGGCGACAGCGCCGCCGGCCACACCTGGTCGACGGTGCGGCTCACCTGGAGCGAGGGCAAGCACCCCACGTACTCGTACCTGACCGTGCGCTCGGACCTGCGGACCGGGAAGATCTCCGGCATCGGCGAGTGACCCGGCGGACGGGCCCGGCGCTCACACCCCCGCGGGCTCGTCCTCCCCGATGAACGTGCGCCACAGCACGGCGTAGTGCCCTTCCCCGGCCAGGAGTTCGTCGTGCGTGCCGTCCTCGACGACCCGGCCGTGGTCCATCACCACGACCCGGTCGGCGCGGGCGGCCGTGGTCAGCCGGTGGGCGACGACCAGGGTGGTGCGGCGGCCCGTGAGCCGGTCGGTCGCCTGGTTGACCAGGGCCTCGCTGGCGAGGTCCAGCGAGGCGGTCGCCTCGTCGAGCAGCAGGATGTCCGGGTCGACGAGTTCGGCTCGGGCCAGGGCGATCAGCTGGCGCTGACCGGCCGAGAGGTTGCGGCCCCGCTCGGCGACCTCGTGCAGATAGCCGCCGTCCAGGGTGGCGATCATGTCGTGGGCGCCGACCGCCCGCGCCGCCGCCTCCACCGCGGCGTCGGTGGCCTCGGGCCGCCCGTAGGCGATGGCGTCGCGGACCGTACCGGCGAAGAGGTACGCCTCCTGCGGCACGACGCCGAGCCGGTGCCGGTACGCGGTGAGGTCGAGGCGGCGCAGATCGGTGCCGTCCGCGGTGACCCGGCCGCCCGTCGGGTCGTAGAAGCGGGCGACGAGCTTGACGAGGGTGGACTTCCCCGCGCCGGTCTCGCCGACGAACGCGACCGTCTGTCCGGCCGGTATCCGCAGGTCGACGCCGATGAGGGCCTCCTCGGCGTCGTCGCCGGAGCCGTACGCGAAGGACACGTCCTCGAAGGCGATCTCGCCGCGCAGCGAGAGCACGTCCAGCGGTTCGTCCACGGCGTCGGTGGAGGTCGGCTCGCGCAGCAGTTCCTGGATGCGGCCGAGGGAGACGGTGGCCTGCTGGTAGCCGTCGAAGACCTGGGAGAGCTGCTGCACCGGGGCGAAGAACAGATCGATGTAGAGCAGGTACGCGACCAGCGCACCGGTGGTCAGCGTGCCGTTGTCGACCCGGCCCGCGCCGACGATCAGGACGGCGGCCGCGGCCACCGACGACAGCAGCTGCACGAACGGGAAGTAGACCGAGATCAGCCACTGGCCGCGGACCCTGGCCTCGCGGTAGTGGTCGCTGCGCTCCGCGAACCGGTCGGCGCCGTCGCGCTCGCGGCGGAACGCCTGCACGATCCGCAGCCCGGAGACGGACTCCTGGAGGTCGGCGTTGACGACGCTGATGCGCTCGCGGGCCAGCTCGTACGCCTTGACGCTCCTGCGGCGGAAGAAGAACGTACCGACGACCAGCGCCGGCAGCGTCGCGAAGACGACGAGGGCCAGCTGCACGTCCAGGACCAGCAGCGCGACCATGATGCCGAAGAAGGTGACGACGGAGACGAAGGCCGTGACCAGTCCGGTCTGCAGGAACGTCGACAGCGCGTCCACGTCCGTCGTCATCCGGGTCATGATCCGGCCGGTCAGCTCGCGCTCGTAGTAGTCCAGGCCGAGCCGCTGGAGCTGCGCGAAGATCTTCAGCCGCAGTGAGTACAGCACCCGCTCGCCGGTGCGGCCCGTCATCCGGGTCTCGCCGATCTGGGCGGCCCACTGCACCAGGACGACCACGAGGGCCAGCGCGGACGCCGCCCAGACCGCGCCGAGCGCCAGCTGCGAGACGCCCTGGTCGATGCCGTGCCGGATCAGTACCGGCAGCAGCAGACCGGCGCCCGCGTCGACCGCGACCAGCGCCAGGCTCACCAGCAGCGGCAGCCCGAAGCCGCGCAGCAGCCTGCGCAGCCCGTACGAGTTCTCGGCGCCGACGGCCCGCGCCTCGTCGATGTCGGGGGTGTCGGTGGCGGGCGGCAGCGCCTCGACCTGGGCGAGCAGCTCGGGGGTGGCGGGCATGCCGGCCGCCCCGGTGTCGCGCGGCTCCTCCTTGCGGACCCACAGGTGGGGGCTTATGCCGCGCTCGGCGTCGAACTCGGCGTCCAGTTCCTCCTGGAGCGCGCGGTCGTCGTCGGGGGTCGTGTCGGCGGCGGTGGTCGGCCGCTGGTGTCCGGGCGAGGTGCCGCCCAGCTCGTCCGGGTCGGTGAGCAGCCGCCGGTAGAGCGGGGAGCGGCGCTCCAGCTCCTCGTGCGTACCGATGTCGGCGAGCCGGCCGTGCTCCAGGACGGCGATCCGGTCGGCGAGGCCGAGGGTGGAGCGGCGGTGGGCGATCAGCAGGGTGGTCCGGCCTGCCATCACCTGGCGCAGCGCCTCGTGGATCTCGTGCTCGACGCGGGCGTCGACGGCGGAGGTGGCGTCGTCGAGGAGGAGCAGCCGGGGGTCGGTGAGGATGGCGCGGGCGAGCGCGACGCGCTGGCGCTGGCCGCCGGAGAGGGTGAGTCCGTGTTCGCCGACCTTGGTGTCGTAACCCTCGGGCAGCTCCGCGATGAACCGGTCGGCCTGGGCGGCGCGGGCCGCCTCCTCGATCTGCTCCCGGGTGGCGTCGGGGACGCCGTAGGCGATGTTGGCGCGAATGGTGTCGGAGAACAGGAAGCTGTCCTCCGGTACGAGGCCGATGGCGGCGCGCAGGGATTCGTGGGTCAGTTCGCGGACGTCGTGGCCGCCGACCAGGACGGCGCCGTGCGTCACGTCGTAGAAGCGGGGCAGCAGCAGCGAGACGGTGGACTTGCCGCTGCCGGAGGCGCCGACGACGGCGACGGTCTCACCGGGCTCGATGGTCAGCGAGAAGCCGTCGAGGACGGGGCGGTCCTCGTCGTAGCCGAACCGTACGTCGTCGAATTCGACGCTCGCGGGCGCGTCGGCCGGGAGTTCCTTGGTGCCGTCCTTCATGGTCGGCTCGGTGTCGATCAGTTCCAGTACGCGCTCGACGCCTGCCCTCGCCTGCTGTCCGACGGTGAGGACCATGGCGAGCATCCGGACCGGGCCGACGAGCTGGGCGAGGTAGGTGGAGAACGCGACGAAGGTGCCGAGGGTGATCTCGCCCCGGGTGGCGAGCCAGCCGCCGAGGGCCAGCATCGCGACCTGGCCGAGCGCGGGGACGGCCTGGAGGGCGGGGGTGTAGCGGGAGTTCAGCCGGATCGTCCGCAGCCGTCCGGCGAAGAGCTTCCGCCCGACCTCGCGCAGCTTGCCGGTCTCCTGCTCCTCCTGCCCGAACCCCTTGACGACCCGGACCCCGGAGACGGCCCCGTCGACGACTCCGGCGACGGCGGCGGCCTGTCCCTGGGCGTACCAGGTGGCGGGGAAGAGCCGGGCGCGGGAGCGGCGGGCGATGAACCAGAGGGCGGGGGCCACGGCGACCGCGACCAGGGTGAGCAGCGGCGAGAGCCACGCCATGATCACCAGGGAGATGATGAAGAGCAGTACGTTCCCGATCGTCATCGGGAGCATGAACAGAAGTCCCTGGATCAGTTGCAGGTCGCTGGTGGCGCGCCCGACGACCTGGCCGGTGGACAGCTCGTCCTGCCGTTTCCCGTCGAGGCGGGTGATCGTCCCGTACATCTCGGTACGGAGGTCGTGCTGCACGTCGAGGGCCAGCCGGCCACCGTAGTACCGGCGGATGTACGTGGATATGTACACCAGCCCGGCGGCGACCACGAGGAGCCCGGTCCAGACCGCGAGGGACCGCGTGTGGCCGACGACGACGTCGTCGATGATCACCTTGGTGATCAGCGGGACGAGGGCCATCACCGCCATTCCCGCGAGCGACGAGCCGAGCGCCAGCAGCACATTGCGTCGATAGCGCCATGCGTAGCCGCACAGCCGCCGGGCCCAGCCCGGGGCCTGTGTCGCGCTCTGTACGTCCCCTGCGTCCGTCACCGGTGCCTCCCGTCAGACATGGTCTACCGGAAGGCACCAACGCGCTGGGCAGCGGATTTCATCCCGCCGTTACAAAGACGGGGCCGAAGACAGTGCTATCGGCGTAGGGGCGTGCGACGACCGGCGTAGGACCGGCGGGCCCGTCGGCAGGCGCTACGACCGCTGCGTCGCGGTGAGCATGCGTACCGCCGGGGCCTCCGGTACCGCGGGCACCGCTTCCTGCGGGGCGGCGGGCGGGGCGACGGTCGAGGTCGTCTTCGCGGCGACGGCCGGGTTGAGGTCCTTGTGCACGGCGCGGGCGACGGCCTGGATGGTGTTGATGCCGTCGTTCATCGTCTTGTTGTCCTGCGTGAGCACGGTGATCCCGTAATCGTGCCCCTTGCCCGTGAAGGCACCGATGCTGTGCACCCGCCAGCCGTGGGTGGCGCGCGGCAGCCAGCCGTTCTTGACCTGGACGGTCGCCCCGGACGGGGCTCCGGCGGGCGTGCCCCAGCGCTGCGAGGAGATCACCTTGCGCATCAGGCCCAGCTCGTAGGAGCGCGCGTTGTCGCTCAGCACGGAGTTCTTGGCGGTCAGCAGGGTCAGCAGCCGCAGCTCGTCCTGGGCGGTGATCTGGGTCAGCCCCCAGTAGCCACCGGAGCCGGGCACGGTGTGGGTCATCCCGGCGGCCTTGAGGAACGCCTTGACCTTGGTCGCCCCGAGCTGCTTCCACAGGCTGGTGGTCGCGTTGTTGTCGGACTTGGTGATCATGGCGGTGGCGAGGTTGGTCTCGCGCTGGGTGAGATAGCGGTTGTGCTTCTTGTTGTCCCAGAGCAGCGTCGCCAGCACGGTCGCCTTCACGACGCTGGCGGAGTCGTACTTGGTGGTCGCCCGCAGGGAGCAGTTGGTCTTGGTCTTCCGGTCGTAGAGCGCCACGGCCGTCGTCGACTTCCGGCCCTTGAGCGCGGCGGTGATGTCCTTCGTCAGCTTCGCCGCGAGCCCGGCCTTGCCGGACGTGCAGCTCACCGTCGGCGTCGCCGCCGCCGCGGGCGCGGCGCCGAGCGCCACGGGTGCGAGCACGCCCGCGGCGAGCGCGACGGACAGCGCGGCCTTTGCGCGACGGGATATGCAGGGCTGTTCTTTCATGCGGCCTCTCCCCCATGAGTGGATCGGTACGGTGCGCTCCCGGCGCACCCGTGAGTAACGACTCATGACCGACCGGAAAGTTGTGCATTGCGGGCTGTGCGGTTCGTCGCCCGTCACGCGCGGGTATCGGTCACCGGGTGCGACCCGGCACATTGACCGAGGGAGAACCTTGACGAGCGCTCAGCCGGTCCGGCATGCCGAGGCATACCGCTGCGGTCGGCTCTACGCGGCGGTCGCGGCCCTGCAGAGGCTCGCGCAGAACGAACACCATGGGCTGGGACAGCCGGGAGCCGCGGAGAAGGCCGCCGCGCGGCCGGAACCCCAGCTGCGGGAGCCCCTGCGGGAGATCGTCCACTACCTGGTGCAGGCCCGGATCCGCGGCCGGGGAGCGGCGGCGGACCCGGTCTTCCGGTCGCTGACCGACTTCCTGCCACCGGCGAAGAACGTGCCCACCAGCCTCCATCCCGACGAGCGGCCGGATTTCCACCGGGGCAGGGAGGACCAGGCGGCACTCATCGCGAAGGAGCACCCGCTCCGCAGCTGAACCCGCTGAACCCCGCCCGCGCACCCGGGGCCGGGTGAGCGGGCGGGCAGCAGGCCGGTGTCTACAGATGCGTCGGCTCGAACATCCTCAGCAGGGCCGGGAGCACGACCACCGAAGGGCCGGGCCGGGCGAAGGACTTCGCCAGGTCGGCGGCGAGCGTCTCGGGGGTCGTACGGAGGGCCGGGACGCCGAACGACTCGGCGAGGGCGACGAAGTCGGGGCGGGAGAGCTCCGTCGCCGTGGCCTCGCCGAAGGCGCCCGTCATGTATTCGCGCAGGATGCCGTAGCCGCCGTCGTCGACGATCAGCCAGGTGACCGGGAGGTCGTACTGACGGGCCGTGGCCAGCTCCGCGATCGAGTACATCGCGCCGCCGTCCCCGGAGACCGCGAGGACCGGCCTCGTACGGTCGGCCGCCGCCGCGCCGAGCGCGGCCGGGAAGCCGTAGCCGAGGCCGCCCGCGCCCTGGGCCGAGTGCATCGTGTTCGGGTGGCGGGCGTCGAAGGCGGACCAGGCCCAGTAGGCGAGGATCGTCATGTCCCAGAAGCTGGGGGACGTGTCGGGCAGCGCCTCGCGGACCGAGGCGATGAGCCGCTGCTCCAGGGTGAGTTCCTGGGCGGCGATCCTGTCCCGTACCGCTTCGAGGACCGTACGGACCCGGTCCGGCGCCGACGGGTCCTCGCGGCGGTCGACCGCTTCGAGGAGGTCGCAGAGCGCCTCGCGGGCGTCGGCGTGGATGCCGAGCGCGGGGTGGTTGGACTCCAGCTTCCCGGCGTCGGCCTCGATCTGGATCACCCGGCCGCGCGGGGCGAACGTGTGGTAGTTCGAGGAGAGTTCACCGAGTCCGGAGCCGACGACCAGCAGCACGTCGGCGGACTCCAGGAAGTCCGTCGTGTAGCGGTCCTCCAGCCAGGACTGGAGGGAGAGCGGGTGCTCCCACGGGAAGGCGCCCTTGCCGCCGAAGGTGGTGACGACGGGTGCGTCGAGCTTCTCCGCGAGGGCCAGCAGCTTGCCGGAGGCGTCGGACCGTACGACTCCGCCGCCCGCGATGATCGCCGGACGCTCGGCCTTCGACAGCAGGTCGGCCGCCACGGCGGTCAGTTCGGGACGGGCGTGCAGTTCGCGCGGGGTGGCGTCCATCGCCGTGACGACCGGCAGAGTGGTCTCCGCCAGGAGTACGTCCTGCGGGATCTCGATCCAGACCGGGCCGTGCGGGGCGGTCAGCGCGGACTCCCAGGCGGCGGCGATGGCCGACGGGATCTGGGAGGCGGTACGGACGGTGTGGACCGACTTCACGACGTCGCGGAACGACGCCTTCTGGTCCCGCAGCTCGTGCAGGTAGCCGTGGCGTCCGCCGCCCAGGCCCGCGGTCGGGATCTGGCTGGAGATCGCCAGCACGGGCGCGGAGGCCGCCGCCGCCTCCTGGAGCGCGGCGAGGGAGGTGAGGGCGCCCGGTCCGGTGGAGAGCAGCAGCGGAGCCACTTCCCCGGTGACCCGGCCGTACGCGTCGGCGGCGAAACCCGCGTTGTTCTCGACACGCAGTCCGATGTACGACAGCGAGGAGCGGCGCAGCGCGTCGAACATGCCGAGCGCGTGCTGACCGGGCAGGCCGAAGACGGTGGTCGCGCCGAGGCCCTGGAGGGTCTCGACGACGAGATCGCCGCCGTTGCGTCCGGCCGGGGGGTTCAGGGCGGACGCGATCTGCTCGGGGGTGAGCCGCGGCCGTTCGTCGTGGTGGTCGTGGCTCACTTCGTGCGGGCCTCTGCGATCTGGCGGGACATGATCGTCGTCAGCTCGTACGCCGTGTGGGAGGCGGCGACGGAGGTGATCTCGGCGTGGTCGTACGCGGGGGCGACCTCGACCAGGTCGGCGGAGACGAGGTTGCAGGAGGACAGCCCGCGGACGATTTCGAGGAGCTCGCGGGAGGTCAGGCCGCCGGCCTCGGGGGTGCCGGTGCCGGGCGCGTGCGCCGGGTCCAGGACGTCGATGTCGATGGAGATGTAGAGCGGCCGGTCGCCGATGCGCTGGCGCAGCTGGTCGGCGACCTCGTCGACGCCGCGCCGCATGACATCGGCGGAGGTGACGATGCCGAAGCCCATCTTCGCGTCGTCGTCCAGGTCCTGCTTGCCGTAGAGCGGGCCGCGGGTGCCGACGTGGGAGAGCGCGGAGGTGTCGAGGATGCCCTCCTCGACGGCACGGCGGAACGGGGTGCCGTGGGTGTACTCGGCACCGAAGTAGGTGTCCCAGGTGTCGAGGTGCGCGTCGAAGTGGAGCAGCGCGACCGGGCCGTGCTTCTTGGCGACGGAGCGCAGCAGCGGCAGCGCGATGGTGTGGTCGCCGCCGAGCGTCATCATGCGGGCGCCGGTGGAGAGCAGATCGTCGGCCGCGGCCTCGATCGTCTCGACGGCCTCGTTGATGTTGAACGGGTTCGCGGCGATGTCACCGGCGTCGGCGACCTGTGCGAGCGCGAACGGCGAGGCGTCCTGCGCGGGGTTGTACGGGCGCAGCAGGCGCGAGGCCTCACGGATCGCGTTGCCGCCGAAGCGGGCGCCGGGGCGGTAGGAGACACCGGTGTCGAAGGGCACGCCGACGACGGCGACATCGGCGGCGGGGACCTCGTCGAGGCGGGGCAGCCGGGCGAAGGTCGCGGGTCCGGCGTACCGCGGGACGCGGGAGGAGTCGACGGGACCGCGCGGCGTTTCGTTGCTGCTCATGTGAAGTGCCTTTCCTTCGGGTTTCATGCGTTGTTCGGTGTGCGGGGGCGGGATCCGGACCGGACCCGCCCCGCGCTCGATGGCCTGGCGGCCGTTACGTGGTGACCGGTTCGCCCGCCGGCTCCTCCACGTCCGTGCCCCGCCCCGCGAGCCGCTCGCGCCAGGCCGCCAGCACGGCCGCGTCGGTCGGCTTCGTCGCCAGGGAAACGATCACATACACCGCGAGCGAGGCCAGCAGACCGTAGTAGACCGGTTCGTTGGCGAGGATTCCGTACGCCGCCATCAGGCCGATCACCGCGATGCCGCCGACCGACACCGCGGCCAGCGCGCCCGCCGCGGTGCCCCGGCGCCACAGCAGACCGCCGAGGATCGGCACCAGCAGGCCGCCGACGAGCAGGTTGTACGCGACGGTCAGGGCCTCGACGACGTTGTTGAGCGCGATGGCGATCACGATGACGGCGATGCCCATGACGAGGATGAAGACGCGGTTGCCCTTCACCTCGTCGTGTTCCTCGCCCCCGCCGCCCCGGGACACCGCGCCCCGCAGCCGGGACCAGATGTCGTTGTTGGCGACGGTGGCACAGGCGATCAGCGCGCCGGAGGAGGTGGACATCACGGCGGCCAGCGCGGCGGCCAGCACCAGCCCGCGCACGCCGATGGGCAGCTCGTCCTTGACGATGGTCGCGAACGCGGAGTCGGCGCTGGGCAGCGTCGGGTACATGACCTTCGCGGCGGTGCCGATGACGGCGCCGGCGATGGCGTAGACGAGGCAGTAGGTACCTGCGACGGTGCCGCCGATGCGGGCGACCTTGTCGCTGCGGGCGGTGAACACCCGCTGCCAGATGTCCTGGCCGATCAGCATGCCGAAGGTGTAGATCAGCACATAGGTGAAGATCGTCTCGCCGCCGATGCCGAGCGGGTCGAAGTACTCGGTGGGCAGCTTCGCCTTCATCTCGCTGAAGCCGCCCGCCTTGATCACCGCGATGGGCAGCAGGAGCAGCAGCACACCGATGGTCTTGACGACGAACTGCACCATGTCGGTGAGCGTGATCGACCACATGCCGCCGAGCGTGGAGTACGCGACGACGATGGCGCCGCCGAGGACGATCGCGACGATCCGGTTCAGATCGAAGAGGACGTCGAAGATGGTGGCGTACGCGATGGTCGAGGTGACCGCGAGCATCAGCGTGTACGCCCACATCACGACGCCGGAGATGATCCCGGCCCGGCCGCCGTAGCGCAGGTCGAGCATCTCGGAGACGGTGTAGACCTTCAGCCGGGCGATCCGCGCGGAGAAGAAGACGGACAGGGCGAGCAGCCCGAGTCCGATGGTGAAGACCATCCAGGCGCCGGAGAGTCCGTACTGGTAACCGAGGCCGACGCCGCCGATGGTGGAGGCACCGCCGAGGACGATGGCGGCCATGGTGCCGGAGTACATCCCGGGACCGAGCCTGCGGCCCGCCACCAGGAACTCGCTCTTGGACTTGGCGCGGCGCATGCCCCACCAGCCCATGGCGAGCATGCCGGCCAGATAAATGATGATCACCGCGTAGTCGACAGCCATGGGCTTCCTCCGTTTCGGTCACAAGTGCACATGTCTTACGTGAAGAAGACGGTAGGTGGCTCGCAAGCGGCGCTGAAGAGTACGTTTCATCCATAATTGAAGTCTCTGATGGATGGACCGTCCATGCCGGAAACCTCGGGCGGGCCGACCCCGCCGCCCACTCCCCCGATCCCGCTCGGCGAGCTGCTCGCCCACGAAGAGCTGGGACTTCGCCGTATCGCGGGTCCGGCCGAGGCTGATCTGCTGTGGGTGCACACCTCGGAGATGGCCGACCCGTACCCGTATCTGCTCGGCGGTGAGCTGCTGCTGAGCGCCGGGGTGCTGCTGAAGGACCCGGACGCGTTCGTGGCCCGGCTGGTGGAGGCGGGGGCGGCGGCGCTCGGCTTCGGGGTGACGCCGGTGTTCGACACGGTGCCGCGGGAGCTGATCGAGGCGTGCGACCGGCACGGCCTGCCGCTGCTGGAGGTGCCGCCCGAGACCCCGTTCACGGCTGTCGCCCGTGCGGTGTGGCGGCTGATGGCCGAGGCCCGGCACCGCGAGCTGCGCCGGGTGACGCGCGCCCAGCAGGCCCTGGCCACGGCGGCGGCCCGGCCGGACCCGGTCCCGGCGGTGCTGCACCAGCTGGCGGCCCAGCTGGAGGGCCGGGCGGCGCTGCTCGCCGCGGACGGCGAGGAGCTGCACGCCGCGGGCCGCCGCCCCGCCCCCGACGTCGGGGCGGCGCTGGCCAGGCTCACCCGGGTGGTCGCCGCCGGGGCGCGCCCCGCCCCGACGTCCGCCACCGACACACTGCGGGACACCCATCTCTCCGCGTACGCGCTGGGCGGCGGGCAGGGGCTCGTCCTGGCGCTGGCGACGGACCGGCGCGAGGCGGGCGACCACACCATCGCCGGGGTCGCGGTCGTCCTGCTCTCGCTGCTGGCCGCCCCGCATCAGGGCGCCGACGCCGCGGGCCGGTCGGCCGCCCTGGTACGGATGCTGTTGGGTGCGGACCCGCAGGACGTCGCACCGCTGCTCGGTGGCGCCGAGCAGTGGACGGTGGTGCACGCGCGCCGCAGCGGCGACGGCCCGGTGGACCCGCTCACCACCGGGGCACTGGGCGCCGCCCTCGGTTCGGCCCTGGTCGACGCGGGCCGGGGCGGCGACGCCGTACGGGTACTGGTCCCCGGCGCCGACCGGATCACCCCGCAGCCGGGGTGGACCCTCGGCGCGTCCGCCCCCGCCCCCATCACCGCGCTCGACCTCGCCGACGGCCAGGCCGCCCATGCCCTGGGCCGCGCCGTCGCGACCCGCACCCCGCTGGCCCACCACCACACCGACACCGGAACCGGCCTGGCCGCCCTGGTCCCCGCCGACCGGGCCGAGGCCCACGCCCGTGCGCTCCTCGCCCCGCTCACCGAGCCCCTGAGCGAGACCCTGCGCTGCTGGCTGAGCCTCCACGGCAGCTGGGACCGCACGGCCGCGGCCCTGCGGATCCACCGCAACACGGTCCGTCAGCGCATCGCCCGCTGCGCGGCCCTGCTGGACGCGGACCTGGACGACATGGACGTACGGACGGAGCTGTGGTTCGCGCTGCGGCAGCGGTGAGCGGTGTCCGCTACCGCAGGCCGAGGCAGGGCAGCCAGTCGCGCGGGGTGTCGTGGGTGGCGGTGAGCAGGGCGCTGAGCGCGCCCGGGGCGCCTTCGAGCAGGGAGGCCTGCGGGACGCCGGGGGCGAGGGCGGCCGGCAGTCGTGTGCTCAGGTGCTCGGCGAGCCGGGCGCCGAGCGCGGCGGCGGCCGGCAGCCGGGCCCACCGGTGGAAGGCGTCCGCGACGGCCAGCACGCCCGCCGCGCCGTGGCACAGCGCGAGCTGATCCGTCAGGGGATCGCCGAAGAGATGGAAGTCCTCGTCGTACCGCTCCGCGAGGGTGGTGAAGGCGGACGCCGCCCAGTCGGCCGTCGCCCGGTCGCCCAGCGCGTCGGACGCGTCCCAGAGGGCCCAGGTGACGCCGGGGGTGCCGTAACACCAGGCCTGCCGGGCGCGTGCCCCGGCGGGCGGCGGGCCGTCGAGGCCGGCGCCGTCCCAGCTCCGGACGGACCGGGCGTCGTCGAAGGACTGCCGTACGAGCCAGCGGGTGACGCGGCGCAGGGCGGCCGTCAGGATCGGTCGTGGCCCGGTGCGGCGGACCGTCGCGGTGAGCCCGGCGGCGAGTCCCGCCACGCCATGACCCATCCCGGTGTTCACCCGGCCCTGGAGCCAGCCCAGTCGCGGATGGCCGGCGTACTGGCCGGTGTGCAGCCGGCGCAGCTCGTCGCTGTCGCACAGCGCCGCCAAGTGGGCGGCGAACGGCAGGAGTTGACGGTTGGACGGCTTCGGGGTCCCGGCGCAGAGCGCGAGCAGTGTGCCGGACGGCCCGCCGATGAGGTCGTAGTCGGGCAGGCCGACGTCCGCCGTCCGCCAGGGGCGTGCCGAGGCCCGGTTCAGGAGGTGGTCGCGCAGCCGGTCGGCGGCGCGGTGCAGCGGTGGGTGGACCTGGGCGGCCATGCGCAGGCCGACTAAGGTTCCGGCCAGGCCGCCGCCGTACAGACCGTCGTGGGACGGACCGCGGCCGACGGTCCGGGACCAGGCGGCCACCGCGCGCCGGGCGCTCGCCGCCGCGGCCGGGTCGTCGGTCCGGGTGACCAGGGCGGCCAGTAACGGAATGCCGGGGTCGGAGGTCGCGTGGCGCACCTCCGGGAATTCGTCGAGCAGTCGGACGGCCATGTCGAGAGCCGCGCGGTACGGGCCGTGGCCGGGTGGGGGCATCGGACCTCCGGGTCGGGGAGCCACCCGGAACCGGTCCGGGTGGCTCCGTTCAACTCAACGGTGGGCGGACGGTGTCCGGTGGGGAGCCGTCAGCAGCCGATGCCGGATCCACAGATGGTCGACGCGCACACGATGATGCTGCACGCCAGGCTGTCGCCGGCCTCCACGGTGGGCAGATCGGCGCTGGTGATCCTCTCGTCCAGCTCGTCGATCAGGGTGTCGAGGTCGGTGAGTTCCATGATGGGCATGGGATTTCCTCCTGCTTCCTTGGTGTTCCCTGTTGGGTGCGGGCCGCCCCGGCAGCCGCCGCACCGGGTGCGGGCGGGCCGGGGACGTCATGGATGAGCGCGGCGGCGGACACCGCCAGCTCCTCGGAGGTCCGGTCGAAGGGGAGCCTGAGCAACAGCCCGGCGGCCACCGGTTCGCCCCGGTGCAGCGCGTCGCGCAGCCCCGGCCCCTGCGGACCGGGCAGCATCTCCTCGAAGACCAGCTCGTCACCGGGCAGCGCGGCACAGGTCCGCTCGATGGCGTTCAGCGCGGTCAGTGCTTCGAGGTCGGCCGGCACCGGCTTGGCCTCGAAGGCGGGCCGTACGAAGACGAATCGCGGCATACCGGCGGACCGCCTGAGCGAGGCGAGCACCCGTACCCGGTCGAGATCCCCGTCGTTCCGCCGCCACAGGCGGTCCCGTGGCACCCGCCACGTGGCCGGGGAGACGACCAGGTCCGTGCCGGCCGTCAGCCGCGGCAGGCGGATGACGTCGCCGCACGCGGGGAAGGCCGCGGCGAGGCCGTCCAGGCTGAGGACGGTTCCCGCCCAGGGGTGCCCGGCGGACAGCAGCAGCCGCACCAGCCGGTCGTACGGCGGCATCGGGTTGCGGGTGGCGTGGTAGACGGGCACCACACGCTCGCCGTCCGCCTCGGCGACGATGCGGTGGCCCGACCGCCGCAGGGTGATGCGGTCCAGCGGCAGGTAGCGCTGCTCGGGTCCACCGGGGCCGAAGTACGCGGACGGGCTGGGATCGCCCGTCCACCAGCGGGTGATGACGGGCCGTCGGACGGTGTTCGCGGCGTGGTCCGTGACCGGCGGTACCAGCAGTTCGACGAAGCGCACACCGGATCGCCGCTCCACCGCGGCCAGGAAGTCCCGGTAGGCGTCGACGGTGTCGTGGCCGCCGTGCAGGGCCCGGAGCGCTTCGGCGAACCGGGCGTCGATGATTCCGGCGGGCGAGGCCGTCTCCAGCACCGCGAGCGGCCCCGGCCCCGGCAGCGGGCGCAGCAGGCAGTCCAACGGCCAGGACGGCACCACGTCCTCGGCCGGCGGTGCCCCGAGGGCGTCCAGGAGGTCGTCGTCCACGTCCACCTGTGTCTCGTCGCGGCGGGCGGCGAGATGGGCGAGGAGCCGGGCGTACCCGGACCCCGGGCCGTGGGCCCGGTGCCATCCCGGGTAGCGGCGCCGGTTCGGCGCGGGAGGGGGTGTCGCGTCCGACGACAGCAGAGCGGCCAGGATCTCGCCGGCCGGACGCGGGCGCTCGTCCAACTGCTCGGTGCCCGGCACGGGCGGAGGCGTCCCGGACGCCGTGTCGGCGTCGGCCCGGCGCAGCCCGGCCAGGCGGTGGGCGGTGCGCAGCGCGCGCTGGACGCGGGCCGCGGCCCCGGCGGGTACGCGTGCGTCCAGGCGGCGGTAGGAGTCGAGGAACCAGCCGTCCTGCTCGTGGTCGCCGGGGCCGGTGCACCCGGGCAGTCCACCGGCGCCGACCGCCTGGGCGGCCGGGGACCAGGCGCTGTGCCGACGGCGCGGGGCGGCGCAGAGCTGGAGCACGCCTCGCCCCATCAGATGGGTGAGGAAGCCGCGCAGCACGACGGGGTCGGCGACCGGCAGCGCGCGCTCCAGTTCCGCGAGGGTGCGCGGCCCTTCGGCGAACAGCGTGAGCAGCAGGTCCAGCAGCGCGGTACGCCGGACCGCGATCTGCCGCAGCCGCCCCGGGTCGTCCGGGTCGATCGCGTAGCAGCGCAGCGTTCCGCCCGCTCCGTCCTCGCCGCCGTCCTCGGTGAGGTACAGCGGGGCGGGTGCGAGCGCGGTCCCGGGGTCGGCGGTCCGCAGGTCCCGCGCACCGGCCCGGGTGCGTACCGCGTGCACGTTCTCCACGGCGGCGGCGGCCAGCTCGGCCAGCTCGGCGCCGGGGGTGAGGAGCCGGAGGCCCGCCCCGTCCGCCGCGGCGCCGACGGCCGTGTCCGGGAGGCCGGGCCCCGGACCGCCGACCGGGACCGGGGCGACCTGCCCCACCCAGCCGCGCGGCGTGGTCTTCGCCGCCGCCCGGCCCACGGCCCGCCACAGGTACGCGGAACGCTTGCGCAGCCGCTTCCCGCTCCACGATTCGCCGTCGGCCAGGCGGGCGGTCACCTCTTCCGCCAGCCCGGGGCTCGCGGTCTCCAGGAATTCCCGCAGGACCGGGCTGGACGACACCAGCGACCAGGCCAGCGCGCCCACCCGCTCGCGCTCGTCGCGGAGCGCCCGCTCCAGTTCCGCCCGGGTCGCGTGCGCCGATCCGGCGGCACGGCACAGCTCGCCGGCCCCCCGTACGAGCCAGTCGGGTGCGGCGGTCAGCGCCGCCAGGAATCCGCAGTCCGCCGGAGCCGGCGCCGAGCCCGAGTGCAGTCGCCGCCGCAGGGCCAGCACGGCGCGGCGCTCGCTGTCCGTCAGGCGTCGGTCGGGGACGACGAGGCTCAGCGCCTCGGCCAGCCGCCGGGCGTGCGCGGACTGCCGCTCGACGGTGTCGGCGTGCTCGACGACCCGGCCGAACAGCCCGGAACCGCCTGCGGCCGTCCACATCGAACCGGGGATTCCGGATGCGCGCACCAGGGCGGTGGCGCCCAGGAGCCGGCCGTTGGAGGTGCCGGGCCGGGCATGGGCCCGGGGGACGGCGTGGAGTTCGGTCATGTCAGTCCACCGCCCCGTCGTCGGCCAGCGCCTCGGTGACCAGGCTCTGGCGGGCGTACGAGAGCCGTCCCCGGTTCCAGTGGAAGATCACGGCGTAGGCGGCGGCACGGCGCGGGCCGCGCACCGCGTCACCGGACTCGAAGTAGCCGGTGCGCCAGTGGTCCGCGGCCCGGCGTACCGCCTCGCCGTGGCGCTCCTGGCCCGCGCGCAACGCCTCGGGCAGGCCGGCCAGCAGCTGTGCGCGGGGCCGTTCCCAGTGGGCGCGGATGCCCTGGGCCGCCCGGCGGAGCGCGGCGTCCCGCAGACCCTCGGGGAGGCCGCGTCCGGTGTCCGTGCGCACCGCTTCCCAGACGCCCCGGTGTTCCCAGCCGACGATGTGCAGGCCGTCGAACAGCTCGCGGAGCAGGAAGAGGGAGAGCCGCCAGTCGGCCGCGGCGTGCCCGCCGCCGTCCCCGGGCCGCCGGGTGTGGTGGTCGAGCCAGGCCAGGGAGTCCGCGGTGAACACCTCGTGCACCCAGGGCATGGAGCCGGGGCCGCCGAAGAGGTAGGACTCCGGTTCGTACACCGTGCACACCGGCGGTCCGGCCAGTTCGCCGAACTCCTTGATCCGGTCCATGAGTTCGGCCCGCAGCGGGAGGGTGGCGTCGGCGCCGTACGCCTGGAAGCGCACGCGCAGGCCGGGCGGCTTGTGCATGAAGAAGAAGGCACGCGCGGCGCGTGCGCCGAGGAGGTCGTGTGCGGTGCCGGCGAGCCATTCGTACAGGCGCGGCCAGGACAGCGGCTGCGGGGCCAGGTTCACCTGAACCCAGCTCGCCTCCGGGTGCTTCACCCCCAGCATGGGACCTCCGTGTGTCGTGGTTCCGGCACGGCGGGGCGGCTCACGGATCGCCCGATGAACCCGCGGAGTCGGTGCCGCGGACCGACCCGGGTGCCGTGAGAGGCCCTGGTTCGTCCTGTGTGATCCGCAGATTCATGTGATGTGGCGCGCGGTGCCCGCGGAGCTCGCGGTCGGACCGGATGCGCCGGACGGGTGCGGGGCCGTCCTTCTCGCACGTGTCGGCCTGCTCAGGCCCTTCATCCAGCTCATTTCCCGCGTCAACACCAGCTGAAAGGAAAATGACCATTAGTCATATGACGGATGGGTGTGCGCTTGGCGTGATTCCTGCGACACAAGCGCGGTCGGCCGCGCCGTCGCACGGTTCACGGATCACCACCGCTCCTCCGTGCGACCGTCGCCCGAGCCGCGCGATCAGGACACCGGGGGCGCCCGGACGAGGCCCCGCGAGAGGCCTTACGGGCCGTCGATGCCGATGATCGTGCCGAACGGGTCGCGGAGCTGCGCGATGCGGCGGCCCGGCTCGATCACCAGGGGGCCCCGGTGGTGCTCGCAGCCGGCGGCCAGCAGCCGCTCCCGGACCGCGGCCACGTCGGCCACGCTCCAGTACACGACCGGGCTGCCGCCCCTCGGATTGCGCGCGTCGTCGACGGGGTGGAAGCCGAGCTCGACCCCGCCGGTCACGACCCAGGCGTAGACGGCGCCCGTGTCAGCGACATCGACCCGCGCCGGGACGCCGAGCAGCTCCCCGTACCACCGCGCGGAAACCTCGGGGTCCGCCGCGAAAACCATCACGGTGCGTACGCCCTCGAACATGGTCCACCCCCGGAGGAACCCACCCTACGACGCGCGGCCGGCCGGGCACGGGGCACCCGCCGCCGGCCGTCCGGGGCGGGCGTTCGCGCCGGTGCGCACAGGGGCACCGTGCCCTTCGAAGCGAGCTTCGAGCGCCCCCGATTCCGCCTGTCTGCGCAGGTCGCAGCCGTGCCACGCTGCTGATGACCAGGGTCCGGAGCCCTGGCCTCCGTCAGAAGAAGAGGTTTCCGCCATGCATCGCATCAGTGCGCTCACCGTCACCTCGATCGCCTTGGCCCTGGGACTCGGCGCCGGGCCCGTCGCCGTCGCGGCGGCCGAGAACGCCGCCGTCGAGAGCGCCAGGGCTTCCTACAGCTGCAGCCCCGGATATTTCTGTATCTACAGCGACTGGAACGGAGGTGGCACCCGCTGCCAGTGGTCGGACAAGCAGCGGGCGAATACCGCCGACGACTGCTCGTTCATCCAGCGCGGCCAGAACGTCCGCTCCGTGTGGAACGCGACCGGGCACCGCGTCCAGTACTACACCCAGACCAACTACAACGCCCGGGTCGGATCCACCCCCGCCGGAAACGGCGGCAACCTCCAGGGGAGCTACCAGATCCGCTCCTTCAAGCCCCAGTAGGCGGCCAGGAGCACGCCAGGAGCCCTTCCAGGCCGGTGGCCGGGGAGGGCTTTGTGCGTGTCCGCGGCCGTCCGGCCCGCCTGGGCGTGCTGCGCATCACCCTGGACAGCCTCGGTGACCCCCGGGTAACTTCTCAACATATCTGAGCAAGCGCTTAGCCAGGCTGGCGAAGCTCGCCCGAAGCTGACCAAGGAGGCACCCCCGTGCGCCGTACGGTATTCAACGAGGACCACGAGGCGTTCCGGGAGACCATCCGCGCCTTCATCGAGGCCGAGGTCGCCCCCGTCTACGACGAGTGGTTCGCGGCCGGCCAGGTGCCCCGCGACTTCTACTACAAGCTCGCCGAGCTGGGCATATTCGGCATCGAGGTGCCGGAGGAGTTCGGCGGCGCCGGGGTCGAGTCCTTCAAGTTCGAGGCGATCATCTCCGAGGAGTGCGCCCGCGCGGCGGTCAACTTCGGCGGCTCCGGCGTGCATGTGCTGCTCTGCCTGCCGTACATCAAGGCGTACGCCACCGAGGAGCAGAAGAAGCGCTGGCTGCCGGACTTCGTCACCGGCAAGTCGATGTACGCCATCGCCATGACCGAGCCGGGCACCGGTTCCGACCTGGCCGGCATGAAGACCACCGCCAAGCTCTCCGAGGACGGCACGCACTACGTCCTCAACGGCGCCAAGACGTTCATCACCGGTGGCGTCCACGCCGACCGGGTCATCGTCTGCGCCCGCACCGACGCCCCCAGGGCGGACGACCGTCGGCACGGCATCTCGCTCCTCGTCGTCGACACCAAGGCCGAGGGCTACTCGGTCGGCCGCAAGCTCGACAAGCTGGGCCTGCGCACCTCCGACACCGCCGAGCTGGCCTTCGTCGACGTCAAGGTGCCGGTCGAGGACCTCCTCGGCGAGGAGAACAAGGGCTTCTCCTACCTCGGCCAGAACCTCCCGCAGGAGCGCCTCGGCATCGCCGTCGGCGCGTACGCCCAGGCCAAGGCGGCCGTCCGGTTCGCCCAGCAGTACGTTTCCGAGCGCACCGTCTTCGGCAAGACCGTCGCGTCCTTCCAGAACACCAAGTTCGAACTGGCCGCCTGCCAGGCCGAGGTGGACGCCGCCGAAGCCGTCTGCGACCGCGCCATCGAGGCCCACGACGCCGGTGAGCTGACCGCCGCCGAGGCCGCCTCCGCGAAGCTGTTCTGCACCGAGGTCGCGCACCGCGTCATCGACCGCTGCCTCCAGCTGCACGGCGGCTACGGCTACATGAACGAGTACCCGATCGCCCGCCTGTACGCGGACAACCGGGTCAACCGCATCTACGGCGGCACCAGCGAGGTCATGAAGTCGATCATCGCCAAGTCCATGGGCCTGTGAGAGCGGCTACGTTCGTTCCATGAGCGCAGCACTCGACTCCCTGCTCGATCTGCTCGACCTGGAGCAGATCGAGCGGGACATCTTCCGGGGTACGAGCCGTTCGGCGGTCGTGCCCCGCGTCTTCGGCGGCCAGGTCGCGGCCCAGGCCCTGGTCGCCGCGGGCCGCACCGTCCCCGCCGACCGGACCGCCCACTCCCTGCATTCCTACTTCCTGCGGATGGGCGACCCGGGCGCGCCGATCGTCTACAGCGTCGACCGCATCCGCGACGGCCGCTCCTTCACCACCCGCCGGGTCGTCGCCGTCCAGCACGGCCAGCCGATCTTCCATCTCTCGGCCTCGTTCCAGACGTACGAGGAGGGCCTGGAGCACCAGGCGGCCATGCCGCCCGCCCCGGACCCGGAGACGCTGCCCACGGCGGCGCAGCTGCTCCCCCGGTACGCGGACCGCTTCAGCGAGCCGGGGGTCGTGGACCGGCTGATCGAGGCGCGGGCCGCGGTCGACCTGCGCTACGTGGACGCCCCGCCCTTCGGCAGCGTCGGCGAACCGCGCGAGCCCCGCTCCCAGGTGTGGTTCCGCACCAACGGCAAGCTCGCGGACGATCCGCTGCTCCATGTCTGCATGGCGACGTACGTCTCCGACATGACGCTGCTCGACTCGGTGCTCCTCGCCCACGGGCGCGGGGGCTGGGCGGTCGGCGACGTGGTCGGCGCGAGCCTGGACCACGCGATGTGGTTCCACCGGCCGTTCCGGGCCGACGAATGGCTGCTGTACGACCAGGAGTCGCCGTCCGCGTCCGGTGGGCGCGGGCTGGGTCAGGCCCGGATCCACACGCAGGACGGCCGGCTGGCGATCACCGTCATCCAGGAGGGCGTGGTCCGCGTCCCCCGGGGCTGAAGCGCCCTGCGCCGACGGGCCACGGCTCGCCGATTCGGACATACTCCCCACCATGAGCGACGAGACCATGGACGATCCCATGAGCGACGCGAAGACCGGTGGTGGGGAGTCCACGTTCACGGTGATCGTCGCGGCCGCCGCCAATCTCGGCATCGCGGTGGCGAAGGCCGTCGCCGGGCTGATCAGCGGATCGAGCGCAATGCTCTCCGAGGCGGCGCACTCGGTCGCCGACACGGTCACCGAGCTGCTGCTGCTCACCGCGCTGAGACGCAGCGAGAAGCCCGCGGACGAGGAACACCCGCTGGGCTACGGCCCCGAGCGCTATATCTGGGCGATGCTCGCCTCCGTGGCCACGTTCGTCGGCGGCGCGGTCTTCTCCGTCTACGACGGCATCCACACCCTCGCGGCGGGCGAGGAGCTCGGCAATCCGCTCGTCTCGTACCTCGTGCTCGCGGTGGCCTTCCTGCTGGAGGCCTACTCGCTGCGCACCGGGCTCCGGCAGGTCCGCGGCGAGGCCGCGCGGCTGCGGGCGCCGGTGGGGCACTACTTCCGCCACACCCCCGACACCGCGGTCAAGGCCGTGGTGATGGAGGACTCGGCGGCGCTGGCGGGTCTGCTGCTCGCCGCGGGCGGACTGCTCGGCGGCCAGCTGACCGGTTCCGGCGTCTGGGACGGCATCGCGTCGATCCTGATCGGTCTGCTGCTGGTGTACGTCGCCTGGGTGCTGGGCCGGTCCAACGCCCAGCTGCTGATCGGCCGTCCGGTGCCGCAGCAGATGCGCGCCGGCATCCGCGAGGAACTGCTCTCCGTCCCGCACATCATCGAGGTACTGGAACTCACCACGCTCATCCAGGGGCCGGCCGAGATCCTGATCGCCGCGAAGATCGACTTCCGGGACGCCTCGACCGCCGAGCAGATCGAGTGGGCGTGCGAGGAGGCGGAGGAGCAGCTGCGGGAGCGCTATCCGTCGATCCGCCGGGTGTACCTGGACCCGACCCCGGGCCTGAGGCAGCGGCTGCGCGGGCCCGGTACCGGTACCGGGCCCGGATCGGCCTGACCGGGCCGTGCGGCCGGGATCGGCCTCGGATCCGCCCTGGATCCGCCCTGGACCAGTCCTGGACCAGTCCTGTATCCGCTCTGGATCAGCTCTGGATCAGCCCCGCCGCGTCCAGCAGGTACTCCGTCATCGGGTCGTAGAACCGCGGGTCCAGCACATGGTCGTCCAGCGGGACGGCCACCTGGAGCGTCCCCTCCGCCTCGCCGAGGAAGAGCGCCGGGTCGTTGCAGTCCGCGTACCCCACCGCGTCCAGCCCGCGCTGCGCCGCGCACCCCGCCCAGCCGTGGTCGGCGACGACCAGGTCCGGCAGCGGGCGGCCCTCGCGCTCCAGGCCGTCCAGGATGGCGGCCATCGGGGCGGGCGAGTGGGTGTGCCAGAGGGTCGCGCCGCGCTCCTGCACCGCGACGTCCGCGAACTGGAACACCATGCCCTCGTCGGCGATCAGCCCCGAGGGGATCCGTACGATCTCGCATCCGGCGGCCCGCAGCGCGTCCGCGGTCTGCCGGTGCACATCGAGGAGCCCGCCCGGGTGCCCGGTCGCGAACAGCACCCGCTCCGATCCCGCCGCCGCCTTCCGCAGCCGCGCCGCCATCCGCTCCAGGGCGTCGACCGTCAGCTCCGGGTCGATGGTGTCCTGCCCGAACCGGTGCTCCGGGTCGTCGCTGACCCCGCAGCGCTCGGCCATCACCGCCAGTACGTCCTGCTCGTCGCACCACCGCTCGCCGAGCTCCAGACCCAGCCAGTAGTGGCGGTCGCCGTTGGCGAGCTTGCGGTAGTGGGAGAGGTTGTTGTCGCGCGGTGTGGCGACGTCTCCGGCTATACGCGTGCGGACGAGATGTTCGACGAGGGCGGCGCGGCTGGGTATCGGCATGAACCCATTGTGCCGTCAGGTGTGCACAGTGTGCCGGGTGTCTTGCACGACTGATCGATCGGCCCGGCCCGCCGGTCAGGGCAGCCGGGTCGAGTGCGTGATCTTCTTCAGGTGGTAGTACTGGGCGACGCACTGCGCCGGCCACGCCCGCCGGCCGTGGTTGCCGAACGGCTCCAGCATCCCGCTGACCGATACCGGCGTGTACGGGAGCACCTTGGCGCCGCGCGCCGCCCCGTTCCTCAGCGAGCGGTCCTGCCGGTCCCACCGCTGGGCGCGCACCTCCATCTGCCGTTCCAGCCGGAGCAGCGGGACGGCGAGGCCGACGCAGGTCGCGGCGCACACGACGCCGGCGACCGCCGCCGTCGCCGCGCGGATCCCCCACCTGCGGGCCCGCAACGCCCGTCCCGCCAGGGCACCGACGCCGACCAGGAGCAGCACGTACAACAGGAGGAAGTCGCCCCAGATGCGCGACGCGTTCGCCACGCTCGCCCCGAAGGCCGGGTAGGCGACGACGACGCAGAGGTAGCCGGAGACCAGGAAGGCGAGGAATCCGACGAGAACCACCAGGAGGGGCCTGCGGCACAGGGACCCCTCCGGCGCGTCCGTTCCCCGCCCGCCTCCGCGCACCAGCAGGCCCAGCAGCACGCCGACGGCGACCGCTCCCAGGTACTGCCAGGTCGTGAAGATCGTCCCCAGGACGTGTCCGAACGCCCGTAGCGCCGTGGTCAGCGCCTCCGGGCCGAACATGGAGGCGCTGTCGGCGCCGAACCGTCCACGCCGGGTGCGCGCGCCGGGCGACAGGTACAGGATGACCGTCCCGACGGCGACCCCGGCGAAGGCGACCACGCACCAGACGCGCGTACGGGTCCAGCCGGCCCCGGGAAGGGCCCACCGGCTCATCAGCAGGACGGCGGCGAGCACGACGAACACGACGATCGCCGTCTCCTCCGACAGGGTTCCGATGAAGATCCCCGCCAGGTACGCGACGCCCAGCGCGAAGTCGCGTCCCCGCCGTGTCCGTGCGCGCAGCAGCGGGATCACGGCGGCGCAGGCCAGCACCGGTGCGACGGTGTGCGAGACGGAGGAGGCGGGCCAGTAGAACGCCTTGTACGGGTTGGGCGTCGCGAAGAAGAAGAGCGCCGCCGTCGTCGCGCCCACCAGCAGCGCCAGCCCGCGCGGCGCGGTCAGCCCGGCCCTCTTGAGCGCACAGGCGATCAGCGCCCAGAGGATGCCCAGCATGAGCACCCCGCTGACCAGGGCGAACCATTGATGGCCCGGGACGCCGAAGGATCCGTACCCGATGACGAGCAGCGCGTTGGCGATGCGTCCGTTGTCGTGGAGGAAGAACTTCCCGATCATCCCGGAGGCGCCCCCGTCCCGTACGACCGGGAGGAAGCACCAGTCGTCCCCTCCCGGGCGGACCAGCCGGCCGATCCAGAAGGCCGCGCCGAGCAGGGCGAGCGGCAGCAGGGCAAGGCCCGACGCCCCGATCGCCGCCCATCGCCGCCCGGGGCCCGAACGGGGTTCCGGCCGGGGGGATTCCTCGCTCTCCGCCTGTGTGCCGGCGGATTTCGACGTGTCCGTGGTCATGTGCACTGGTGCCCTTCGTACGCTGCTCGCGTCTTGCACGCCAAGAAGTTCAGGTGGTGGGTTCACGGTGTGGTGTGTCCGGTACTGCTCCCGGCCGGGCCGCCGCCCTGTCGGGCGAGGGCAGCACCGGAGTCGATGGCCCAGCGGGCGAGCAGGAACGAGAAGGGGGTGGCGAGAATCCCCGCGGCCACGGCGGCGATGTTCTT
Source organism: Streptomyces sp. NPDC059832 (assembly GCF_042731715.1). NCBI lineage: Bacteria > Bacillati > Actinomycetota > Actinomycetes > Kitasatosporales > Streptomycetaceae > Streptomyces > Streptomyces sp. NPDC059832. Next base: position 313,035 of record NZ_JBHWIY010000002.1, on the reverse strand, counting down.
GTCCATGCCCAGCCTGCTCACGCCGAGGTAGAGCAGAATTCCGGTGAGTACGAGATTGACGACGCTCGACAGGGGATACCGGACGAAGGCCTGCCAGGTCGGCTTCGTGCGGCACGTGATGCAGGAGTTGAGCAGGAATGATCCCACGACGCTGACCGCGTATCCGATGACATGTGCGGCCAGATAGGGAATCCAGACATTCAACGAGGCGTATACCGCCAGATATACCGCCGTATTGATGATTCCGATCAACCCGAATTCGATGAACTGGCGTACGGTGCGCCTCCTCGACACCCCGAGCGCGGTCGCCCCGGTGCGTCGCGCCGACGGCCTCCCCCCCTCGGGGGCGGACGGGCCCGAACGCACCTCTGCCGGAATATCGACCGGGAGGACGTGCGGAGATTCGTCCGTCTCCCGCACCAGGTAGTGCGGGCGGCGTTTCGACTCGGAGTAGATCCGTCCCACGTATTCGCCGATGACGCCGAGCGTGGCGAGCTGGATTCCGCCGAGCGCCACGACGGCGGTCAGCAGGGTGGTGTAGCCGGGTACGACGACACCGTGGAGCACGACGCCGACGATGGTCCACACGGCGTATCCCAGTGCCGCCAGCGCGAGCGCGAGGCCGATGTGGATGGCCAGGCGCAGCGGATGGCTGTTGAAGGAGATCAGCCCGTCGATCCCGTAGTTGAACAGGCGTCTGCCGCCCCACTTCGAATCCCCCGCCGCGCGCTGCATGTTCCGGTAGGTGAAACCGACGGTGTCGAAGCCGATCCAGGAGAAGATCCCCTTGGAGAACCGGTTGGTCTCGGGCAGCGCGAGCACGGCGTCCACGGCGGTGCGCGACAGCAGCCTGAAGTCGCCCTCGCCGTCGACGACCTCGACGTCCATGCACCGGCCCATGGCCCGGTAGTAGAGGGCGCTGAGAAAGGTACGCAGGGCGCCTTCTCCCGCACGGTCGCGCCGCGCGACGACCTGGTCGTAGCCGCGCTGCCGCAGCTCCAGCATGCGGGGCAGCAGTTCGGGCGGGTGCTGGAGGTCGGCGTCCATGAGGACGACGGCGTCGCCGCGGGACATGCGCAGTCCCGCGAGCATGGCGGCCTCCTTGCCGAAATTACGGCTGAAGGAGGTGTAGCGGACCCGTTGGTCCGCAGTGGCGAGCGAACCGATCCGAAGCCTGGTCCGGTCGCTGCTGCCGTCGTCGACATAACAGATCTCGAAGGTCCGCCGAGTCGGTTCGAGGGCGGAGATCAACGCACGGTGGAATACCTCGATGACCTCGTCCTCATTGAAACAGGGGACAACGATCGAAACCTGACATGTTTTCATTTAAATTCCCCATCAGGCGTGGGTGGGACAGCTCAAACCATAAGCCTGGGGGCCTCGCGACACTGCGACCGACGGAGCTCGTCGAGGAAAAGGAAAGGGAATATGAGGAGACCCCTCACCCCTTTCGCATCAATTCATATATTCAAGGCCGGGCGGAAATCGCGGACACAGCCGCCGGACACCCGCCGGCCCGCCCTACGCGCGGGCCGCCGCCTCGAACGCCCCGCGCGCCAGCCGGTGCAGCAGTGCCGCCGTGTCCGCACGGTCCGGCTGCGCGCCGGGCCGGCCCAGGTGCGGGGTCGAGTTCAGCAGGCCGAAGACGGCGTGGACGGCGGCGCGGGCCTCGTGCTCGGGCAGGTCGGGGTACATCTCGCGGACCACCTCCACCCACACCTCGACGTACTGCCGCTGGAGCTGGCGGACCCGCTTGCGGTCGGCGTCCCGCAGCCGGTCCAGCTCGCGGTCGTGGAGGGTGATCAGGGGGCGGTCGTCGAGGGCGAAGTCGATGTGCCCCTCGATGAGCGCGTCGAGCAGGGCCTGCGGGGAGCCGCCCTCGCAGGCCGCGTCCTCCGAGACGCGCAGCTGCCCGCCCGCCAGCAGCCGCTCGCTGATGCCGACCAGCAGCTCGGCGAGCATCGCGTCCTTGCCGGGGAAGTGCCGGTAGAGCCCGGGGCCACTGATGCCGACGGCGGCACCTATCTCGTCGACACCGACGCCGTGGAAGCCGCGCTCGGCAAAGAGGCGGGCGGCCTCCTTGAGGATCTGCTCGCGGCGGGTGGGGGCGTCCGTCCTCGTGGTCATGGATTCGATTCTAGACAGTCCGGTTAGCGAACGTTAACCGGTACGCGGCCGCGCCCACAGCGTCACCGCGCGCAGCAGCCACTCCACCGGCCCGAGCCGGTACCGGCGCATCAGCCAGCCGCTGAGCGCGAGCTGGCCGGCGTACAGCACGAGCGCCCCGCCGACCGCCGCCGCGGCGCCCGTACGCCCGTACAGCCCGAGGCCGTATCCGGAGAAGACGAGGGCCATGACGAGCGACTGGGTCAGGTAGTTGGTCAGTGCCATCCGTCCGGCGGGCGCGAGGACCCGGGCCGTCGCTCCACCGCGCGGTGTGGCGAACCACAGCAGCAGCCCGGTGGCGTACGCGGCCGAGAGCGCCGGGGCCGCGACCATACCGACCGCCAGGCCCAGCAGCACCCAGCGCTCCGACAGCGGCCCCACGAGCCCCGCGGCGGAGAAGACCGCCCCGGGAACCCCGATCGCGAGACCCGTCAGGAAGACGCGGCGCAGCCGCGCCCGGTCGGCGAGCGCGGCCGGGCCGAGCCACTGCCGCCGGCCGGCCACGAATCCCATGAGAAAGGCGGCGACGACGAACCCGCCCATCAGCGGCACGGCCGCGAGCATGTCGGGCAGCGCCCGGATGTTGGCGCCGACGACCTCGGCGAATCCGCCCCGGTAGGCGGCGGTCAGCTCGGCCTTCACCGTGGCGGATTCGCCCAGCCCACCGGGGTCGAGCAGCGACGCCCCGAGCCCGAGCAGCAGCAGGAGGCCGCCGGCGGCACCGAACACCCACAGCGCCGCCCGCCGGACCGCGGCGGGCCCGGCGTTCCGGACGGCCAGCAGGACCAGCCCGAGCAGGGCATAGATCATCAGGATGTCGCCGGTGTACAGCAGGACCGCGTGCGCGAACCCGAGCACGAGGAGCGCGGCCAGCCGCCGTGACATCCGGGGCACGAAGCGCGCCCCGGCTCGGGCGGCCGAGTCCATCTGGAGGGTGAAGCTGTATCCGAAGAGGAAGGAGAAGAGCAGGTAGAACTTCGACTGCGCGAGCAGGACGACCAGCCATTGCACGGCTCCGTCCGCCGCGTGCACCCCCGCGAGTCCGTCCCTGGCGCCGGGAGGTCCGGCGGTCGTCATGAGATTCACGACCAGGATCCCGGCGAGCGCGAACCCGCGCAGGGCGTCCACTTCGAGGATGCGCGGCCTCCCGGCCACTCCCCCGGCCGCCCCCGCGCCCACGCCCCGCACCGTCTTCGACTGCTGCGTCATCCGCCTTTTCCCCACCCCGAAGGTCATCGCCGGTCCGCGACCGGCGCCGCCCCGGGTCAGGGAGCGGCGCGGGTCATTATTCCGCCCCGGCATTCCGCCCTGGACAAGGCTGTTAGCGCTCGTTAACCTGAAGTCGGACGTTAACGGTCACTAACTACTGCGGTACGGGCAAGGGGGCTCGACACGATGCAGCAGGCACCGGTGCTGGCGAGCGCGGCCGATCCCGCCTCCGAGGCCTGGAAGGCCAACGAGGCGGCGCATCACGCGCTCGCCGACGAGCTGCGTGAGCGGCTCGCCACGGCCAGGCTCGGCGGGGGTGAGAGGGCCCGCGCCCGGCATGTGGCGCGCGGCAAGCTGCTGCCCAGGGACCGGGTGGACACCCTGCTCGATCCGGGGTCCCCGTTCCTGGAGCTGGCCCCGCTGGCGGCCGAGGGGCTGTACGGGGGCGCCGCCCCGGCGGCCGGGGTGATCGCCGGGATCGGCCGGGTCAGCGGCCGGGAGTGCGTGATCGTCGCCAATGACGCGACCGTCAAGGGCGGCACGTACTACCCGATGACGGTGAAGAAACACCTGCGCGCCCAGGAAGTGGCGCTGGAGAATCATCTCCCCTGCCTCTATCTCGTCGATTCGGGCGGCGCGTTCCTGCCGATGCAGGACGAGGTCTTCCCGGACCGGGAGCACTTCGGGCGGATCTTCTACAACCAGGCCCGGATGTCGGGGGCCGGGATCCCGCAGATCGCGGCGGTGCTGGGTTCGTGCACGGCGGGTGGGGCGTACGTGCCCGCGATGAGCGACGAGGCCGTGATCGTCCGCAACCAGGGCACGATCTTCCTGGGCGGCCCCCCGCTGGTGAAGGCCGCGACCGGCGAGGTCGTGACGGCCGAGGAGCTGGGCGGCGGCGAGGTGCACTCCCGTACGTCGGGGGTGACCGACCATCTCGCCGAGGACGACGCGCACGCCTTGCGGATCGTGCGGAACATCGTGGCCACCCTGCCGGACCGGGGCGCACTGCCGTGGTCCGTGCGCCCCGTCGACGAGCCGAAGGTCGACCCCGCGGGTCTGTACGGCGCCGTCCCGGTCGACTCCCGCACGCCGTACGACGTACGGGAGGTGATCGCCCGGGTCGTCGACGGCTCCCGGTTCGCCGAGTTCAAGGCCGAGTACGGCACGACGCTGATCACCGGCTTCGCCCACATCCACGGCCACCCGGTCGGCATCGTCGCCAACAACGGCATCCTGTTCTCCGAATCGGCCCAGAAGGGCGCCCACTTCATCGAGCTGTGCGACCAGCGCGGCATCCCCCTGGTCTTCCTGCAGAACATCTCGGGCTTCATGGTGGGCCGGGACTACGAGGCCGGCGGCATCGCCAAGCACGGCGCCAAGATGGTGACGGCGGTCGCCTGCACCCGCGTACCGAAGCTGACCGTCGTCGTCGGCGGTTCGTACGGCGCGGGCAACTACTCCATGTGCGGCCGGGCCTACTCCCCCCGCTTCCTGTGGATGTGGCCCAACGCGAAGATCTCCGTCATGGGCGGCGAGCAGGCCGCGTCCGTCCTCGCGACGGTCAAGCGCGACCAGCTGGGCGACGACTGGAGCACGGCGGACGAGGCGGCCTTCAAGGCCCCGATCCGCGAGCAGTACGAGACCCAGGGCAATGCCTACTACGCCACGGCCCGGCTCTGGGACGACGGCGTGATCGACCCGCTGGAGACCCGGCAGGTGCTGGGGCTGGCCCTGACCGCATGCGCCAACGCCCCTCTGGGTGAACCCGGCTTCGGCGTCTTCCGGATGTGAGGAACAGATGACGATGTTCGACACCGTTCTGGTCGCCAACCGCGGCGAGATCGCGGTACGTGTCATCCGCACGCTGCGGGAGCTGGGCGTCCGCTCGGTCGCCGTCTTCAGCGACGCGGACGCGGACGCCCGGCACGTCCGGGAGGCCGACACGGCGGTACGGATCGGGCCCGCCCCCGCCGCCATGAGCTATCTCAGCGTGCCCGCGCTGCTGGACGCGGCCCGCCGCGCCGGCGCGCAGGCCGTCCACCCGGGATACGGGTTCCTCGCCGAGAACGCGGGCTTCGCGCGGGCGTGCGCCGAGGCGGGGCTGACCTTCATCGGACCGCCCGCCTCCGCCATCACGCTGATGGGCGACAAGATCCGGGCCAAGGAGACGGTCGCGGCGGCCGGGGTTCCGGTGGTGCCCGGCTCCTCGGGGAGCGGGCTCACCGACGACCGGCTGGTCGACGCGGCCCGCGAGATCGGGATGCCGGTGCTGCTGAAGCCCTCGGCGGGCGGCGGCGGCAAGGGCATGCGGCTGGTGCGCGACGAGGCGCTGCTCGGGGACGAGATCGCGGCCGCCCGGCGCGAGGCACGGGCCTCGTTCGGCGACGACACGTTGCTGGTGGAGCGGTGGATCGACCGGCCCCGGCACATCGAGATCCAGGTGCTGGCGGACGCCCACGGCAACGTGGTCCACCTCGGCGAGCGCGAGTGCTCGCTCCAGCGCCGCCACCAGAAGATCATCGAGGAGGCGCCCTCGGTCCTGCTCGACGAGGGGACCCGGGCCGCGATGGGCGAGGCGGCCGTCCAGGCGGCCCGCTCCTGCGGCTATGTGGGCGCGGGCACGGTGGAGTTCATCGTCCCGGGCAACGACCCCGCCTCGTACTTCTTCATGGAGATGAACACCCGCCTCCAGGTCGAGCACCCGGTCACCGAGCTGGTCACCGGCCTGGACCTGGTGGAGTGGCAGCTGAGGGTCGCGGCGGGCGAGCGACTCCCGTACGAGCAGCGGGACATCACGCTCACCGGCCATGCCATCGAGGCCCGGATCTGCGCCGAGGACCCGGCACGCGGCTTCCTGCCCTCCGGCGGCACGGTCCTCGCGCTGCACGAGCCGCAGGGCAACGGGGTGCGGACGGACTCCGGGCTCGGCGAGGGCGGCGAGGTCGGCAGCCTGTACGACCCGATGCTGTCGAAGGTCATCGCGTACGGCCCCGACCGCGCCACCGCACTGCGCCGGCTGCGGGCGGCGCTCGCGGACACGGTGATCCTCGGCGTCCCGACCAACGCCGGTTTCCTGCGCCGGCTGCTCGCCCACCCGGCGGTGGTGGCGGGCGATCTGGACACGGGCCTGGTGGAGCGCGAGGTGGACACGCTGGTGCCGGATGGGGTGCCCGAGGAGGTCTACGCGGCGGCGGCGCTGCTGCGGCGGTCCGCCGGTGCGGACGGGACCCGGACCGGCACCCCCGACGCCGCCGGCTGGGCCGACCCGTTCTCGGCGGCGAGCGGCTGGCGGCTCGGCGGCACCCCGGCCCGCACGGTGCTCGACTTCCGGCTGCCCGGCCACGACCCGGTGCAGGTCTCGCTGCGCACCTGCCCGGCCGGTACGGAGCTGACGTTCGGCCATGTCGGGGAGGGCGCGCAGCCGCCGGAGCCCGTGACGGGGGCCTGCGGCCCGCTGGCCCCGCTGCCCGGCGGCAGGGAGACGGCCAGGCTGGTCGAGGTCTCCGGGCACCGCCTCACCCTCGAACTCGCCGGTGTCACCCACGCGTTCACCCATGCCGCCTCCCCGGACGGCAGATGGCTCGGCCGGGACGGCGACAGCTGGCACGTCCAGGATCACGACCCGGTGGAGGCGTCCCTGGCCGGCGCGGGCCGGTCCGGGGCGGACACGCTCGCCGCGCCCATGCCCGGGACGGTCACCGTGGTGAAGGTGGCGGTCGGGGACGAGGTCGTCGCCGGGCAGAGCCTGCTGGTGGTGGAGGCGATGAAGATGGAACACGTCATCTCCGCCCCGCACGCCGGGACCGTGACCGAGCTGGACGTCAGCGCCGGTGCCACGGTCGCGATGGACCAGATCCTGGCCGTGGTGGCCCCCGTCGAGGCGCCCGGGGAGGAAGCATGACCACGTCCCGCACCCTGCCCATGACCGTGCCGGCCCAGGACCTGCCCGCCCGGGTACGCATCCACGAGGTCGGTGCCCGCGACGGGCTGCAGAACGAGAAGACCGTCGTACCGACCGAGGTGAAGGCGGAGTTCATCCACCGGCTGGCCGCCTCGGGCCTGACCACCGTCGAGGCGACCAGCTTCGTGCACCCCAAGTGGGTGCCCCAACTGGCCGACGCCGAGGACCTGTTCCCCCGCCTGGCCGACATCGACGGCGTCGCCCTGCCGGTCCTCGTACCGAACGAACGCGGCCTGGACCGGGCCCTGGCACTCGGTGCCCGCCGGATCGCCGTGTTCGGCTCGGCGACCGAGACGTTCGCCGCCCGCAATCTCAACCGCACCGTCGACGAGTCGCTCGCCATGTTCGAGCCGGTCGTCGCCCGCGCCAAGGCCGACCGGGTGCATGTCCGCGGCTATCTGTCGATGTGCTTCGGCGACCCGTGGGAGGGGCCCGTCCCCGTCCACCAGGTCGTCCGGGTCGCCAAGGCTCTGATGGACCTCGGCTGCGACGAGCTCTCCCTCGGCGACACCATCGGTGTCGCCACGCCCGGCCACGTACAGACCCTGCTCTCGGAGCTGAACGAGGAGGGCGTGCCCACCGACACCATCGGCGTGCACTTCCACGACACGTACGGCCAGGCCCTCTCCAACACGCTCGCCGCGCTCCAGCACGGGGTGACCACCGTGGACGCCTCCGCGGGCGGCCTCGGCGGCTGCCCCTACGCGAAGAGCGCCACCGGAAATCTCGCCACCGAGGACCTCGTGTGGATGCTCCAGGGCCTCGGAGTCGAAACCGGGGTCGATCTCGACGCGCTCACCGCCACCAGCGTGTGGCTCGCCGATCAACTGGGCCGACCCAGCCCGTCCCGTACCGTCCGCGCGCTCTCGGTGCGATAGACACCGTCCCACAAGGAGTGACCCCTGCCATGCCCCTGGACCACCGGCTGACCGCCGAACACGAGGAACTGCGGCGCACCGTCGAGGAGTTCGCGCACGATGTCGTCGCGCCGAAGATCGGCGACTTCTACGAACGGCACGAGTTCCCGTACGAGATCGTGCGGGAGATGGGACGGATGGGCCTGTTCGGGCTTCCGTTCCCGGAGGAGTACGGCGGCATGGGCGGCGACTATCTCGCCCTCGGGATCGCCCTGGAGGAGCTGGCCCGGGTCGACTCGTCCGTGGCGATCACGCTGGAGGCCGGGGTCTCGCTCGGCGCGATGCCGGTCTACCACTTCGGCACCGAGGAGCAGAAGCGGCAGTGGCTGCCGAGGCTCTGCTCGGGCGAGGCGCTCGGCGCCTTCGGCCTGACCGAGCCGGACGGCGGCTCGGACGCGGGCGGCACCCGGACGACGGCGGTGCGCGACGAGGCCACCGGCGAGTGGGTGATCAACGGCTCCAAGTGCTTCATCACCAACTCCGGTACGGACATCACGGAGCTGGTCACGGTGACGGCGGTGACCGGCCGCAAGGAGAACGGCGCCCCGCTCATCTCCTCGATCATCGTGCCGTCCGGCACCGCCGGTTTCACGGTCGCCGCCCCGTACTCCAAGGTCGGCTGGAACGCCTCGGACACCCGTGAGCTGTCCTTCTCCGACGTCCGCGTCCCGCTGGCGAACCTGCTGGGCGAGGAGGGCCGCGGCTACGCCCAGTTCCTGCGCATCCTGGACGAGGGCCGGATCGCCATCTCCGCCCTGTCCACGGGCCTGGCCCAGGGCTGCGTCGACGAGTCGGTGAAGTACGCCGGGGAGCGCCACGCCTTCGGCCGGCCGATCGGCGCCAACCAGGCCATCCAGTTCAAGATCGCGGACATGGAGACGCGGGCCCACATGGCCCGGGTCGGCTGGCGCGACGCGGCCTCGCGCATGGTGGCGGGCGAGCCGTTCAAGAAGGAGGCGGCAATCGCCAAGCTGTACTCCTCGACGGTGGCGGTGGACAACGCCCGCGACGCGACGCAGATCCACGGCGGCTACGGCTTCATGAACGAGTACCCGGTCGCCAGGATGTGGCGCGACTCCAAGATCCTGGAGATCGGCGAGGGCACGAGCGAGGTCCAGCGGATGCTGATCGCCCGTGAGTTGGGTCTCCCGGCCTGACGCGATGACGGCGTGGGCGGGTCGGGCGGACGGTCAGCCCGTCCCGCCCGGCCACTCCTCGCGCACCATCCCGAACAGCACGGTGTCGTACCGCCTGCCCGCCACCGGCACGGCACCCCGGCGCCGGTCCTCCTCGCGGAAGCCCGCCTTGGCGAAGGCGCGGACGGCCCGCTCGTTGCCGCTCCAGGTGTCGAGCTCGATCCGGTGCGGCCCGAAGGCCCCGAACAGGTGCCCCACCAGCAGGCGCAGCGCGGATCGTATGCCGGGCCACCCGCCCACCGGTCGGCGGAGGTGCTCTCCGGCCCGGTCACCCACCCGAACCCTCGTGCCTCAGCCGATGCAGCGCCTCGATGCAGTCGGGGCACAACGAGTGCCCGCATTCCCGACGAAGTGACGTCGGCGTACGAGTGGCTGTGCCGGGCGGGGTGCACCAGCCGACTCGTGGTGGACAGCACAAGGTCCGACCACCGAGTCCCGCGCCGAACATCGTTCGTCGCGCAGGTCGGCTCAGGCCGTGGCGACGGGGCCGGCCGGCAGGTGGACCGTCATGATCAGGTCGCAGGGTTCGGTGCCCGCGCCGCGGTAGGCGTGTGAGGTGTCGCCGTCGAACGTGGCGGTCTGTCCGGCTTCGAGGCCGTACTCGGTGCCGTCGACGACCAGGGTCATCCGGCCGGAAGTGACGCTGACGGTCTCCACGACTCCGGCCTGGTGGGGATGGCTGGGGTACTCCTCGTCCGGTTGCAGCTGCCAGCGCCAGAGCTCGACGGGGGCCGGGCCCGAGGTCGTCAGTACGAGCCGGGCCTCGCTGCCCCGCGCTCCGGTCCACAGTGGCGCCACGGCGTCGGCGGCGACGACCCGGACACGGCCTTCGGGCGGCCCCTGCATCAGGGCGGACACCGAGATGCCGAGGGTGTCGGCCAGCCGGACCAGCGTGGCCAGGTTGGGGTTGCCCTGGGCCTTCTCCAGCCCCACCAGGGCCCCCTTGCTGACCTGGGCGCGCCGGCCGAGTTCCTCCAGGGACAGGCCGGCGCGGGTGCGGGCCGCCCGGACGTTGTGCGCGACCGTCCGCAGAGCTGCGGCTGTCTCGGCCACCTGATCACCATCCTTGCAAGTGGACCACTTCAATGCACCACGCGGTCGTTTGGTTGACACGACACGGTCGGTCCGTTGTACGGTGCGGTCGTTCCATTGAATGGTAAGGGATGTGCTGTGCTCGCTCTGCTGCTCGCCCTGGGCAGCTCACTCGCCTACGGGTGCGCCGACTTCCTCGGCGGCCTCGGCGCCCGCAAGGCACACGTGCTGCGCACCGTGATGATCGCGGCGCCGGCCAGCCTCGCGGTCGAGCTGCTGCTGTGGCCGCTCCTCGGCGCCTCGTTCAGTGCCGGTGCCCTCGGCTGGGGTGCCGCGTCGGGGGTCGCCTCGGCCGCCGCGTTCGCCATGCTCTACCGGACCCTGGCGATCGGCCCGATGAACGTGCTCTCGCCCGTCACCGCGCTGGTCTCCGCCGCGTTGCCGGTCGGGGTGGGGCTGACGCAGGGCGAGCACCTGGGCGCCGCCGGGCTGGTGGGCCTGCCGCTCGCGCTGGCGGCGGTGGTGCTGGTCAGCGCCGGACGCGGCGCAGGGATGGCCCGCCCCTCCCGAACCGCGTTGCTGCTGGCCTTCGGCGCGGGCGCCGCCATCGCGCTCCAGCTGGTCTTCCTGCACCAGGCGCCGTCCGACAGCGGGGTGGCCCCGCTGATCGTGGGCCGGGCGGTCTCCTCGGCCATCACCCTGGCCGCGGCGGGGCTGCTGCACCGCAGGCTGGGCTCCGAGCGGCCCGCGTACGCGATGTCGGCGACCGCGGGCATGCTGGACTCCCTGGCGAATCTGATGTTCCTGCTCGCCGCCCGCAGCGGGGATCTCACCGTCGTCGCCGTGATCACCGCCCTCTACCCCGCGGGCACGGTCCTGCTCGCCCGGAGCGTGCTCGCCGAACGCATCCACCGCGGCCAGCTCGTCGGCCTGGGCACCGCCGCCCTCGCCGTCGGCCTCCTCGCCCTGACCTGAGCGAGATCCCGACGCCCGCCACCCCGCCTCACCGCCTCACCGCCTCACCGCACCAAGGAAATCGCCATGCCTGCCTTTCACCTCGCCCCCGTCGTCGCGGACGCCTTCCCCGACACCCTCATCGCCCTGGTCACCGCCACCGGAATGCGCGGCCACGAACCCTGGCCCGACACCGCCGCCGCCCTGGCGGACCTGGAGCAGCGGCTCGCCGAGGGAACCTGGCAGCCCGCCGACGAGACCGACCCCCGGATCGAGGCGTGGCACACCGCCTACCGCTCCTTCGGCACCAACCCGCGCCGCATCCGCCCCAGCGTCGACGCACTCGGCCGCCGCCTCGCCAAGAAGGGCGCCCTGCCACGTATCAACCCGGCCGTCGACTCCTACAACGTCGTCTCCGTCCAGCACGGCCTGCCCGCCGGGGCCTTCGACCTGGACCGGGTCACCGGCGAGGTCGTCATCCGCCGGGCGGACGGCACCGAGTCCTTCACCCCGCTCGGCGAGCCCGACACCGTCGAGAACCCGAAGCCCGGCGAGATCATCTACGCGGACACCACCGACGTCCTGACCCGCCACTGGAACCACCGCGACGCCCACCGCACCCGTGTCACCGAGGACTCCACGCACGTCGCCTTCGTCCTCGAAACCCTCCACGCCGCACGCGACGGCCATCTCCTCACGGCTGCGGCCAGGGAGTTGCAGGGCCTGCTCGCCCCGCACGCCGAACAGACCGCGGTGCACTACCTCGGCCCGGCACAGCCCCAGGTCGTCGTCTGAGTCCTCCTGGGCGCGGCCGGTGCGTCAGTAGCGGTGGCCGGGCCAGTGCGGGTCCTCCCAGCGGGCGGGGCCGGTGAGGCCGAGGAGCCGTATCCGGTGGAGCAGTTCACCGGGTGCGCCGTGGGCGATGAGGCGGGGGCGGGCGTGGTCGAGCAGCCAGGTCGTCAGTTCGGCGCGCTTCTCGCCCTCGTCGTCCCAGGCGTCCCAGGCGCCCCAGGGGAGTTCGTCAACGAGGAGGTCGTACTCCCAGTGGGCCGCGGCCTCGGCGAGGTGCCGGGTGGCCGGGGCGCCGGTCTGCGTCTCCCAGTGAGTGAGCCACGGGGTGAGCGTGCCGGATGCCTCGACGTTCAGGGCGAGGAGTTCGTGGGCGGGGACGGCCGGGGCCGGGTCGGTGAGTGTGTGGGACCACCAGGCGTGGAGGAACTCCCTTACCGCCGCGGCCTGTTCGTCCGGCCACTGCTGCCACTGGCCCCGGTCGAACGAACGGCCGATCTCCTCCGGGCCGAGGAAGGCCTCGATGCGGCCCGCGACGAGGGACCGGGCGAACTGAGGGAGGATCCGGCGCAGCACCGACGCGTGGTCGCTCCAGTCGGGAGCCCGCCAGGTGCGTTGCAGGAGATCGTCGTACAGCTCGACGTCCGGGACCTTGAGCCGGGCGACGTCCTCGGCACTGCCCCAGTGGCACTCGCAGTTGTGCTCGTCGGGGCGGGCGGTCATTCCACGGAAGGTGACGGCGAGGCCGTCCAGTGCGGCGTCGAGGCGACGACGGGCGGGGCGCGGGACAGGGGATGTCATGGCGTTCGCCTTCGGGACTCCGGAGGCTGACGCCGTCCGAAGACTTCCACCTTACCCGGAGGGGGCGGCGATGCCGCCGCCCGGTCCGTCAACCAGCGGCGCACCGGCGCTGGTTGACGGAGCGGGCGACCCGGACGGCCCGGGATGCCGTCGGCTCGTGTTCCGCCGGTGCCGCGCGGGTACGGATACCGGGCGGCATCACGCGAACCGCGAACCGCGGCTCAGGCCTTGACCGTGGCCTGTTCGGGCGCGGCGTCGGTGCCGGCCGTGACGCGGCGCGCCGCCGGGATGGCGGCGGCGATCACCGCCGCGACCAGGGCGACGCCGCAGCCGACCAGGAGTCCGGTACGGAAGCCGTTCTCGGAGGTGAAGGTGTGGCCGCCCATGGTGACGGTCATCTGCGAGAGGACCACGCCGACCACCGCGGCGCCGATCGACGTGCCGAGGGAGCGCATGAGCGTGTTGAAGCCGTTGGCGGCGGCGGTCTCGGACAGCGGGACCGAGCCCATGATCAGTGCGGGCATCGCACCGTACGCCAGGCCGACACCGCTGCTGGTCACCATGCCGACCACCATCAGGCCCCACGCGGAGCCCATGAGCACCAGCGCCAGGCCGTAGCCGACCGCGATGACCAGGATGCCGCACACCAGGGTGAACTTCGGGCCCCGGGCGTCGATGAGCTTTCCGCCGAGCGGGGAGACGATCATCATCATGATGCCGCCGGGCGCCAGCCACAGGCCCGCCGCGAGCATCGACTGGCCCAGACCGTAGCCGGTGGCGGCGGGGAACTGCAGGAGCTGCGGCGAGATCAGCATGCTGGCGTACATGCCGAAGCCGACGAAGACGGAGGCGAGGTTGGTCATCAGCACCCGGGGACGCGCGGTGGTGCGCAGGTCGACCAACGGGTCCCGGGTACGCAGCTCCCACAGGCCCCAGGCGAGCAGCACCACGACGGCGGCGGCGAACAGGCCGAGCGTGGTCGCCGAGCCCCAGCCCCAGTCGGCGCCCTTGGAGACCGCGAGCAGCAGGCAGACCAGGCCCGCCCCGAGACCGATCGCACCGAGCACGTCGAACCGCTGACCCTTGGCTCCGGCCGGCACGTCGGGGATCAGGAACCAGATCAGCGCCGCGACCACGGTGGCCAGGCCGGCCGAGCCCCAGAACAGCACCCGCCAGTTCGTGTACTGGGCGACCGCCGCGGCGATCGGCAGGCCGAGCGCGCCGCCGATACCCATGGAGGCGCTGACCAGCGCGATGGAGGAGCTGAGCTTCTCCGCCGGGACCACGTCACGCAGCAGGGCGATGCCGAGCGGCAGCACGCCCATGCCCATGCCCTGGAGACCGCGGCCGACGATCATGGGGACGACGGACGAGGAGAGCGCGCACACCACCGAGCCGGCTATCAGCGGCACGGAGCACGCGAGAAGCATCCGGCGCTTGCCGACCATGTCACCCAGACGTCCGGAGACGGGCACGCAGACGGCGGACACCAGCAGGGTGACGGTGATCACCCACGCCGCGTTCGAGGGGGTGGTGTTCAGGATCTGCGGCAACTCCGCGATGAGCGGGGTGACCAGGGTCTGCATGATCGCCGCCGTGACGCCGGCGATGGCCAGCGTGGCGACGACACCGCCGGTGCGGGTTGATGGCTGGGGGGCACCCATCCGGGACTCCTCGGGGTACGTATCGGAAGAAGACTATGCATCGTACATACTCAATGCATCGAGCACGTTATATGTACGTTGCACAGGCCTATGGGAGAATGAGGACCGACATCCGGAAACACGCCGGGACGCCCGGACGACCGCAGGAGGCGGCAGGCGCATGACCAGGCCCACACACGAGGTCGAGTACGAGCAGATGCTCCTCAGCCGCCACGGCCTCCTGCAGAACAAGGGCGGGCGGCGCAAGGACGGCCTGATGGACCACAGCGCGTACATCCTGCTCAGCCGCGTCCGCATCCAGGGGCCGATGTCGATCGGTGAGCTCAGCGACGCCTTCGGGCTCGACGCCTCCACCCTCAACCGGCAGACCGCGGCGGCCGTGCGCGCCGGACTCGTGAAACGCATCCCGGACCCCGAGGGCGGCATGGCCCGCAAGTTCCGGATCACCGACGAGGGCGCCCGCATGCTCGACGCGGAACGCGAGGGCCTCGTCCGCTCCCTGGAGCGGGTCATGGCCAACTGGTCGGACGAGGACATCTCCGGCTTCGCCGCCTACCTGAGGCGCTTCAACACCGACATCGAGCGCCTGGGCGGCCGCCCCTGGCCGCGCCCCTGACCGTCCGCGACGCCTGGCACATGGCCGACGCACGCGACCGCGGCGCCCCACCGGAAGCGCCCGCGGTGCGGCCGACCGGGGAATCCGCTCGACAGGGCGCCGCCCCGCCCGGCAGAGTCCGTCCATGAAGCCGCAGCACTGGCCCCTCTACGGGCTCCGCCTCCGCACGCCCCGTTTGGAACTACGCCTCCCGGACCTGGAGTTGCTGGACGGCCTCGCGTCGGTCGCCGCCGACGGGGTGCATGCGCCGGGCGAGATGCCGTTCACGGTTCCCTGGACCGCCGTACCGCCCGAGGAGCGCGGCAGGGCCGTGTTCCAGCATGTGCTGTCCACCGTCGCCAACTGGTCGGTACGGGACTGGGCGTTGAGCCTCGCCGTGCTGTGCGAGGGCAAGGTGGTCGGGCGGCAGGACGTGATGGCGAGGGACTTCGCCGTGACCGGCGAGGTCAGCACCGGGTCGTGGCTGGGCCTCGCCCACCAGGGCCGGGGCATCGGCACCGAGATGCGGGCCGCCGCCCTGCATCTCGCCTTCGCCGGCCTCGGGGCCCGGACCGCGGTGTCGGACGCGATGACCGACAACCCGCGCTCGCTGGGTGTCTCGCGCCGGCTCGGCTATCTGCCGGACGGCCTCGCGGTCGCCGCCGTGCGGGGAGCGCCCGTCACCCTGCAACGACTGCGGATGGACCGCGCGCGCTGGGAGGAGTGCCGGAGCATCGAGGTCACCGTCGAGGGACTCGACGGCTGCCGGGCGGAGTTCGGGGCATGACGCTGCTCGTGCACACCTTCGTCCACGACGGGGCGGAGAAGCCGCGGCTGCTCGACGACCCCGAGGACGGCAGCGACATGGCCGGGTTCGAGAGCAGCCGGACCAAGCTCTGGGGCTCGGAGTGCGCCAGGAGGCTCGGGGCCCGGTTCTTCCCGGAGCCGGCCACCGGCGATCTGTACGTGCAGCCGGAGGACGTCGAGGCCTTCCTCGCCGAGTGCGAGCTGATGCGCGGGCACACGACACAGCTGGGTGCGCACAGCGGCTACGGGAGGGACTACGTGGCGGCCCGGCTCGCCAACATCACCCGTGCCGCGCTGCGGGCCCGGTCGGTGGGCGGCGGGGTCCTGGTCCGGTGAGCGGCCCCGGGGCACCCCCGAAACCCCAATGAGGTTAGGCTAACCTTCCCAAGAATACGCGGCGGCCGGTTCCCGGCTTCGCTTCCGGTTCCTGGGAGGACCCCCTCATGACGACGTCCGTCGCACCCCCCACAGCCCCGTTCCGGTTCTTCGGCCTGACGGTCACGCGGACCCGGCGGCTCGGCCCCTCCATGCTCCGGATCACCTTCGGCGGCCCTGGGCTCGACGGCTTCGCCGCCGGCGGACGCGACCAGAGCCTGTCGCTGTTCCTGCCGCACCCGGGGCAGTCCGAACCGGTAGTCCCGGTCGACGGGAACGGCGACTGGTTCGCCGCCTGGCGGGCCCTGCCCGAGGACGTACGGGCCGTGATGCGCTCGTACACCGTGCGCGCCCAGCGCACGACGCCCGGCGGGGCGACCGAGATCGACATCGACTTCGCGCTGCACGGGGACGGCGGCCCCGCCTGCCGCTGGGCCGAGGACGCCTCCCCCGGCGACCGGCTCACGGCGCTGGGCCCGGCCGTCGAGGACAACACGGCCGTCCGCTTCCGCCCTCCCGAGGACACCGACTGGGTGCTGATCTGGGCCGACGAGACCGCGCTGCCCGCCGCGGCCGCCGCCCTGGAGTGGCTGCCCGCAGGCATGAAGGCCCGGGTCTGGCTGGAGGTTCAGCACACCCAGGACCGCCAGGCCCTCAACACCGCAGCCAGGGCCAGGATCACCTGGCTCGTACGGGACGAGGGCGCACCCGCGGCCACCGCGGCCATCGAGGCGGCCGAACTGCCCGGGGGGACGCCGTACGTCTGGATCGCGGGCGAGTCCTCGCAGGTGCGGGCGGTGCGCCGGCACCTGGTGCGTGAGCGCGGGTTCGACCGCGGGCGCGTGACGTTCGTCGGGTACTGGCGCCGCGGGATGAGCGAGGAGCAGCTGCGCGAGGCGGCGGCCGGTGACGAGTAGACCGCGGGCACCGGGACCGTCCGGCGACCGGGAAGGTACCCGGCCGCCGGACGGTCCCGGTCACCTCACTCGGCGGCCCAGGGGACCTGCGGCGCCCGGTAGTAGTCGACGCCGAGTGCCGAGAGCCGCGGCCCCTGCGCCCCCAGCCGCACCTTGTACGCGTCCCAGTCGTGCGTGGCCGCGGGCGACCAGCCGAGCTCCGCGACCCCGGGCAGCCGGGGGAACGCCATCTGCTCGATCTCGTCGCTGTCGGTCAGGGTCTCCGACCAGAGCGGCGCCTCGACCCCGAGGACCGAGCCCTCCGGTGCGCCGGCCAGGTAGGTCGCCGGGTTCCAGTCGTACGAGCGCTGGACCGATACGTAGCCGGCCCAGGCCAGCCCCAGCTCGGTGTCCTTGTCGTACTTCATGTCGAGGTAGCTGCGGTCGGCCGGGGACAGCACCAGCTTCGTGCCGTTCACGGCGGCGTCCGCGACCTGCTTGCGCTCGGCGTCGCCCGTCCGGTCGTAACCCCAGTACTGGGCGACCGCGCCCTTCACCGGCGTGCCCCCGGTCAGCTGGTGCCAGCCCACCACGGTCTTGCCGTACTTGCCGACGATGGCCTGCGCCTTGTCCATGAACGCCACATAGTCCTCGTGGCTGGTGGAGTGCGCCTCGTCGCCGCCGATGTGGAGGTACTTGCCGGGCGTGAGCGCGGCGAGCTCACGGACCACGTCGTCCACGAAGTCGTACGTGACGGCCTTCGGGACGCAGAGCGAGCTGAAGCCGACACCGGTGCCGGTGTACAGCGGCGGCGCGACCCCGTCACAGTTCAGCTCCGCGTACGAGGCGAGTGCCGCGTTGGTGTGGCCGGGCAGGTCGATCTCCGGCACGACCTCCAGATAGCGGGAGGAGGCGTACCGGACGATCTCCTTGTAGTCGCTCTTCGTGTAGTGGCCGCCGGGGCCGCCGCCGACCTCCGTCTGCCCGCCGTACGTGGCGAGCCGCGGCCAGGAGTCGATGGCGATCCGCCAGCCCTGGTCGTCGGAGAGATGCAGATGGAGCTTGTTCATCTTGTAGAGGGCGAGCTGGTCGATGTAGCGCTTGACCTCGGTGACGGAGAAGAAGTGCCGGGAGACGTCGAGCATCGCGCTGCGGTACGCGTAGCGCGGCGCGTCCGTGACCGTGCCGCCCGCGACCGTCCACGGGCCCTTCTGGGGGGTCTTCTTCTCCACGTCGGCCGGGAGCAGTTGGCGGAGCGTCTGGACGCCGTGGAAGAGTCCCGCGGGGCCGCGTGCGGTGATGGTGACGGAGCCGCGGCTCGACTTCAGGCTGTAGCCCTCGGCGCCCAGTGCGCCGTTGCGGGAGTCGAGACGCAGCCGGATGCCGTTGCCGGCGTCGCCGGTGACCGGCAGCGGGTATCCGGTGGACGGGCGCAGCACACCCGCCAGGTAGTCGCCGACCCGTCGGGCCTCGCCGGAGCCGTCGACGCGGATCCTGGTGTCCGCCGTGATGGTGTACGGGGAGCCGCCGGGCTTCGCCTCGGCGGGGGCGGGCACGATCTGGCCGAGCGGACGGGGCGAGGCGGTGGCGGCCGGGCCACTGTTCGCCGCCGGTCTTTCCGTTGTGGCGCCGACAGTGGAGATCCCGGCCGCCGTGACGAGCAGCAGCGAGCCGAGAAGGCGGGGAAGGGCGGTGCGCTGTGTCCTGTGCAGTCTCACAAGCCGGGTCCCTTTCGACGGGTTCACACCTGTGGATCTCCTGAGCAACCGAACCATCACCATGCGTATCGTGCACCTCACGTATGGTCAAGGTGTAGACCACTTCCCTGTCGCACGACTGAGAGAATCTGCCGCATGGCGGAAATAACCCAGCGCGACGGAACGTGGACCTTCGACGGCGAAACGGTGCGGATCGTGCCGGGCCGGGGCAAGGGCATCCACCCGCTCCGGCAGGAGCTGGGCGAATGCGTCGTCCCGCTGCGGGCGTTGGCGGGCATCTCCTTCGAGCCGGACCGCAAGGGCGGCCGGCTGCGACTGCGGCTGCGCGACGGCGCGTGCCCGGTGCTGCGCGCGGCCGACGGCAGGCTCAAGGACGCCGCGGACCCCTACCAACTGACCGTGGACAAGAACCGGAGCGGGCTGGCGGAGTACTTCGTCGACGAGGTGCGCAGCGCCCTGCTGGTCGAGCAGGTGCCCACCGGCGCGGTGGACGGCTTCCTGCTGCCGGGGCCCGCGGTGCCGGTCGCCGGTGGCGGCGGGGACGGCACGGCCTCGTTCGACGGGGAGACCGTCCGCCTCACCTGGAACTGGAAGGCCAACGAGATCAAGACCTCGGGCGGCCCGGTCGCGTTCCCGGTCTCGGAGGTGACCGGCGTGCACTGGGTGCCCGCCATCGGTCTGGAGAACGGGCATCTGCGCTTCGTGCGGCGCGAGGGCCCGGCGTCGGCCCCGGCGGCCGAGGACGACCCGTACTCGCTGGATCTGTGGGGGCTGTCCAAGAAGGAGTACACGGCGGTCCTGGTCGCGGCGGCGGTCCTGGTACGGCTGCCCGATGCGGCGGGGGCGGGTCCCGCCCCCGGAGGTGCCGCGCCCGCGGAGCTCACGGCCCCGGCCGCACCCGCGGCACCCGTCCCGGCCGCGCCGTCCGGCGACGATCACGACGTACTGCTGCGCCGGCTGCGCGAGCTCGGTGAGCTGCACCGGTCCGGGGTGCTCACCGACGACGAGTTCGGCGCCGCCAAGCAGGCCGTCCTCAAGCGCCTGTAGGCGTCCCGGAGCTGTCGCGACCACGGGCCCGGAACACCGTTCCGGGCCCGTTCGAGAGCGTAATCACACCAGAGCCTGCCCGATATCGGGCAGAATTGTTGCGTAAGCGCCCCACCCATCGCAATATCAACGAGTGCTCGAACGCCGCCCGTCGCATGACGACCTCATCGACCACCTGGTGCGCAGCACCGCGCTCCAGCGCGGTGAAGCCGCCCGGGTGATCCTCGACGTGCTGGCGTACTTCGACGAGACGACCGACGACTTCGTCCGCCGCCGCCACCGCGAACTGCAGTCCGGCGGCCTGGTCAACGCGGAGATCTTCGAGCGGATCGCGGCCGAACTGCCGCACCGCGCGGTCGCGCCGCCGGAGCTCTCGCTCCGCCAGCTGCGCCGCATCGTCTACGGCTGAACAACGGGCACCACAGGTACGTCGATGGAGGGGCAGAGACTTTATGTGCGGAATCGTCGGATATATCGGGAAGCGTGATGTGGCTCCGCTGCTGCTGGAAGGGCTGCAGCGGCTGGAGTACCGGGGTTACGACTCCGCGGGCATCGTGATCACCGGCAAGGCGTCGGCCGGCAAGCCCGCCGCCCTGCGGATGGTCAAGGCGAAGGGCCGGGTCCGCGAGCTGGAGGCCCGCGTTCCCAAGCGCTTCACCGGCACCACCGGTATCGCCCACACCCGCTGGGCCACCCACGGCGCCCCGAGCGACGAGAACGCGCACCCCCACCTGGACGCCGAGAACAAGGTCGCCGTCGTCCACAACGGCATCATCGACAACGCCTCCGAGCTCCGTGCGAAGCTCGTCGCCGACGGCGTCGTCTTCCTCTCCGAGACCGACACCGAGGTGCTGGTCCACCTGATCGCCCGCGCCCAGGCGGACACCCTGGAGGAGAAGGTCCGCGAGGCGCTGCGCTCGGTCGAGGGCACGTACGGCATCGCCGTCATGCACGCCGACTTCAACGACCGCATCGTGGTCGCCCGCAACGGCTCCCCGGTCGTGCTCGGCATCGGCGAGAAGGAGATGTTCGTCGCCTCGGACGTCGCCGCGCTGGTCGCCCACACCCGCCAGGTCGTCACCCTGGACGACGGCGAGATGGCCACCCTCAAGGCCGACGACTTCCGTACGTACACCACGGAGGGCTCGTCCACGACGGCCACGCCGACCACCGTGGAGTGGGAGGCCGAGTCCTACGACATGGGCGGCCACGACACGTACATGCACAAGGAGATCTCCGAGCAGGCCGACGCCGTCGACCGGGTGCTGCGCGGCCGGATCGACGACCGCTTCGCCACCGTGCACCTGGGCGGCCTCAACCTCGACGCCCGGGAGGCGCGCGGGGTCCGCCGGATCAAGATCCTCGGCTGCGGCACCTCGTACCACGCGGGCCAGATCGGCGCCCAGCTGATCGAGGAGCTGGCCCGCATCCCCGCGGACGCCGAGCCCGCCTCCGAGTTCCGCTACCGCAACCCGGTCGTCGACCCGGACACGCTGTACGTCGCGGTCTCCCAGTCCGGCGAGACGTACGACGTGCTGGCCGCCGTCCAGGAGCTCAAGCGCAAGGGCGCCCGGGTGCTCGGTGTCGTCAACGTGGTGGGTTCGGCCATCGCCCGGGAGGCGGACGGCGGCACGTACGTCCACGCCGGTCCCGAGGTGTGCGTCGTCTCCACCAAGTGCTTCACCAACACGGTCGTCGCGTTCGCGCTGCTCGCGCTGCACCTGGGCCGGATCCGGGACCTGTCGGTCGCCGACGGCAAGCGGATCATCGAGGGGCTGCGCAGGCTGCCCGCCCAGATCAGCGAGATCCTGGCGAACGAGGACGAGATCAAGAAGATGGCGGCCGAGTACGCGGACGCCAAGTCGATGATGTTCATCGGCCGGGTGCGCGGCTACCCCGTCGCCCGCGAGGCCTCGCTGAAGCTCAAGGAGGTCTCGTACATCCACGCCGAGGCGTACCCGGCCTCCGAGCTGAAGCACGGGCCGCTGGCGCTGATCGAGCCCGCGATGCCGACGGTGGCGATCGTGCCGGACGACGACCTGCTGGAGAAGAACCGTGCCGCGATGGAGGAGATCAAGGCCCGCAGCGGCCGCATCCTCGCCGTCGCCCACCAGGTGCAGGAGAAGGCCGACCACACCATCGTCGTGCCGAAGAACGAGAACGAGCTGGACC
The DNA here is from genome assembly GCF_042731715.1 of Streptomyces sp. NPDC059832. Taxonomy (NCBI): domain Bacteria; kingdom Bacillati; phylum Actinomycetota; class Actinomycetes; order Kitasatosporales; family Streptomycetaceae; genus Streptomyces; species Streptomyces sp. NPDC059832. Next base: position 290,733 of record NZ_JBHWIY010000002.1, on the reverse strand, counting down.
CGATCCTGATGGGCATCCCGCTCCAGCTCTTCGCGTACCACACGGCGCTGGCCATGGGCCGTGACATCGACAAGCCGCGCAACCTGGCGAAGTCCGTCACCGTCGAATAGGCCCGCGCACACAACAGCTCACACGCGCGCCCGGCGCGCAGAACGGCCCCGTACCCACCGCGAGCGCGGGTACGGGGCCGTTCCGGCGCCAACCTCCACGGCACCGGGGTGACCGATACCGAACGTCAACAGGGCGGCTCCCGGGGCGAGATGACCGAGGGTGGAGGCGCCGGACGCTTCCCGCGGGGACGCCGTTGTCCGCGGCAGGCCGCTCCGCGAGCGTGCCATCCGCCTCCGCCCGACATGAATTGCCGGTTTACGCAGACGAGTTGACGCCATGTCGAACGAGGGGTCGATCGACGGGTCGCAGGAGTGACGGAAGAGGCAGCCGGGGCGTCGGGCGCCCGACGGGCTCTCAGGGGATGACGACGACCGGGCGCTGCGCACGCCGCGCGAGGCGTCCCGCCACCGAGCCGAAGATGCGGCCGACGATGCCGTGCGTGGAGCCGACGACGATGGCGTCGGCCGAGTACTCCCGGCCGACCTCCTCCAGCTCGTGGCAGATGTCCCCGCCCCGCTCGACGAGGACCCAGGGAACCTCGGAGAGGTAGTCCGCGCAGGCGAGCTCCAGACCGAGCACCTCGGTGCGGTGATCGGGCACGTCCACGAAGACGGGCGGCTCGCAGCCTGCCCAGACCGTGGTCGGCAGCCGGTTGGCGACATGGACGATGATCAGGCCGGAGCCTGATCTTCGGGCCATCCCGATGGCATAGGCGAGGGCGCGTTCACTGGAGGTCGAGCCGTCGAAGCCGACGACGACCCCATGACGGAACGCGGGATCGCAGGAGTGACGTGTTTCTTCGACCGTCTGCGGGTCCGACATGGGGTCGGCTACCTGCTTGCGGTCGGCGGGTTCGGGGATTTCGTGACCGGCCATCGGTGTCTCGGCGAAGAGAGTCCTCGTGAGGAGAGCGACTTGGGGAAGGTGGGTCAGCGGGCGGTGTTGCGGTGTCCGGGAATCATCTTCCCAACCCCTTACCCCCAAGGGTACGGCGCCACTCCTCCACTGCCCAGACCCGCGCAAAGCGCGCGCGACGTTTCACGGAGCATGCCCGAGGCGGACCCCGTATGGCAATGCCGCTTGTGCTGTACACCGACGCCGCCGGGCCGGGACGGCTGCCCTCGGTGACCGGACGGATCCGGATCCGTCATCCCCCGGACCCGGGCACGGCCCCCGCGCCCCCGGAGCGACCCCGGAACGGATCACCGCCCCACTGCCGACCGCCGGGGCCGGCATCCCGCCCCGGGCGTCCCACCGCACCCGCTCCGGCCCGTCCGCCCCGCTCCCGGCGACCGGCCCGGCCGGGAACCGACACCGGCCCGGCGGGCGGAATCCGGTCGATGCCGGTTGCCACCGCTCGATTCCGTACGATCAGCCGTCCGACCTGCCCAGGGGGCGCAAAGAAGCGGTTGATCACCCGGGTTGTGCGCCGGTTCAATGACTGAATCACGTATGCACAACCGTCTATTTTCAGCCAACTTCATACCCGTGCCCATTCCTTGCCGAATTGGCCGATCAACCCCCTTGCCACCAGGCAGGAAGAGACCGCGCGGTACGCTTCCACCCAACGGGGACGGGCCATGAACGCCAGACGCACTTCCCTGCACGGCTTTCGGATGAAACGCTTCGTGATCGAATGCTTCCCGCCAAGTGGCCTTGTCGACATAACGCCGGTTGGTGAACTTGTCACGCCGGCACCACGGGACGCAGTAGATTCGATCTTGGGTATCGAAGTCTGGGGAACTCGTGCAGGACCGAGGGGAAAAGTGCAGGTGCGACAGGCCCGTAAGGACCAGGGAGACGCGAACACCGAGGGGGGCTTAGCGTCATGAGCCAGGACTCCGCCGCCGCAACGGAGGCTGTACGGAAGCTCAGTGGCCGTCGACGACGAGAAGTCGTCGCCGTGCTGCTGTTCAGCGGCGGCCCCATCTTCGAGAGTTCGATCCCGCTCTCCGTGTTCGGAATCGACCGCCAGGACGCGGGAGTTCCGCGCTACCGACTCCTCGTCTGCGGCGGGGAAGAAGGACCGCTGCGGACCACCGGGGGACTCGAACTCACCGCGCCCTACGGGCTGGAGGCGATCAGCAGGGCCGGCACCGTCGTGGTGCCCGCCTGGCGTTCGATCACCTCGCCGCCGCCCGCCGAGGCGCTGGAGGCGCTGCGCCGCGCCCACGAGGAGGGCGCCCGCATCGTCGGGCTGTGCACGGGCGCGTTCGTGCTCGCCGCCGCCGGTCTGCTGGACGGCCGTCCGGCGACCACACACTGGATGTACGCACCGACGCTGGCCAAGCGCTATCCGTCGGTCCACGTCGATCCGCGTGAGCTGTTCGTCGACGACGGCGATGTGCTCACCTCCGCGGGGACAGCAGCCGGGATCGATCTCTGTCTGCACATAGTCCGCACGGACCACGGCACGGAGGCCGCCGGGGCACTGGCCCGCCGGCTCGTCGTGCCGTCGCGGCGCAGTGGCGGCCAGGAGCGCTACCTCGACAGGTCTTTACCCGAGGAGATCGGCTCCGACCCGCTCGCCGAGGTCGTGGCCTGGGCACTGGAGCATCTCCACGAGCAGTTCGACGTGGAGACGCTGGCCGCGCGCGCCTACATGAGCAGGCGGACCTTCGACCGCAGGTTCCGTTCGCTCACCGGCAGCGCACCGCTCCAGTGGCTGATCACCCAGCGGGTGCTGCAGGCGCAGCGGCTGCTGGAGACGTCCGAGTACTCGGTCGACGAGGTGGCGGGCCGCTGCGGCTTCCGCTCGCCGGTCGCGCTGCGCGGACACTTCCGGCGTCAGCTGGGCTCCTCCCCCGCCGCGTACCGGGCCGCCTACCGGGCCCGTCGTCCGCAGGGCGGTGGCGCGGAGCCGGTGGCCACGGCGACCGAGCCGGTCGTACCCGCTCAGGGCAACGCGGCGATCCGGCGTGCCGCGGCCACGGCCACCTCGCCGGGCCCGCATGCCGTCGCGACGCCGTCGGCCGGTACGGTCCAGCCGGAGCAGGGGAAACCCGGCCCCGACGCGTACACGACCGGGCGCCCGACCCTGCCGGGGCAGCGGAGCGCCCCGTAGGGTGGGGCCATGAACGATCGCATGGTGTGGATCGACTGCGAGATGACCGGGCTCTCGTTGACGGAAGACGCACTCATCGAGGTGGCCGCACTGGTCACCGACTCGGAGCTGAACGTGCTCGGCGAAGGGGTGGACATCGTGATCCGCCCGCCGGACGCGGCCCTGGAGACCATGCCCGAGGTGGTGCGGCAGATGCACACCGCCTCGGGCCTCCTCGACGAGCTGGCCGGGGGCACCACCCTGGCTGACGCCGAGGCCCAGGTGCTGAACTACGTCCGCGAGCATGTGAAGGAGCCCGGCAAGGCCCCGCTCTGCGGGAACTCGGTCTCCACCGACCGCGGTTTCCTGGCGCGGGACATGGCGGCCCTGGAGGGCTACCTCCACTACCGGATCGTCGATGTCTCCTCGATCAAGGAGCTGGCGCGCCGCTGGTACCCGAGGGCGTACTTCAACAGCCCGGCCAAGAACGGAAACCACCGGGCGCTCGCGGACATCCGTGACTCCATCACGGAGCTGCGCTACTACCGCGAGGCGGTCTTCGTGCCGCAGCCCGGTCCGGACTCGGAGCGCGCGAAGGCCATCGCGACACGCGTCGCGCCGCCCGCGCCGTAGGACCTTGTGAAGCCGCTGGTCATGGCCCTTTCGGGGGCCGGGATCAGCGGCTGAACAACTGGGGAGCGAGCACCCTCTCGGACCCTGTACACTTTTTCTCGGCCGGTCAGAAAAAGACCGGACATGGTGGGTATAGCTCAGATGGTAGAGCACCTGGTTGTGGTCCAGGATGTCGCGGGTTCGAGTCCCGTTACTCACCCTGAAGGGAAGGGCCTCGGTCTTCGGACCGGGGCCCTTCTCGTGTCTGAGCCCCTCTCAGCGGGCGGCCGTGTGACGGTCGTCACGAGGAGTCGCGGACGACCAGTTCGGTGGGGAGCACGATCTGCGGGCGCTCCTGGTTCTCGCTCGCGATCTCCTTGAGCAGTACGCGGGCCATCGTGCGGCCCATCTCCTCGATCGGCTGGCGCACGCTGGTGAGGGCCGGGTCCATGTGGCGGGCCACCGCCGAGTCGTCGAAGCCGATGAGGGCCACGTCATCCGGGATGCGCCGGCCGGCCTCGCGCAGCACCTGGCGGGCGCCCGCAGCCATGACGTCGGAGGCCGCGAAGACCGCGTCGACGTCGGGGCGGCGGGCGAGCAGCTCGCGCATGGCCCGCGCACCGCCCTCCTCGGTGAAGTCGGCCGGGGCGATCAGCCGCTCGTCCGGTTCGAGACCGGCCCCGGACATCGCCTCGCGGTAGCCGTCGAGACGGCGCTGCGCTCCGTAGACGTCCCGGGGTCCGGTGATCGTGGCGATGGCGCGGCGCCCCCGGGAGACGAGATGGCCGACCGCGGCGCCGGCGCCCCCGAAGTTGTCGGAGTCGACCGAGGCGAGCGTTTCGGAGGCCCATCTGCGGCCGCTCATCACGGCCGGCATGCCGAGCTGCTCCAGCAGGTCCGGCAGCGGGTCGTCGGCGTGGACGGAGACCAGCAGCACGCCGTCCACGCGGTGCGCGGTCAGGTACTGGGCCAGCCGGCGGCGCTCGCGGTCGTTGCCGACGAGGGTGAGCAGCAGTTGCATGTCGGTGTCGGCGAGCGCCGCTCCGACACCGCGGACGATGTCGGAGAAGTACGGCTCGGCGAAGAAGCGGGTCTCCGGCTCGGGCACCACCAGGGCGATGGCGTCCGTGCGGTTCCCGGCGAGCGCGCGGGCCGCGCGATTCGGTACGTAGCCCAGCTCGGCGACGGCCGCCTCCACCGCCTCGCGGGTGTGCGCGCTGACCCGTGGTGAGCCGTTGATGACCCGCGAGGCCGTGCCGCGCCCCACCCCTGCCCGTGCCGCGACCTCTTCGAGCGTGGGCCGGCCACCGCTCCGTACTCGCGCTGCCGTCATGGCTGCCTCCCGTTCGCGGTCAATTTCTCACAGCCGGATGGGCAAACCAAGCGTGGGGGGAACGACGGGGGCCCGGCCTCCCGCGGCCGGGTCCCCGGGAGGCGGGACGGGGGTGCGGACTCAGCCGAGGCCGGTGGCCGGGGACGGGGCGGGAGCCGGGGGCAGCGCGTGGCGGCGGATGACGTCGGCGTACCAGTGGGCGCTCGCCTTGGGGATGCGGCGCTGGGTGTCGTAGTCGACGTAGACGGCACCGAAGCGCTTGGAGTACCCGTACGCCCACTCGAAGTTGTCCATCAGGGACCAGAGGAAGTAGCCCCGGACGTCCACCCCGTCGGCCGCGGCCCGCCGCACGGCGTCGAGGTGGCCGTGCAGGTACTCGATCCGCTCGGGGTCCTCCACCAGCCCCTCGGGCGAGAGGGCGTCGTCGAAGGCGGCGCCGTTCTCGGTGACCATCAGCGGCAGGCCGGGGTGGTCCCGGGAGACGTCGGCGAGCAGCTCGTACAGCCCGTCCGGGTCGATCGCCCAGTTCATCGCGGTGCGCTTCCTGCCCTCGGCGAGGTGGAAGGCGACGTGTTCGGAGCCGGGCCACGGGGAGTGGTCGCTGTTGCCGTGCCCGTCGTCGCGCGAGTCGCCGGAGCCGTCGGCGGGCGTGGAGACCAGTGTCGGCGTGTAGTAGTTGACGCCCAGGACGTCGACCGGGCCGGAGATGGTGGCCAGGTCGCCGTCCCGGACCAGCCCCGGCCAGTCCACCAGGTGCCCGGTGTCGGCGAGCAGGTCCTCCGGGTACGCGCCGCGCAGCATCGGACCGGTGAAGATCCGGTTGCCCACCGCGTCGATCCGGCGTGCGGCGTCCGCGTCGGCCGCGCTGCCGGTCAGCGGGCGGACGTGGTGGAGGTTGAGGGTGACCGAGATCTGCGCGGTGGCGGGGAGGCGGTCGCGCAGGACCCCGGTCGCCCGGCCATGGGCGAGGTTGAGATGGTGGGCGGCGCGCAGCGCGGCGGCGGGCTCGGTGCGGCCGGGGGCGTGCACGCCGGAGCCGTAGCCGAGGAAGGCCGAGCACCACGGTTCGTTGAGGGTGGTCCAGGTGCTGACGCGGTCGCCGAGGGCTCCGGCCATGATGTCGGCGTAGTCGGCGAAGCGTTCGGCGGTCACCCGCTGGGGCCAGCCGCCCGCGTCCTCCAGTTCCTGGGGCAGGTCCCAGTGGTACAGGGTGGCGACGGGCGCGATGCCCGCTTCGAGGAGCTCGTCGACGAGCCTGCGGTAGAAGTCCAGGCCGCGTTCGACGGCGGGGCCGCGGCCGGTGGGCTGCACCCGGGACCAGGAGACGGAGAAGCGGTAGGCCGTCAGGCCGAGCCGCTTCATCAGCGCCACGTCGTCGCGGTAGCGGTGGTAGTGGTCGGCGGCGATGTCTCCGGTGTCGCCGTTGCGGACCTTGCCCGGCGTGCGGCTGAAGGTGTCCCAGATGGAAGGGGTGCGGCCGTCCTCGGCCGCGGCGCCCTCGACCTGGTAGGCGGCGGTGGCCGCCCCCCAGACGAAACCGGTCGGGAATTCCGCTGCCTCGGGTGCGGCCTTCGGGGCGGTGTCGGGTCGTACGGCAGTCATGCGGGAGCGCTCCCAGGGGTGGACGGGCAGGGACAGGCAGGAGAAGGCGGATGACGCGGTGTCAGCCCTTGACGGCGCCGGACATGATCCCGCCGACGATCCGCTTGCCGAAGATCACGAACACCACGAGCAGTGGCAGCGTGCTGATCAGCGCACCGGCCATCACGATGCTCTGGTCCGGGGTGTACGAGGCGCTCAGCTGGCCGAGGGCCACCTGGAGCGTGGGGTTCTGCTGGTTGAGGGCGAGGTAGGGCCAGAAGAAGTCGTTCCACGCCTGCACGAAGGTGAGCATCCCCAGCACCATCATGGCGGGGCGGGCTACCGGCAGGACCACGCTGCGCACGATGCGGAAGTTGTTCGCGCCGTCGATCTTGGCGGCCTCGACGAGCTCGTAGGGCAGCGCCTCGCTCAGGTACTGCCGTATGAAGAACACCCCGAAGGCGCTCACCAGGGTCGGGAAGATCACCGACTCCAGCTGCCCGCCCCAGCCGATGTCGGACATCATCATGAACAGCGGGACGACACTGAGCTGCGGCGGGATCGTGAGCGTGGCGATGACGCCGGTCATCAGCGCGCCGCGGCCCCGGAAGCGCATCTTGGCGAAGGCGTAGCCGGCCAGGGTGCAGAAGAAGAGCGTCGCCGCCGTGATGCAGCCGGCGACGAGGAAGCTGTTGACGATCGCCTTGCCGAGGTGTGCCTGGTTCCAGGCCGCGTCGAGGTTGTGCAGCAGCCGACCGCCCGGCAGGAACGGCGGTGTGGTGGCGAGCACTTCGTCCTGGGTGTGGGACGCGGCCACCAGCGTCCAGTAGAGCGGCAGCAGCGAGCCGATGCCGACGACGGCCAGGGCGATGTAGGCGAACGGGCCGCCCTGCAACTGCTTGCCCGCGCCCGGCCTGAACCGGCTCGGGCGCCGCGTGTCCCGTCGGCGGGCGGGCGGGACCGTGGGTTCCGGGGCTTTGACGGTACTGGTCATGGTCATGGAATTCGCTCCCGGTCAGACCGCGGATGTGCGTACGAAGCGGCCGATGAGCCGGTTGACCGCGGCGATGATCAGCAGGAGGGCGAGCATCGCCCAGGCCACTGCGGCGGCCGGACCGAGGTGCCCGAGATTCCAGCCGTAGTTGTAGAGGTAGACGCTGAGCGTCTCGTACTGATTCTCATTGCCGCCGGTGGCTCCGAGCCGGCCGCCCTCCAGCAGCAGCGGCTCGCCGAACAGCTGCATGGAGCCGATGGTCGAGATGACGATCGTGAAGAGGATCGTGGGCCGCAGCGAGGGGATGGTCACCTTGCGGAACTGCTGCCAGCGCGATGCGCCGTCCAGCGACGCCGCCTCGTACAGATCGGCCGGCACGGCCTGCATGGCGGCCAGATAGATCAGGGCGTTGTAGCCGGTCCAGCGCCAGATGACGATGACGGAGATCGCGATCTTCGAAGTCCAGTGTCCGTTGGCCCAGTTGGTGTCGCCGAGCCCGGCGAAGTGCAGTACCCAGTTCAGCAGTCCGCCGTCGGCCCGGAAGACCAGGGCGAAGACGAGGGCCGCGGAGGCCACCGAGGTGGCGTACGGGGTGAGGACGACCGTCCGCCAGAAGGTGCTGGCGCGGAGCCGGTAGTTCAGCAGGTGGGCCAGGCCCAGTGCGACGAGCAGCTGCGGGACCGTCGACATGACGCCGATCAGGAAGGTGTTGGTGACGGCCGTCCAGAACTCCGCGTCGTGCAGGATCTTGTCGAAGTTGTCCCAGCCGACCCACTCCATCTGGTTCAGACCGGTCATCTCCACCCGGTGCAGGGCGATCCATCCGGTGTAGAGCAGCGGATAGAGGCCGAACGCACCGAAGACGAGGAAGAACGGGGCTATGTAGGCGTACGGCGATGCCTTGTCGTCGAACCGCCACAGCCGGCTCCGCCAGGTCCGCCGGCCGGTTCGGGCCGACGCGTGCGGGGATCCGCCGGGTGGCGGGGCGTATGCGTCCCGGGTGGGAGTCGAGGTGGCCACGGGCGGGAGTCCTTCCCTGGGTGACGGGGCGCCCTGGCGGGGCGCGGGCCGGGGCTGGTGCGGGCTGGTGCTGGGGCTGGGTGGTTCGCGCGGGTACGGGGAGGGGCGGGCGGGCCGGTGCCGGCGGCTTCCGGGGCCGCCCGCACCGGCGGCGGTCAGCCGATCGCCTTGTCGATCGCGTCGGTCGCGGCCTTCCATGCCTTGTCGGGGCTGGTGCCGCGCTGCTCCATGTTGGTGATCTGGGTCGAGATGGTGTCCTTGATGACACCGTCCTTCGGGCCGAGCACCGCCTCGGGGATGGACTTGGCCTCATCGGCGTAGATCTGTCCGATCGGGGCGTCGTTGAAGTACGGGAGCTTCGCGTTCTTCACGTCCGGCAGTTCGTACGCGCCCTTGTTGGACGGGAAGACACCGATCGCCTTGAACACGGCCGCCTGCTGCTCGGGCGCGGTCAGCCACTTCACGAGCTTGCCGGCCTCCTCGACGTTCTTGCCCGACCTGGGCACGGTGAGGAAGGAGCCGCCCCAGTTGGCGGCGGTCGCACCGGGCGCGGTGGTGATGTCCCACTTGCCCTTGTTGCCCTCACCGGCGTTGGCAGAGATCTGACCGGCCATCCAGGCGGGGCAGGCGACGGTGGCGATGGTGCCCTTGCGTAGCGCGGGGACCCAGGTGTTGGTGTCGAACTGGGCGAGGCCCTGGGAGAGCTTCTTGGACGCGACCTCGGCGGCCAGGTCCCAGCCCTGCTGGACGCTGGGGCTCTCCTTGTAGATCGGCTTGCCGCTCTCGTCGTAGTACTGCTTGGCGTTGGAGCTCACGACCGCGTTGAACATGGCGCTCGCGGAGTCCATGAAGTACGTCCCCGCCGGGGCCTTCTTCTTGTACTCCTCACCGAGCTTGATGTAGTCCTCCCAGCCGCCCTCGACCTTCTTGGCGACCTCCGCGCGGCCGGTCGGCAGACCGGCCTTCCTGAACAGGTCGGTGTTGTAGCAGAGGGACATCGGACCGATGTCGGTGCCCGCGCCGATCACCGCGCCACTGGGCGCGGTGGCCTGCTTGGCCTTCCAGGAGACCCAGTCGTCGACGTCGATCACCTTGCCGAGGTCGACGAAGGAGTCCGCCTTGGTGTCGGCGATCTCCTTGATCCGGCCGACCTCGATGCCCTGGACGTCGGCGAGACCGCTGCCCGAGTTCAGCTGCTGGAGCAGCTTGGGGTAGTAGATCTTCTCGTCGGCGGTGACGTCTTCCTTGATCGTGATGTTCGGGTGCAGTTCGTGGTACTTGGCGAAGAGTCCGGCCTCCTTGTAGCCGAACTGCCCGAAGTCGGCGACGGTCAGCGTGATGTTCCCGTTCGCGTCGGGGCCCGTGCTGCCCGACGAGTCCGAGTCGCTGCTGCAGCCGGTCAGCAACAGGGCCGGGACCGTCAGGCCCGTGGTGGCCAGAACCGCGGCTCTGCGGCTCCGGCCGGCGACGGTGCGGGTGATGCGCATTCCACTACTCCTTGTTCCGGGTGGGACGTTCCGGGGTGGGGCTGGCGTTCTGACTGCGCGGCGGGGTCGCCGGTGAGTGCGGGTACCGCGCGGTTCAAGGGGGAGGGCACGGCAGTGCCGTTCGGGCGGGCGGACCGTCCGATGTGGGAGCGCTCCCATGCGTCGATGTCGGAAGGTTCCTGCCTTGAAGGGGTGGGTGTCAAGAGTTGAAGACGCTTCCGTTGCCCGAGCGTGTCCGGCAAGTCACGGGACCGTGTCCGGCCGAGGTCTTGCCACAACCCGCATACGCCGCCCGGGATTTCGCACTGCCCGGAGAACACGCAGGCCAGAGGACCGGCGGGGAAGGTCCACCACGCCGGCCGCCCGGGACCGCACCCGCCGCGCCGCATTTCCGCCCGCCGCCGGGAGCGGCCCTCGTCATCCCCGCTTCACACCGTCCCGCCCACCGGAAGGTGAACGGGGTGCCACACGGCGGGGTCGTCGGGGGCGGGTCCGCCTTTTCCCTCCGAAGCCGGTCTCCCGCGCCCCCGTGGAGTCGACCCGTCCCCGTGGAGTCGGCCCGCCCTACGCCGCCCGCAGTCGGGCCAGCGTGGATTCGAGTTCGGCCTGCGCGGCCCGCCCCGCCGACTCCGCGTCCCCGGCGACCACGGCCCGTACCAGCGCGTCATGGGTGGCGTCGCCGTGGTCCGGATCCTCGCGGCGCAGGCCGAACAGCTCCACGAGGTCGATGAGCCCCTGCCGCAGCGCGGGCGCGAACTCGCCGAAGAGATCGGTGAGTACGGGATTGTGGGCCGCGGCCACCACGGCCCGGTGCAGTGCGATGTCCGCGTCCACGAACTCCGCGTCTCCCCCGGCCCCCGCCGCCCGCCGTGCGGCGAGCGCCGCGTCGAGGCCGATCAGGTCCTCGTCCGTACGGCGCCGGGCGGCCAACCGGGCGGCCTGGACCTCGATCAGCATGCGCACCTCGTACACATCGGTGACCGCGGCCCGGCGCAGCCGGGTCGGCCAGTCCTCCGTCGCCCGGTCGGCGATGACGAAGACGCCCGCGCCCTGGCGGGACTGGAGCAGTCCGAGCGTGGCCAGGGTGCGTACCGCCTCGCGGACCGTGGAGCGGCCCACGCCGAGCGTCTTGGCCAGGGTCGTCTCGCCGGGGATCTTCGTGCCGACCGGCCAGTGCCCCTCGGTGATCTGCTCGCGCAGATGGTTCGTGGCCTGTTCGACCAGGGGGCTGGGGCGGAGCGGACCGAGCGAGGACACGGGGTTCACCTGTCAGGTTGTCTGAGGACTTGTTGTGTGGCTACTCTACCGGCCATGACGCACAGCGGTCTCCTTCTTCTCGGCTGCCGCGGCGGGGCCTGAAGCGACCGGCACCCCGCCGCGGGGTGCCGTGCTGCGCCGGTCGCGTCCGGCGATGCGAGAAGAGACCGTCCTCATGTCCGACCGTCAGTCACCGATGCACGGCTTCCCCACCATCTGCACCCCGCGCGGGCCCGTGCCCGCCGACGCCCCCCGCTGGAATCCGCAGCGGGCGAGCTCCATGCCCTCCCACCGCTATCGCTCCGCGTTCGACCGCGTCGAGGTCCCGCTGACCGGCCGTACCTGGCCGCAGGCCCGTATCGAGCATGCCCCGCTCTGGGTGCCGGTGGATCTGCGCGACGGCAACCAGGCGCTGGCCGAGCCCATGGACACGCCGCGCAAGCGCCGGATGTTCGATCTGCTCGTCGCGATGGGGTTCAAGGAGATCGAGATCGGCTATCCCTCCGCGAGCCGCACCGACTTCGACTTCGTCCGGCACCTGGCCGGAAGCGGCGCCGTGCCGGACGACGTGACCGTGGTCGTCTTCACCCCGGCCAAGCAGGATCTGATCGAGCGGACCTTCGAGTCCATCGAGGGGATGGACCGCGCGGTCGTCCATCTGTACATCCCGACCGCCCCCGTCTGGCGCGACGTGGTGCTCGGCCGCAGCCGGGCCGAGGTGCACGGCACGGTGCTGGAGTCCGCGCGGCGGATGGAGCGGCTGGCGCGGGCGCGGCCCGGGACGGACATCCGGTTCGAGTTCTCCCCCGAGGTGTTCGTCCTCACCGAGCCGGACTTCATCCTGGAGATCTGCAACAGCCTCACCGAGCTGTGGGACGCCTCCCCGGAGCGGCCGGTCATCCACAACCTGCCCGCCACGGTGGAGATCGCGACGCCGAACGTGTACGCGGACCAGATCGAGTACATGCACCGTCATCTGGAGCGGCGGGACTCGGTGATCCTCTCCGTCCATCCGCACAACGACCGCGGCACCGGCACCGCGTGCGCCGAACTCGCCGTCCTGGCGGGCGCGCAGCGGGTGGAGGGCTGCCTGTTCGGCAACGGGGAGCGCACCGGCAACGTCGACCTGGTCAATCTGGCCCTCAATCTGCACGCCCAGGGCGTCGACCCGATGATCGACTTCTCCGACATCGACGAGATCCGCCGCACGGTCGAGTACTGCAACCGGCTGCCGGTGCCGCCCCGCCACCCCTACGGCGGCGATCTCGTGTACACGGCGTTCTCCGGCACCCACCAGGACGCCATCAGCAAGGGCTTCGCCCACCACGCGAGCAGTGGCTCCGAGCTGTGGTCGGTACCGTATCTGCCGATCGACCCGGCGGACGTGGGGCGTACGTACGAGGCGGTCATCCGGGTCAACAGCCAGTCCGGGAAGGGGGGCATCGCCCATCTGCTGCGGAGCAACTACGGGGTGGATCTGCCGGCCCGGCTGCGCGCGGACTTCTCCCGCACGGTGCAGGCCGCGACCGACGACAGCGGTCTGGAGGCCACGCCGAAGGATCTGTGGGAGCTGTTCGACACGGCGTACCTGGCACCCGGACGGGACGGGAGCGTGGCCCTGACCTCCTGGTCCACGGACCGGAACCCGGCCGGTGAGCACCGGTTCATCTGCACGCTGCGGGTGGACGAGCGGGAGGGCGACTACGAGGGCATGGGCAATGGTCCGGTGTCGGCGTTCACCCGTGCGCTGGCCGCCGCCGGCATCGAGGTGGACATCCTCGACTTCACGGAGCACGCGACGGGTCCGGGGCAGGGCAGCCCGGCGATGGCGTACGCGGAGTGCCGGGTGGGCGGAGAGGTGTGCTGGGGAGCGGGCCAGGACACCTCCGTCCTCACGGCCTCGATCCTGGCGGTGCTGTCGGCGGTGAACCGGGCGGAGGGGACGCACGGCCGCACCGCATAGGGGCGCGCATCCCGGCCGGTTGTGGGGGGCGGCCGGGATGCGCGGACGATGTCGAGACCGAGCCCGGTCGACCCCACCGCGCCCTTCGTGCCCCTCGCCCCGCCCCGCCCGCTGCCGCCGCCGCGGGCGAGGGCCGCCACCGGGTCGGCGATGCCACCGCCCGCGCCACCCCGAAGCCTTCCGTCTCCCCGCTCCGGCAGCCGCCCCGCGCCCGCACGGGCCGCCCGTCACCCGCCCGTTCCGGGCGGGGATACGGGCGCGGGCACGGTGAGGAGTTGTACGACGGAGGGCGGCCGGGTGGTCTTCGGGCTCGGCGGGCACTCGGCGAAACCGGTCTCGGCACCCCCGGCACCGGACTGGTCGGTGCGGGTCCGGACGAACTCGACCTGGATCCGGGTGGGTTTCGGCCGGGACGGCGGTACGACGGTGTCGGTCTTCTGCACCTGGAACGACCATCCACCACAGGTCGAGATCGTCTGACCGGTCGTCAGCGCCTACCCGAAGGCCGAGGGGGGCGGCGCCGGGGACGGCTTGGCGTCCGCGTCGCTCACCGGCGCCGCACCGCCGGTGAAGTCGGCGAGGGCCCGCCCGTGTTCGACGCGTCCGGGATGCGGATCGGTCGCGACCCGGCGGGTCAGCTCCGCGACCTTCAGCGGCAGGTCCGAGGCGAGCAGCACGGCGTTGCCGAAGCGGCGGCCTCGCCACACGGTCGGGTCGGCGGCGAGCGCCAGTTCGGGGAAGACCGTGGCCGCGGTGGCGATCTGGGCGCGCAGATGGGTCAGCGGCGGCCCGTCCGCGAGGTTGGCGACATAGCTCCCGCCGGGCTTCAGGACCCGGCGGACCTCGGCGAGGAACTCGGCGCTGGTGAGGTGTGCGGGGGTACGGGCCCCGCTGAAGACATCGGCGATGACGAGATCCGCCCAGCCGTCCTGGATCTTCCCGAGCCCTGCGCGGGCGTCGGTGGCCCTGACCCGGATCCTGGCCTGCGGGTCCAACGGCAGCTCCCGGCGGACCAGTTGGACGAGCGCGGCGTCCACCTCGACGATCTGCTGGGTGGAACGGGGCCGGGTCGCGGCGATGTAGCGGGCGAGCGTGAAGGCCCCGCCGCCCAGGTGCACCACATGCAGGGGCTGTCCGGGGGGTGCGACGAGATCGGCGATGTGGCCGATCCTGCGCTGGTACTCGAAGGACAGGAACGTGGGGTCGTCGAGATCCACATGGGACTGCGGGGCGCCGTCCAGCGTCAGCGTCCAGGCGCGTGGCCGCTCCCGGTCGGGGACCAGCTCGGCGAGGGAGCCGTCCACCGGTTCGGCGAGGGGCTCCGCCCCGCGCCCGGCGCGCCCGGCACCGCGTTCGCCCCTGTCCTCGGTCTTGCCCTCGGTCCGGTTGCCGGCCTTGTTCCCGGCCTTGCGGTCGGACCGCTTGCGGGCGCCCGCACCCCCGCTCGACGCTCCTCGACGTGCCACCGCTGCTCGTGCCCGCTCACTGCTCTTCGCTCCGGACCGGTACAGGACCGGCCGTGCCGGGGAAACCCGCCCACCTGCCCATTATGGGCGCGCGGGCGAGGACCGGACGTCAGCGGCAGTTGTCGGCGGCTTCGATCAGCCGGGCCGCCTGGTCGAGCGCGGCCCGCAGCACGGCCGGGTCGGTGACCGGGGCGTCGTCCTCCGGCGGCAGCAGCCAGCCGCTGCCGGTGACCGGCGGCTCGGCGGGGATGCGCAGCCCGCGGCCGGCGGTCTGCGTACAGGCGCTGCCCGGTACGTCCCATGCCTCGGCGGTCCCCGGCGGCACGAGGAAGCCGAGGGTGTCGCAGGCGCCGTCGTGCAGGACCGGGCCGATGTCCTGCTCGGCGTCCCGGCGCAGGATGTCCACGGCCTCCAGGCCCTGGCGGGCCGGGACGGTCACCAGGTCGCAGGGTTCGGCACCGTGGTCCTCCGTGGCCGTGGTGGGCGCCGGAGCGCCCGTTACGGCCGGGGTCGTCGCAGTCGTCCGCGAGTCGGTCTCCGTGCCGAGATGCAACAAGGGACCTCTCCTCTCATCGCCGGGCGGAGCCGGATTCCGTCTCCGCATGGACCAACGCGCCGACGGCGTCAAGGGCTACGGTGCCACGCCGCCGCAAAGGGTGGCAGTTCATGGCGGATCGTGGGCGAGATGCCTGCTTTATTGGCAAACACTCCGTGTGTGACTCGTCACAGCGGGTACGTTCTTGCTCCGCCGGGACACCGGAAGCAGGAGGCCCGGCTGCAGAAGAGAGGTCCTCGCCCATGGTGTCGACAGGGGCAGTTCCCAACCTCGCCTTCCGGCGGCTGCGCGGCCTGCGCTCCGCCGGGGAGTTCGCTGCCGCGGTACGCAGATCGGCCCGCGAGATCGGCGAGCAGGTCGCGTGCGACGCCCGGTACATCGGACGCGTGGAGTCCGGGGAGATCCGCTGCCCCAACTACGCGTACGAACGGGTCTTCCTGCACATGTTCCCCGGAACGACCCTGGCGGACCTGGGCTTCTCACCGCGCGAGACCGTACGCGGCCGGGGGGCGCGGACCACTGCCGAAAGTCCACCGCCCCCTACGCTCCACAGCGACCCCGACGAGGAGAGCGACGTGCTGCGTCGCGTATTCATGACGAGCGGCACCACCACGATGGCGACCGCCACCCTGGGCCCGTGCCTCGGCTCCACATCCGCCGCTGCCGCCGCGCCGCCCGACCCGTACCGGGTCGGCGAGAGCGAGGTGAGCGCCGTCGAGAAGGCGGTGCGGCAGATCCGGCTGCTCGACGACCGGCACGGCGGTGACAGCCTGTACCGCAGGGCGTCCCGGCCGCTGCGGGCGGCGTACGCGCTGCTCGACTCCGGAGCGGCCACCAAGCACTCCACCGCCGACAGACTGCATGCCGGAGCGGGCGAACTGGCCATCTCGGTGGGCTGGCTGGCCCATGACTCGGGCCGGTTCGAGGACGCCCGCTCGCACTACGCGGAGGCGCTCGCCACGGCGCGGGTGGCCGGTGATCCGGCGCTGGAGGCGCACGCGTTCTGCAATACGTCGTTCCTGGCCCGGGACACCGGGCGGCCCCGCGAGTCCGTGCGCGCGGCGGAGGCCGGACAGCGGGCGGCCCAGCCGCTGGGCTCGCCCCGGCTGCTGGCGCTGCTCGCGCTGCGGGAGGCGGGGGGCCGGGCGGGGCTCGGGGACCGTACCGGCTGCGAACGGGCCCTCGGCCGGGCGCACACCGCGTTCGGGCGCGGTCCGTGCGACGCCGATCCGGAGTGGATGACCTTCTTCCGGGAGGCGGAGCTGGAGATGCTGGAGGCGCAGTGCTGGTCGGCGCTGGGCGACTGGTCGCGGGCGGCCCGGCACGCGCGGCGGGCCACCCGGCTCCAGGACCCGCACTTCACCCGGAACCTGGCGCTGTACCGGGCCGAGCTGACCTGGGACCTGGCCCGCGCGGGCCGGGCCGCGGAGGCGGCGACGGCGGGCCACCAGGTGCTGGACCTGCTGGACCGCGTCCAGTCGACCCGCATCCGGGCGATGCTGGCGGAGGCGGTGGGGGTGCTGATGCCGCAGCGGGGCGTGGCGGAGGTACGGGAGTTCCTGGAGCGGTACCCGGAGGTGACGGAGGCCGCCACGTCCGCGTAGGCCTCAGAGCCTGTCGGGTGACCTTCGTCCGCCCGGTCGAAGGTCACCCGGCAGGCTCTCAGCGGTCCAGGTGGCCCGTGTCGTTCCAGCGTTCGATCGCGGGGGCCCCGTAAGCCCACCCCAGCACCGACAGCGACGTCGGATCGAGCCGGATCCGCGCCGCGAACGACACGTCCTCGCCGAGCCACCGCGCGCCCAGCGCCCGCAGGATGTGACCGTGGGCGAAGACCAGCACATCGCGGTCGGCCGAGCGGGCCCACGCCACGATCTCGTCGGCGCGGGCGGACAGCTCGGCCAGGGTCTCCCCCTCCGGCACCCCGTCGCGCCAGATGAACCAGTCCGGACGGATCGCCTTGATCTCGGCCGGGGTCATCCCCTCGTACGCCCCGTAGTCCCACTCCATGAGCGCGTCCCACGGCTCGGCCCGGTCTGCGAATCCCGCGAGGTCGCAGGTCTCCCTGGCCCGCAGCAACGGGCTGGTGCGCACTTCGAGGCCCGGCAGGTCCGCCCACGGCCCGTGCCGCAGCCGCTCGCCGAGGAGCTTCGCGCCCGCACGGCCGGTGTCGAGCAGCGGGATGTCCGTCCTGCCGGTGTGATTGCCCTTGACGGACCATTCCGTCTGGCCGTGCCGGGCGAGCAGGATACGCGGTGCCATGACGGCTCTCCCTGAACTGAGATCTGAGGCCGGCGATCGAGACGATATGGATCATCCGGTTTTCCCATCATCGCGCACGTGATCGCGAGGCAACCTCCCGGGCCGGACCGACGTCCCACTCTGCGCAGAGAAATCTGCGCGCGCACGGGGCTCCGAAAAGGACCCCGAGGGAATCGCGACCGAGCCGCACCGTACGGTTGAACGCCCGCCGTCGGTCGCATGAACACATGATGGAGAGCTTCCGGATGCAGCATGCCAGCACCGCGCCCGTGCCGCGCCCGCGGCCCCGTTGGTGGACCGAGCTGCCGCTGCTGGCCCTGGTGTACGCGGCCTATTCGGCGGGCCGGCTGGTGGCGCGCGGCGACGTGTCCACCGCCGTCGACCACGGACTGAGCATCCTGCGCCTGGAGAAGACGCTCCACATCAACCTCGAACATCCGCTCAACCGGCTGCTCACCGCTCACCCCTCGATAGGCATACCCTCCGACTTCGCGTACGCGTCCCTGCACTATCTCGTCACCCCGGCCGTCCTGATCTGGCTCTTCCGCCGCCGCCAGGAGGTCTACCGCAGGGCCCGCACCTGGCTGATGACCTCCACCCTGCTCGGCCTGATCGGCTTCACGCTGATGCCGACCTGCCCGCCCCGGCTGCTGGAGGCCCGGCACGGCTTCGTCGACACGATGGCGCAGTACAGCTCGTACGGCTGGTGGGGCACGGAGGCCAGCGCCCCGCGCGGCATGGGCGGAATGACCAATCAGTACGCGGCGATGCCGAGCCTGCACGTCGGCTGGGCGCTCTGGTGCGGAATCCTGCTGTGGCGCCACAGCAAGAACCCGTACGTCCGGGCCGCGGGTGTCGCCTACCCCCTGATCACCACGTTCGTGGTGATGGGCACGGCCAACCACTACCTCCTCGACGCGGTCGCGGGCGCCGCCGTGATGGGCGTCGGAGCCCTGCTGGCCCGGCCCGTGATGCGTCTCGCGGACCGGATCAGGGACCGGGTCGGAGCCCGCTTCCCGCGGGTCGCCCCGGTCGCGAAGTCCCCGATTGTCAGTGCCGGATGCAAGACTTCCGCGGGTGAGCGAATCCCTGGCCAGCGGACCACCTCCGCAGACTCCACCGATGCCGCGGCATCGGCCGACGCAGACGCCTCGGCCGGTCGCGCACCCCGGGCCGACACCGGTGCCCCCGCAGGAGCGGGAGCGGCGGGGGACGACACTCCGGCAGCGGCTCGCTGAGCTGCGGGGACCGGCCGTCCCGCCACGTCCGCTGGACGCCCGCGCGCTGGCCGCCCTCGCCGCCAATCCGGGCTGCCGGCGCCGCGCCCTGCTGGACGGCGCCGGGGTGGACAAGGCCGCGCTGGCCACGGCGCTCGGTTCGCCGGCCCCCTTCGGCCAGTCGCAGTTCGCCTTCATCCGGGGCAACGCCTTCGAGGCCAAGGTCAAGGCCGACGGGGGCACGGAGCTGATGCGGCTGCTGCACGAGCGCCTCGGCGGCGGTGGCGGGGCGCCGCACGAGGTCGCGGTGCCCGATCTGACCGCGGCCGGGCCCGAGGGCCGCGCCGCGCGTACGGCGCTGGCGCTGCGGGAGGCGACCGAGGCGGGCGGCTGGGCGCTGCTGGACCACCCGATGCTGGCCCTGGAGGTGGCGGGCTCGCCCGCCTATCTGGAGCCGGACGCGGTGGCGGTGCACCCCGACGGCACCTGGACGGTCGTCGAGATCAAGTCCTTCCCCATGGTCGACGGCTCGGCCGACGCGGCGAAGGTCGGCGCGGCGGCCCGGCAGTCCGCCGTCTACGTGCTGGCGCTGGAGCGGATCGCGGAGCTGACCGAGGGCGCCGAGGTCGGCCACCGGGTGCTGCTGGTCTGCCCGAAGGACTTCTCCAACCTGCCCACCGCCTCGGTCGTCGACGTACGCAAGCAGCGCGCGGTCACCCGCCGCCAGCTGACCAGGCTGACCCGGATCGAGGACATCGCGGCGGCCCTGCCCGAGGGCACCACCTTCGACCCGGAGTGCCCCCGGCAGCAGCTCGACGCCGCGGTCGAGTCGGTCGGCGCGGCGTACGCGCCGGAGTGCCTGGCCGCCTGCGAGCTGGCCTTCCACTGCCGGGCGAAGGCGCGCGAGGCCGGTGCCGTGGAGGCGCTGGGGCGGAGTGTGCGCGGTGAGCTCGGCGGGCTGACCACGGTGGGCGAGGTGCTGGCCGCCGCCGCGGGCAAGGAGGGCGACCCGGCGGATCCGACGGTCGCGGCCCTGCGGCGCGCGGCGGCCCTGCGCGCCGAGGCGCTGGCGGGCGGTCCGGCATGTCGCTGATCAGCACCCTGGCCCGGCTGGAGGCCGTGGAGAGCGGCCGGGCCCGGCCGCTGGCGACGGTCCTGCACCGCCATCTCACCGACCGGCCCCTCGTCCTGGTTCCGCTGACCACGGCCGGTGAGGCGGGCGCCCCGCTGGGCGCGCTCGTCGGGACCGACCGGGCGGCGCCCCGGCTGCTGACGGTCTCGCAGCCGCGCGACCGGGACCTGCGGTTCGCGTTCCTCGCCGAGCTGGCCGAGGCGGTGCTGCCGCACATCGAGGCGTACGAGGACGTCGTCGAGCCGGCCGAACGCAACGAGACCGATCCGGAGACCGGGAAGAAGGTCAAGGTCGAGGTCGAGCTGTGCGCGGACGCGCCGCAGCTGATCGTGCCGAGCCGGGCGGGCATCGAGTTCGTACGGCTGCTGGGCCGTTCCATGCGGTTCCGGCGCACCGCCGAGGACGATCCCGACGCCCCGTACCCCGCGCCCGCCCGGGTCCCGCTGCTGGGCCGCTGGCTGACGCACTACGGGGAGCGGGCCAGGGTGCCCGGCTCCTCGCTGCTGCTCGCCGCGACCGATCTGCTGAACCGGCACTGGGCGACCGGGCAGAGCAGCCTGGAGGATCAGCACCTGGGTGCGCTGCTGGCCTGGATCGACGCCCCGGCGGGCGAGTCGGGCGCCTCGGCGGCGCTCCGTGCGGAGCTGGCGCGGGACGGCGAGGGACAGCTGCTGTGCCCGCCGGCCGGTCCGGCGACGGACCCGGCGTTCGACAACCGGCTGCTGGCGCCCGCCATCGAGAAGTACGACCGGGCGCGCACCTCGCTCGCGGCGGCCGAGGACGGCCTGGCTGCCGATGCCCGGCTCGCCGAACTGACCGCCGCCGAGCGGGAGATCGGGGCACGGCTGGCCGGGGTGACGCGGCCGACGTGGGACGCGGTGTGGCGGGGGATCGACCTGCTGCGGGAGCTCCCCGAGGGGGCCAGGGCCGAGGACCGCTGGACCAGGGACCGCTGGTCGTTCACCGGTCACCGGGACCGGGTGCGCTCGGGTGAGCCGCCGCAGCCGCGCCGGGACGACGCGGTGACGGCGGCGCAGAAGCTGGCCTCGCGGGAGACGGCCCAGGCCCAGCTGGAGGCCCAGGAGGCGCTGGACGATCCGCTGGTGCTGGCCGGGCGGCGGCTGGCCGGCGAGGCCTTCCTCGCCGAGGTGACGGAGGTGGTGATGGCGTACAGCGAGTCCAAGCGCCCGTCGCCGCGCCCGCTGGTCACGGTCCGCACGGACGAGCACCCGCACCTCGGCGAGCGCACCAAGGTGTACCGCTCGCTGGAGGGCAGGCCGCAGACCGCCGAGTTCGTGGGGCACGCCGAACCGGAGGACGGGGGCGCGCCCCTGCTGGTGCTGCGGATCCTCGACCGGATGGGCCGGAGCAAGGAGCCGGCCCCGGGTTCGGTGCCCGAGCAGGGTGACCGGATCGCCTGGACGCTCTTCGAGCACGATCAGCGCGGCGGCCCGAAGCTGCCGGACCCGGAGGCGACGCCCTGGACGCACGGCGGCCCGCCGGGTGCGGCCGGGCTCGCCGAGCATCCCGATCCCGTGACCGCGGAGGACCTCCTGTGACCGCCGTATTCGACCCGGGCGCCCAGGCCGCGCGGGCGACCGACGCGATCCTCGCCGACACCCTGGGCGGTACGTCGCGCGGCATCGTGGTGGACTCCCCGCCGGGCGCCGGCAAGTCGACGCTCGTGGTGCGCGCCGCACTCGAACTCGCTTCGGCCGGCCGTCCCCTGATGGTGGTCGCGCAGACGAACGCCCAGGTCGACGACCTGGTGGTGCGGCTGGCCGAGAAGGATCCGGGGCTGCCGGTCGGCCGGCTGCACAGCAATGACACCGACCCGTACGACAAGGTCCTGGACGGGCTGGCCAACGTACGGAAGTCGGCGAAGGCGTCCGATCTCGCCGGGCTCGACGTCGTCATCTCGACGGCCGCCAAGTGGGCGCATGTGAAGAACGTCGAGCCGTGGGGCCACGCGATCGTCGACGAGGCGTACCAGATGCGTTCGGACGCGCTGCTGGCCGTCGCGGGGCTCTTCGAGCGGGCGCTGTTCGTCGGCGATCCGGGCCAGTTGGACCCGTTCTCGATCGTCGGCGCGGACCAGTGGGCGGGGCTTTCGTACGACCCGTCCGCGAGTGCGGTCTCCACACTGCTCGCGCACAATCCCCGGCTGCCGCAGCACCGGCTGCCGGTGTCGTGGCGGCTGCCCGCGTCCGCGGCACCGCTGGTCTCGGACGCGTTCTACCCGTACACCCCGTTCCGCAGCGGTACGGACCACGGCGACCGGCGGTTGTCGTTCGGCGTCGCGTCCGACGGCTCGGCCCCCGACCGGGTGCTGGACGAGGCCGCGGAGTCCGGCTGGGGCCTGCTCGAACTCCCGGCCAGGCACACCCCGCGCACCGACCCGGAGGCGGTGCGCGCGGTGGCCCTGGTCGTCCGCCGGCTGCTGGACCGGGGCGGCGCGGCGACCAGCGAGCGCTCCCCGGACCCGGTGCCGGTGACGGCGGACCGGGTCGCGGTCGGCACCGCCCATCGCGACCAGGCCGCGGCGGTCCGGGCGGCGCTCGCGGAGCTGGGGGTGACGGGCGTCGCGGTGGACACGGCGAACCGGCTCCAGGGCCGCGAGTTCGACGTGACGGTGGTCCTGCACCCGCTCTCCGGCCGGCCCGACGCCACGGCCTTCCATCTGGAGACGGGCCGGCTCTGCGTGCTGGCCTCGCGCCACCGGCACGCCTGCATCGTGGTGTGCCGGGCGGGCGTCGCCGAGCTGCTGGACGAGCACCCGTCGACGGAGCCGGTGCAGCTGGGCGTCACGGTGAAGTTCCCGGACGGCTGGGAGGCGAACCACGCGGTGCTGGCGCATCTGGCGGAGCACCGGGTGCGGTGGGCGGGGTGACGGCGGCGAGGGCCCGGGGCCTCGCCGTGCGCCGGGCCCTCTTGCGGGACGTTGGACAATGGAGGGTGGCCATCGGCCCGACCCGAGGAGGCAACACCACATGGCACAACCCGAGCGGAACGGGCAGCAGCGGCTGCGCCCCGCGCCCCTGCTCTTCGAGCCGTCGGCGGCGGCCGCCGATCCTGAGCACTTCTTCGACCTGGAGTCGATGGACGATCCGAAGGAGTTGCTGTCCCGCGCCACCGAGCTGACCCTGGCGTTCCGTGCCGCGGCCGACCGCGCGGTCGAGTTCCAGGCCATCGCCGCCGCCCAGCTCGCCGATCCGCGGCGGTTCGACCGGCTCACGACCGCGGACATCGCGCAGCGCGCGCAGTGGACCGAGGACTATGCGAAGAAGATGGTCGAGTTCGGCCGGAGCCTGCTGGGCGGTGCCACGCCCTGAGGCCGTACCGGGCCGGCCGTCGCAGGCGGCCGGAGCACGGCCGTCGGACCGGTGACGCCCCGCCGCGAGGCCAGGTGACCGGCCCCGGCCGGCACCCCGGGCGGACCGCCCGTCCCGCCCGGTCCTGACTCCGGGTAGCACCACTGGCATATGCCCGAGCGCAAGATACTCCCCCCCACCCCTGCCTGTCCCGGTTTCCGGCAACTCTCGGAATCTGCTCGATCACTCCCGGTAGATATGTCGGCATGACCGCATGGCTGCCAGACAACTCGACCCTGCACCACGGCGACGCCCTCCATCACGGCGCCGATGTCTTCGCCGTTCTGCGGAACCAGGGCGCGAACCAGACGGCGCACGTCACGGCGGCCGGTGCCGCCTGGCTCGCCGGCGCCGCCGCGTATCCGCGCAGCACGCTGGCCCAGTGGGAGGCCCACCCCTCCTCGCCCGGGGTGCTGCCGTGCGGGTCGGCCTTCGACGTGGTGAACGTACCCACCCTCTTCGGGCGCCGGATGCTGGAACACCTGTGGTCCGACGGTCCCGGCTCCGGGCCGGTGGCCACGCACCGCGGCCGGATGCTGCTGTTCGCCTCGCCCGGCACCGCCCAGCGACTCCCCTCGCTGCTCGACTGGGAGGAGTGGGGCGGCGGGCCCGAACCGCGGGCCGCCATGGGCCCGAGAGGGCGGGACGGCGGCGACGGCAAGGTCCCGCCGCTGCTCTGCCACGGCACCGGGGACGCGGTGACCGTACCGCCCCTGACCTGCACCTCCACCACCCCCGGCCCCCGCTGGCTGGTCGCCCCCGACACCCGCAGCCCCTGGCTGCCGGGCCCCGACGTGCTGCTCTGGGCCTGTGTGCGGGTGACCAGGTCGGCGCCCTCGTCGGTGGCCAGGAATTCGATTTTTCCTCCCGCCGATCCGGATGCTAATGTCTACGACGTCAGCAGGCGCCGCTAGCTCAGTTGGTTAGAGCAGCTGACTCTTAATCAGCGGGTCCGGGGTTCGAGTCCCTGGCGGCGCACAGACGGAAGAAGCCCCCTCGCGGAAGCGAGGGGGCTTCTTCGTGTTCGGGGAAGCCCGGAGAACCGCCTCTTACGTTCCGGTGGTGATCCGGACCGTCCAGGCGCCCGACGGCGTCCGGTCGGCGACCTCGACCTTCGTGTGCCCGCCGGGGATGCTGTACGTCTCGCCGACCCGCAGCGGGGCGTCCGCGAGCGGCGCGTAGACCGAGCGGTCCCAGCAGGCGTCGGTGCGGGGGTGGGTGTCGATGACCTCGACCGGGCCGCCGCCGGACGGGGTCTTGCTGCGCACCCGGTAGAGCAGGACGCCTTCGGTGCAGGTCGTGCTGTCGTTGCCGGTGGCGCTGCGGGCCTCGATGGCCACGGCACTGTCCTCGCCGGTCCTGATCACCGCGAGCCGGGGGCCGATGGAGGCCCCGGGTCCGGGCACGGCGGCCATCGGCTCCAGGGTGATGTCCCGGCTGCTCTGGACGCAGATCACCTGCCTGCGGTCCAGCCAGCCCAGCTTCCACTTGTGCCAGCCGAAGAAGTCCGGCGCGAGTCCGAACTGGCTGCCCATCACGTCCCAGTCGCCGACGTAGGTGTCCCAGTCGCCCTTGCCGTCGGACGGCCGGTGGTAGAGGTCCGGCAGGTCGAAGACGTGCCCGGTCTCGTGGGCCAGCACATTGCGGTCCGGCGGGTGCTGTTCGAAGACGGTGACGACGCGGCGGATGGCCGTGCCGTCGGCGTGCAGCGGCTGGTCGAAGTTGACGACCTTGGTGGCGTCGGAGTCGACGCCCGGGGCGTCCGGGTCGGCGACCAGATAGACGATGTCGTACCGGGAGAAGTCCACCTTCGGATCGGCCGCGGCGACGGCATCGCGCAGATAGCTGCTGCGCCGGTCGTTGTCCCAGTCGCGCCGTATGCCGTACTGGTCGGACGTCCTGGGCATCCGGATCCACTGCCGCATCGGGTGCGGGCGCAGGGTGAACTTCCCGTACGAGGCGCGCTGGAAGAACCGGGTGGTGGCGGGGAAGTGGTCGGCGGCGAGTTCGCCGGGGGTCATGACGGGGGTGTGGTCCGGGAAGGAAAGGAAGATCATGACCGCGTCGAGGGGATGGTCGGGGCGGGGGAAGGCGCCGTTCCAGTCGCTGACGCCGAGCGAGTGGTGCGCCTCGGTCCGGGGCAGGGCGCAGGGGCCCGCCTCACCGGTGGCGGCCACGGCGGGCCCGGCGACGAGGGAGGTGGCAGCGAGCGCCAGAAGAGAGGTCACGGCGGCACCCACGGCGCGCAGGCTCGGTCTCTCCACTCCCCCGGATCTGTGCTGACGCGGCACATCTACCTCCGGGTACGAGATGCGGTCACCCACTCACCCTGTGATGATTCAAGGCTTTCGTCCTGTTGTGCTGCCCCAGTCGAGTCAGCGGTCGACCGGGGCCCTGACCCTCACAGACAGTCACAATCGATCATCGGGGCATTGAAGGAGAACGTAATCGCTCAGAAGTGATCGGTTGCGAGCAAAACGGCGTCGCGCGCGAATGGCCCATGCGGGGCGGACGCGGGGCGCGGAAGGGTCGGGCGCTGGAACGGCCGACGCACCAACCTCTATGCTTCACCAGGCTTTCCCGCGTGGTTTCCGCCTCCGACCCAGGCGCGCCACGCGGCGGGCCAGTCCGGCCACACCTGTTCAGGACAGAACTGCACGGCGGGAGCGAACGGTGAGCGGAACCTCCGAAGGCCCCGGGCCCACGGCGGGCACACCCCGGTATTCCGCAGGACCGGCGACCACGGATCGTCACACTCCGTGGCCCCCTGCCGGAGCCGAGTGCTCCGAGCCGCACGGCTACCGGGCCGCGTTCCTGGCCGCCACACTCCCGATGGCCGTCGTCGATCACGAGGGCCTGGTCGTCACCGCGAACGAGGCCCTCGGCGGCCTCCTCGGCCTCTCCGCCTCGGGGCTGACCAACCAGTCCGCCGCCGATCTGCTCGACCTCGCGGCGGACGGCCGTACCTGGCACGCGTACCGCGAGGTGCTGCACGGGCGGCGTTCACGGTTCCGCTGCACCCACCGGCTCAAGCACCCGGACGGACGCGCGCTGTGGGCCGAGGTCACCGTCGTACCGATGCCCGAGCAGAAGGCCGGCGCGGGCGACGGCTCCGGGCCCGGCCGGGTGCTGCTCTCCGTCTCGGACATCAGCGACCGGCGCGAGCTGCAGAAGCGGCTGCGCCACCTCCAGATGCACGACCCGGTGACCCGGCTGCCCAACCGGACGCTCTTCTTCGAACGGCTCTCGGCCGTCCTGGAGACCCCGGCGTACGACGACAGCGCCTCCGGGCACGGCCGGGTCGGGCTCTGCTACCTGGACCTGGACGGTT
Source organism: Streptomyces sp. NPDC059832 (assembly GCF_042731715.1). Lineage (NCBI taxonomy): Bacteria > Bacillati > Actinomycetota > Actinomycetes > Kitasatosporales > Streptomycetaceae > Streptomyces > Streptomyces sp. NPDC059832. The sequence goes on along the minus strand of NZ_JBHWIY010000002.1, from coordinate 264,000 downwards.
TCAAGGCCGTCAACGACACGATGGGCCACCGGATCGGCGACCGGCTGCTCGCCGCCGTCGCCGCACGGCTCACCGACTGCGCGGCCCAGGACGGCCCGCACCGCTCCGGCTCCCATCTCGTGGCGCGCCTCGGCGGCGACGAGTTCGCGATCCTGGTCGAGGACTCGGCCGGTACGAAGCAGCTCACCGACCTGGCCCGCACGGTCCTCGCCGCGCTGCAGCAGCCCTTCGACCTGGCCGGGCAGCGGATCTCCGTGTCCGCCTCGATCGGGGTGGTGGAACGGGCCGTGACCGGCACCTCGGCCACCGGTCTGATGCAGGCCGCCGACACCACGCTGTACTGGGCGAAGGCGGACGGCAAGGCCCGCTGGACGGTCTTCGACCCGGAGCGCAACGCCCACCGGATGACCCGGCAGACGCTCTCGTCCAATCTGCGGCCCGCCGTGGAGCGCGGCGAGTTCACCATCGAGTACCAGCCGCTGGTCGGCATGGCCGACGGAGTCGTGCGCGGGGTGGAGGCCCTGGTCCGCTGGAACCACCCCCAGTTCGGCATGCTGTCGCCGAATCGGTTCGTCGCGATTGCCGAGGAGGACGGCTCGATCGTCCAGCTCGGCCGGTGGGTGCTGCAGTCCGCCTGCCGCCAGGCCCGGCGCTGGCAGCTGGAACATCCCACCGATCCGCCGCTGTTCATCAGCGTCAATGTCGCCGTGCGCCAGGTCTGGGACTCCGACCTGGTCACCGATGTCGCGGAGATCCTCGCCGAGACCGGCCTCGATCCCTCGCTGCTCCAGCTGGAGCTGACCGAGTCCGCGGTGATGGGCTCGGCCGGCCAGCCCATCCAGGCACTCCAGTCGCTCAGCAACATGGGCGTGCGGATCGCCATCGACGACTTCGGCACCGGCTACTCCAACCTCGCCTATCTGAGCCGGCTGCCGGTCTCGGTGCTGAAGCTGGACGGCTCCTTCGTGCGCGGCTTCCGCTACGAAGGCGGCGCCCATCCGAGCCCCGCCGACGAGACGATCGTCGAGGCGATGGTGCAGCTGGCGCACCGGCTGGGCCTGACCGTCACCGCGGAGTGCGTGGAGACGGCCGGCCAGGCCGAACGGCTGCGCAGGATCGGCTGCGACACCGGACAGGGCTGGCTGTACTCCCGCGCGGTGGCCCCGGAGCGGATCGCCGAGCTGATCGGCACCCGCCCGATGCAGGGCTGACGCGGCACGGCCGTCCGGACGGCCGTGCCGCGAGGCGGGCGCCTCGTCCGGATCAGGCCGTGGGCAGCCCGCACGCGTCCGCGATCAGCTCGTAACTGCGCAGCCTCGCCTCACCGCCGTGGGCGTTGGCGGTGATCATGAGTTCGTCGGCGCCGGTGCGCTTGGCCAGGTCGTCGAGGCCGGTACGGACCTGGTCCGCCGTGCCGTGGACGATGTTGACGAGCCAGCTGTCGACGAACTCGCGCTCCATCGGGCTGAAGGCGTACGCCTCCGCCTCCTCGGGCGTCGGGACCAGACCGGGGCGGCCGGTGCGCAGCCGGACCATGGACAGGGCGCCGGAGAGCACCTGGCGGCGGGCCTCGCGTTCGTCGTCGGCGGCCAGGGCGGAGACGCCGATCAGGGCGTACGGGGCGTCGAGCACCGCGGACGGCCGGAACGACTCCCGGTACAGGTCGAGCGCCGGAATCGTGTTCTGGGCCGAGAAGTGGTGGGCGAAGGCGAAGGGCAGGCCGAGCACACCGGCCAGCCGGGCGCTGAAACCGGAGGAGCCGAGCAGCCAGAGCGGCGGGCGGGCCGGCGACTGGACGCCGCCGTCGGCCGTGGCCTGGACCGGGCCGGGGACCGCGTGGATACGGGCGTAGGGGTGGCCGTCGGGGAAGTCGTCGTCCAGGAACCGGGTCAGCTCGGCGAGCTGCTGCGGAAAGTCGTCGGCCCCTTCGTTCAGCCGGTCGGTGCGGCGCAGGGCGGCCGCCGTCGCGCCGTCGGTGCCGGGGGCACGGCCGAGGCCGAGGTCGATGCGGCCGGGGGCCATGGCCTCCAGGGTGCCGAACTGTTCCGCGATGACGAGCGGTGCGTGGTTGGGCAGCATCACGCCGCCGGAGCCGAGCCTGATGCGCTCGGTGTGTGCGGCGAGGTGGGCCAGGATCACGGCCGGGGAGGAGGACGCGACGCCCGGCATGGAGTGGTGCTCGGCGACCCAGTAGCGGTGGAATCCGCGGCGCTCGGCGAGCTGTGCGATGTCCACGCTCGTGCGCAGCGCCTGGGTGGCGGTGCGGCCCTGCCCCACGGTCACCAGGTCCAGCACGGAGAGCGGAACGGCGGCCGTTCCCTCCGCCCTGCCACGGATCTCGTCGCCTCGAATCTCGTCCACGTCCTGGCCTCTCCGGTGATACGCCTGCGTCCGGCTCGTATGTCCGGAAGGGCATAACAGGAGGTTGTCTCCGGTTATTCCCGGTACCTCGGCAGGCCGGGCTACTTTCCGGGCCACCCGCGCCTGCCGCTGTGCGCGCGTTCCCGGCCCTCGCCCCAGGCGGCCACCGGGGCCGGCGGTGCCTCCCGGGCGGCGAAGAGCCTGCCCAGCCTCGGGGACCACGCGCGGCGGCCGGCCAGTCGCAGCCCCTCCCGGACGGTGACCTGGTTGCCGGTGAGGACCGGTTTGCCGAGGAGTTCCTCCAGTTCCGCCTCGTGTCCGGCGGTGTGCAGCGCCGTGTCGGGCAGCAGCACCACGTCCGCCTCCGGACGGTCGGCGGCCGCGGCGAGTTCCTTCACCCGGTCCAGGTCCCAGGCGGCGGCCTCGGTGGCCGACCCGAGCGAGGCGGCACGGGTGACGGCGACATCGATGCCCGCGGCGTGCAGGAAGCCGGCGAACAGGCCGGTGACGCGTTCGGAGTAGGTGGAGGCGACGGCGACCCGTTCGGCGTCCAGCTCCCGTACCGCGTGGGCGAAGCCGAAGGAGGTGCTGGAGGCGGGCACGCCGGCCGCTCGGGCCAGGGCTGCGGTCTGTTCATGGGCGCCCTCCCACCCGTACAGGAAGCTGCCGCCGCAGCTCGCCCACACGACGGACTCGGCACCGGCGCGCTGGAGCTCCTCCACCCCGGCGGCCAGGCGCTCGGGCGCGCCGGTCCGCATCAGGGCGTCGATCCCGTAGGCGTCCTCCTCGACGTCGGTGCGGCTCACCACCAGCCTGACGGCGTCGAGCAGGACCTCCATCCTCGGGAAGTCGTCCTCCGCGAAGTGGCCCGGGTAGAGAAATCCGACGGTCGTCATGTCCACAGGTCCGCCCTTTCTGTTCCGGTCCGGGGCGGGGAGGCATCACCCACGCCCGCATGCCCCGTTCCCTCCAAGTATTCCCCCATATGTCGTGACTCCCACGGCGCCTTGTTGACGGGTACGGGCCCGGGTGCGAGCGTGGTCAATCCGCACCTCCCAGACGCAGCGGAGCGACCGCCTCTCATGTCAGAGCCCACCCTGCTCGTCCTGGACACCGATCCGTCGCCGCGTCTCGGCCGGCTGACCGGCCGGGCCCGGATCCGGTACACGGACGAGGCCGGTCTCGCCGCCCGGCTCCCGTCGGCCGATGTGCTGCTGGTGTGGGACTTCGCCTCCGACGCGGTACGGGCCGCCTGGCCCGGCGACGGCCCGCGCCCGGCCTGGGTGCACACGGCGAGCGCGGGCGTGGACCGGCTGCTCTGCCCGGAACTGACGGCCTCCGACACGGTGCTGACCAACGCCCGGGGCATCTTCGAGCGGCCGATCGCCGAGTACGTGACCGGCCTGGTGCTGGCGTTCGCCAAGGACCTCCCCGGCACGCTGGAGCTCCAGCGGCGGCGGCAGTGGCGCCACCGCGAGAGCACCCGGCTCGCGGGCAGCCGCGCGGTGGTCGTCGGCGCGGGCCCGATCGGGCGGGAGATCACCAGGCTGCTGATCGCGCTGGGGGTCCAGGTGGCCCTCGTGGGGCGCAGGGCGCGGCGCACCATCCACGGCGCCGAGGATCTGGACCGGCTGACCGCCCTGGCCGACTGGGTGATCTGCGCGGCCCCGCTGACCGAGTCGACCCGCGCCATGTTCGACGCCCGGTTCTTCGGGCTGATGCAGCCGTCGGCCCGCTTCATCAACGTGGGGCGCGGACCGATGGTCGTCGAGGAGGATCTGGCCGAGGCACTGCGCAGGCGCTGGATCGCGGGCGCGGCGCTCGACGTGTTCGAGCAGGAGCCACTGGGGCCGCAGAGCCCGCTCTGGGACGTACCGGATCTGATCGTGTCACCGCACATGAGCGGCGACACCGCGGGCTGGCGGGACCGGCTGAGCGAGCAGTTCGTGGCGATGTACGAACTCTGGGCGGCCGGGGAGCCCCTGCCGAACGTGGTGGACAAGCGGCGCGGTTACGTCCCCGTCAGGGAGCCGGGCGAGTGACCGGGGCCGGTCGGGACCGCCGGCCGACCCGGCCCTCCCGCCACCGGCCCTTGCCCATGACCGACCGTCATGGGCCGTTCCGCATACGGGTGTACACGCCGCGCACCGGACGTCGCCCCGGCCCCCGCACGGGACACGGGAAGGTCACCGTCCGGACACCGTTCGATTACATGCGGCCCCTTCCTGCATAGACGTACGGGATCGGGCAGGCGCTCACCCTGTCCGGACTGTTCGACCGCTCCAGGAGATTGCGAACCATGGCTGACTTCCCGAACCTGTCCCGCCGGGGCTTTTTGAACCGATCGGCAGCCGTGGGGGGCCTGCTCGTCGTTCCCGGTCTGCTCTCCGCGTGCAGCAAGACCGACGCCGGTTCCGCGGACGGCGCGGGGGCGCTCGACAAGCTCCGCAAGCAGGGCTTCGTCCGGGTCGCGTACGCCAATGAGGCCCCGTACGGCTATCTGGAGGGCAAGGAGCTCAAGGGCGAGGCGCCCACCCTGCACCGGGAGATCTTCAAGGCGCTCGGCGTCGACGAGCTGAAGCCGACGCTCTCCGAGTGGGACGGTCTGATCCCCGGACTCCAGGCGGGCAAGTACGACGTGGTCAGCGCCGGGATGGCGATCACGCCCGAGCGCTGCTCCAACGCCCTCTTCTCCGAGCCCGAGTTCATCTCCCCCACCGCCCTGATGGTGAAGAAGGGCAACCCGAAGAAGGTCACCGACCTGGCCTCCGCGAAGGCCGCCGGGATCACCGTCGGGGTGATGTCGGGCGCCGTCGAGGCCAAGTACGCCGAGGGGGCCGGCATCTCCGCGGACCGGATCAAGACGCTGCAGAAGCCGCAGGACGGCGCCGACGCGCTCAAGGGCGGCCGGATCGACGCGTTCCTGCTCACCGGGATCTCGCTGCGCTGGCTGGCGAAGACGAACCCGGACACCGAGGTCACCGACGCCTTCCTGCCGGAGCTCGACGGCAAGAAGCAGTACAGCCCCGGCGGCGCCGTCTTCCGCAAGGGCAACGAGGACCTGCGGGACTCCTTCAACCGCGAGCTGAAGAAGATCGTCGCGGACAAGTCGCGCTACGTGGGCCTGCTCCAGGAGTACGGCTTCGGGGCCACCGAGCTTCCGCCGGCCACCTTGAAGACGGCCGATCTGTGCAAGGGCTGACGGGGACGGACCGCGCCGCATGAGTGATTTCTTCTCCGCCTTCCTCGACGATCTGCCGCAGTTGCGTTCCGGGTTGTGGGTGACCCTGGAGGCCACCGTCCTGGGCGCGCTGGCCGCCCTCCTCCTGTCGTTCGTCCTCGGCCTGATGTCGATCAGCCGGCTGCTGGTGCTGCGCGGTGTGTCGCGCGTGGTCGTGGAGTTCTTCCGCGGCACCTCGCTCTACATCCAGCTGTTCTGGCTCTACTACGCGATGCCGACGCTGACGGGGTACCAGCTGGACCCGCTGCTCTGCGGTGTCGTCGCCTTCGGTCTCAACTACGGCGCGTACGGCGCCGAGGTGGTGCGCGGGGCGATCGGCTCCGTGCCGCGCGGCCAGTACGAGGCGGCCGTCGCGCTGAACATGTCGCCGCTGCACCGGATGCGGAAGGTGATCCTCCCGCAGGCCTGGGTGCAGATGATCCCGTCCTTCACCAATCTACTGATCCAGCTGCTGAAGTGCACCCCGCTGCTGTGGCTGATCTCCGCGGCCGACCTGATGACCGTGGTCCAGCAGCTGCGCGACCGCACCGGCGAGACGCTCACCGCGTATCTGACCCTGCTGGCCCTCTACTTCGTGCTGGCCTACGCGCTGACCCTGCTGATGAATCTGCTGGAGCGGAGCGCCAAGCGGCGGCTCGGGCTGCACACCGGCGCGGGTGCGCTGCTGCGCAGCCGCAGCGCCACCGAAGCCGTCGCCACGACGACGGGAGGTGCCCGGTGAACGGTTTCGACTGGGACGCCGTCCGGGACGCCCTGCCCCTGCTGCTCCAGGGTTTCGAGGTCACGCTGCTGGCGACCGTCCTCGGCACGCTCGTCGCCGCCGTCCTGGGGCTGGCCATCGCGGTCGCCGGACGGGCCCCGAGCAGGTTCGTGACGGTGCCGGTGCGGGTCGTGATGGAGTTCATCCGGTCCACCCCGCTGCTCGTCCAACTGGTCGGCGCCGCTGCCCTGTTCACCTCGGTGGAGCCGCTGACGATCGGCATCGTGGTGCTCGGCGTCCACTACGCCACGTACACCTCCGAGGTGTACCGCGCCGGGATCGACGGTGTGCCGAAGGGCCAGTGGGAGGCCTGCCGGGCGCTCTCGCTCACCCCGCGGCGGACCTGGCAGGCCGTGATCCTGCCGCAGGCGGTGCGCAGCGTGCTGCCCGCGCTCGGCAACTACGCGATCTCGATGTTCAAGGAGACCCCGTTCCTCGCCGTGATCACGGTGCAGGAAATGGTCTTCGAGGCCCGCAAGTACGGCGCCGACCACTTCGCGTACACCGAGGTCTTCACGCTCGCCGGCCTGATCTTCCTGGTCGCGAGCTACCCCACCTCGCTCCTGATGAGAAAGCTGGAGAAGCGTCTTGGCCACTGAGCCCCTCCCCCTGTACAAGCCGGCGTCCGCGGCCCCCCGGGACGCCGTGCCGGCCGCCGTGCCCGAAGCCGCGCCGGAGACGGGCCGGCCGCTGGTCCGTTTCGACGACGTCGTGAAGCGGTACGGCGACCATGTCGTCCTCGACCGGCTGAACTTCTCGGTGCGGCGCGGCGAGCACATCACCCTGATCGGCCCCAGCGGTTCGGGCAAGACCACGATCCTGCGGCTGCTGATGACGCTGGAGAAGGTGAGCGACGGGGTGATCTGGGTGGACGGCAACCCGCTGTCCCACATCGCGTCGCCCGACGGATCGCTGAAGCCCGCGAGCGAGAAGCATCTGCGCGAGGCCCGGAAGAAGATCGGCATGGTCTTCCAGCAGTTCAACCTCTTCCCGAACATGAAGGTGCTGCAGAACATCACCGAGGCCCCGGTCAACGTGCTGGGCATGGACCGCGACGAGGCGGAGAGCCGGGCCCTGGAGCTGCTCGACCTGGTGGGGCTCTCGGGGAAGATCGACGCGCACCCGTCCCAGCTGTCCGGCGGTCAGCAGCAGCGGGTGGCCATCGCCCGCGCGCTGGCGATGCGGCCGGAGATCCTGCTGCTGGACGAGGTGACGTCGGCGCTCGACCCGGAGCTGGTGGCGGGCGTGCTGGACCTGCTGGGCGACATCGCCAGGAACACCGACATCACCATGCTCTGTGTGACCCACGAGATGAACTTCGCCCGGGACGTCTCGGAGACGGTACTGATGTTCGATGCGGGACGGGTGATCGAATCCGGATCACCGGAAAAAATCTTCACCGATCCGGAGCACGAACGCACCCGCGAGTTCCTCGACGCAGTGCTGTGACCTCGCCACCCTTCTCCCGACAATGACGTTGGCATATGCCGGACGGATGCGCCCCAGCTCACGGAGCCGGGGCGCGCCGACGAGTCGTCAACAGCCGCCCCGGCAAGGGGCCTTGGCGGCTATCGTGAGGGCAGAGCTTGCGGTCACAACCTGGTAGGGGGAAACCGTGACGTTGAAGCCCGAACCGACCGCACCGTTCCATTCGGTGCAGTACGCCCTTCGTGTTCTCGAAACGGTCTCCAAGCACGGCAACGGCGTGACGGACACCCAGATCTCCCGGGAGACGGGACTGCCCATCGGGCATCTCGGCCCCCTGCTGCTGACACTGCGCCGCGAGGGCTACGTGGAGCAGGTCACCGACGGCGCGTACGTCATCGGCTCCTCGCTCCTGCTCCTCGGTTCCGGTCCCGCCCGCAGACAGGCGCTGGAGACCAAGCTCCAGCAGACACTGGCGCAGCTGCGCGATTCGGTCGGCGCGGCTGTCTACATCAGCCGGTACGTCGACGGCGAGATCCGCGTCACGCAGTACGCCGACGGCCCGCTCACCCCCGCGGTCAACGAGTGGGTGGACTTCCGGTCGGCCGCGCACGCCTCGGCGGTCGGCAAGTGCCTGCTGTCCCAGCTCGACCAGAACGGCCGCCGCGACCACATCTCCCGCCACAAGACGCCCCGGCTCACCTCGCGGACGATCACCAACGAGAAGGTGCTCTTCTCCAAGCTGGACAGCCAGCCGGCGACGGTCCCGGTGCTCGACATCCAGGAGTACGCGGTCGGCACGGTGTGCGCGGCGGTACCGCTGACGGCCGGGTCCTCGGCGGGCTGCCTGGCACTGTCGCTGCCGATCGAGGACGCGCACCGGCTGCGCTCGGCGGCGGACACGCTGAACCGGCGGGCGGCGCCGGTCCTCCTCTCGCTGGCGCTCTAGGGTCCCCGGCGGGGGTGTCACCAGCACCCCTCGGGAGCAGGTATTATTTTCGAGTCAGCAGGCGCCGCTAGCTCAGTTGGTTAGAGCAGCTGACTCTTAATCAGCGGGTCCGGGGTTCGAGTCCCTGGCGGCGCACAGACAACGCACTGGGCGGTTCACGTACACACGTGAACCGCTCAGTGCGTTTTTTGCTGCCCGTCGAGATGTACAAGCGTTTTACACACTCGTACTAGACAAGCGTTTTAAACGCTCGTACATTTCCTGGCATGACGAACGCTACGAGCACCACCGCCGAGCGCGGCCACCTCGCCGGTCGCCGGGAATGGACCGCCTTCGTGGTCCTCCTGCTTCCCCTCCTTCTCGTCTCGATGGACATCTCCGTCCTCTTCTTCGCGATCCCGTCCATCGACCGGGACCTCGCCCCCAGCGCCACCCAGCAGCTCTGGATCTTCGATGTGTACGCCTTCGTCCTGGCCGGCCTGCTCATCACGATGGGCTCGCTCGGCGACCGGATCGGCCGTCGCAAGCTGCTGCTCCTGGGCGCGTTCGCGTTCAGTGCCGCGTCCGTCGCCGCCGCGTACGCCAACAGCGCCGAGATGCTGATCGCGGCCCGCGCCCTGCTCGGGGTCGGCGGGGCGACGCTGATGCCGTCGACCATGGGGCTGGTACGGAACATGTTCCGCGACGAGCGCCAGCGCGGCCGGGCCGTGGGGATCTGGTCGGGGGCCATGGCGGGCGGAATCGCGCTCGGCTCGGTGCTCAGCGGGGTCATGCTGGAGCACTTCTGGTGGGGCTCGGTCTTTCTGATCAATGTGCCGGCGATGGTGCTGCTGCTGGTCCTGGTCCCGGTGCTGGTCCCGGAGTTCAAGGACCCGAACCCCGGACGGTTCGACTTCCTGAGCGTGCCGCTGTCGATGGGGTCCGTGCTGCCGGTCATCTACGGCATCAAGGAGAGCGCCGCCCATGGGCTCGATGTGCGGAACGGGCTGATCATCGCTGCCGGGCTGCTCGTCGGCTGGTTCTTCGTCCGCCGCCAGCGCGTCCGCGGTGACGCGATGATCAGCCGGGAACTGTTCCGCGACCGCGGCTTCTCGGCGGGCATCGGGCTGAACGCGCTGGCCGCGTTCGCGATGATGGGTTCCTCGTTCTTCACCACGCAGTATCTGCAGTCGGTGCTCGGCATGGGCACGATGGAGGCCGCGCTGTGGAGCCTGGCGCCGTCGCTCGCGGTGGGCGCCGCGGCCCCGACGGCCACGGCCGTCGCCCAGCGGACCGACCGCGCGCGGGTCATCTGCGCCGGTTTCGTCATCGCCGCCGCCGGCTTCGCCGTCCTCGCCCTGACCGGTACGGATTCGCTGTGGCTGCTGCTCGGCGGCTGTGCCGTGATGAGCTGCGGCATCGTCACCGTGATGGCGCTCGTGTCGGACCTGGCGCTGTCCACGGCCCCGCCGGAGAAGGCGAGTTCGGCGGCCTCGCTGCTGGAGACCGGCCAGGAGTTCGGCGGTGCGACGGGGATGGCCCTGCTGGGCGCGGTGGCCACCGCGATCTACACCGCGGACATGCCGGGCTCGGCTCCGGAGGTCGCCCGCAAGACCCTCGCCGGTGCGGTGTCCACGGGTGACGGTTCGCTGATCTCGGTCGGGCGGGAGGCCTTCGTGCACAGCATGCAGTACGCCTCGGTGGCCGGGGCCGCGCTGCTGCTGGCGGGCGCGGTGCTGGCCGCGACGCTGCTGCGGAGGACGGGGGCCGCGGAGGAGGACGCGCAGGGGGAGCCGGCCTTGACGAACTAAGGGGCGTCCCGCGGTGCCGCCGTGTCCCCGATCGCCGGACGGGCTCGAATTCCACGCCCGTGCGGCACATTCGGCCCGTCCGGCGGTCGAGGACGGAACGCGGCACGCCCGTGTGCCTCGTACTCGCGCAGCAGGGCGCTCAGTCGCTCCTCGCCGAACGGCTCGTACCCGGCGCCGGTCCCGTTCCACCACACGGGATCACCGCACCGGAACCCCTCCCGGCGCAGCTCCACGCGGTGCACCTTGTTCGTCGCCGTCACCGGCATCGACGGGACGATCCGTACGAAGGCGGGGGCCATCTTCGTGCCCAGGTCCGTCTGCGCCGCGAGGAACGCGGCGAAGGCGGTCGGGTCGAAGGCGGCCCCCGCCCGCATGGCGAGCGCCGCCATCACCTGGTCCCCGGCGACCGGGTCCGGCACCGCGTACACCGCCACGGCCGCCGCCTCCTCCCAGCGGGCCAGGATGTTCTCGATCATCGCGGCGGCCAGGTTCTCGCTGTCCACCCGCAGCCGGTCGTCGGTGCGGCCCGCGAAGTAGAGGAAGCCGTCGACGTCGCGGAAGAAGAGGTCCCCGGTCCAGTACCAGCCGCCGCGCACCCGCTCGGCGTCCGCCGTCGCGTTGCGCCAGTAGCCCTCGAAGGGCGTACGCCCCCGGTTGACCAGCTCCCCGATCGATTCGGCCCCGTTGGTCAGCCGGCCCGCCCCGTCGAAGACGGCGGTGGCCCGCTCCTCGCCGGTCTCCGGGTCCACGACCGCGAGATCGTCGCGGGCCGACGCCTTGCCGATCGCCCGCTCCGGGGTGTCCCGGGTCCGCTGGATCGCCGCACCGCCCTCGGAGGAGCCGTAGCCCTCCACCAGCCGCACCCCGAACCGCTCCCGGAACCGGGCCGCGTCCACCGCACCGGCCTCGGTGCCGAAGCCCAGCCGGAGCGGGTGCTCGCGGTCGTCCGGGCGCTCGGGGGTGGCCAGCAGGTACTGCACGGCACGGCCGACATAGGTGAAGTACGTCGCCCCGTGCGCCCGCACGTCGTCGAGGAATCCGGAGGCCGAAAAGCGGCGGCGCAGTGCGACGGCGGCCCCGCCGGCCAGTGCCGGCGCCCAGTCGGCGATCACCGCGTTGCCGTGGAACATCGGCATGCAGATGTAGTGGACGTCCTCGCGCCGGACGCCGAAGTGGTCGACGAGCGACTGTCCGGCCGCCGCCAGCCGTCCCTGGGTGCAGATCGCGGCCTTGGGCGCGCCCGTCGATCCGGAGGTGAAGTAGAGCAGCATCCGGGTGCCGGGGCCGATGTCCGGCCGGACCGTGTCGCCCGGCCCGGCTCCGGCGTACGGGGCGAGGAGTTCGGCGTACGCGTCGGTGTCGGTGACCAGCATCCGGACACCCGGGAGGTCCAGGCCGTCGAGCAGCGGCAGGTGGGCGCGTTCGGTGACCAGGACCCGGCAGTCGGTGTGCAGGATGTCCCGGGCCAGTTCGGCGCCGCGCCGGGTGGGGTTGATACCGGCCACGGCGGCCCCGGCCAGGGCCGCCGCGCTCAACCAGAGTGGGAATTCGGGGGTGTTGTCCAGCAGCACCCCGAGGTGCGGTTCGCCGTCCGCCGACAGCAGATCCGCCAGGAGCGCGGCCCGTGCGGCAGCGCCCGAGGCGACCTGGTGATGAGTGAGGACGGTGTCCCGATGTCTCAGTCCGGGCCGGTGGTCGCCCCATTGGCGCTGTACGAGCTCCGCTACGGTGCCTGCGCTCCTCATGGCGCCGCACGGTAACTGACTATGCGTCAGAACTGAACATCGGAGCAGGCGTAGAACGCGTTCGCCGTGTCAGCGATGTTCCAGACGCTCAGGATGATGTGCTTCCCGCTCTTCTGGGTGGGGATGGTGCCCTGCTGGGTCAGGGTCGCCGGGGGCTGCTTGCCGCCGTACGGCACCGTCATGAAGGGCTGCGGCTCCAGGTCCGCCCTGGTGAGCGGCTTGGTGGGGTCCCAGCCGTTCTTGGTGATGTAGTAGCGGAAGTCCGTCGTGGCGTGGCGCGCGGTGAACTGCCAGCGGAAGTTGAAGCCCTGGCCCCCGGCGACCTGGGTGGCGGGCCAGTTGCCGCCGCGCGGGTCGTCGAGCTGGGCGAACTCCCCGTGGCCGCCGGAGCAGATCTTGCCGTCGGCCGGACCTGCCGCCGGGAAGCCCTTCGGGCCCTCGACGCTCTGCGGCTCCCACTGGATGTTGCCGCAGCCCGTCACCGTGCCGTTGGCACAGAGCTTCTGACGGCTGATGGGGTTGTCGGTGTAGCCGTGGCTGCCGGCACTGCTCGTCGCGAACATCGAGACGCCCGCGATTGCCAGGCCGACCACGGCCGCGCTTGCCCTTTTACGCATTGCTGTCGCTCCTCAAGAACGTGGGGGAGGTTCCATGAGTTGTGCTGCGCGCGTGCCCTGCGGTCTAGACCAAGACTTAGATTATTGACGGGATATGAACATGTCCAGACCAATGGGGGTCCGATTCCGCTTGGCCGGCTCGGCGGCCCCGCGGGGCCCTCAGGCACCCTCCCCGCCGCTGCGTCCGGTGTAGAAGGCCACCGTCAAGTCCTTGACCAGGGCCTTGCGTTCGTAGTCGTCCAGCTCCACGAGGCCCCGCGCGGTCAGCCGGTTGACCGTGTCGTCGACCGCGTCGACCACCGAAGTCAAGACGCTGTCGCGGTGCTTGGCGTCGATGGCCGCGATCCGGCGGCGCTGCATCGCCGCGGCGACCTCCGGCGCGTACTCGATTCCGGTCGGCTGCGCCGAGTACACCTCGACGCCGACGGGCTCGCAGTCCGCCTTCAGCATCCGGGTCAGGGCGTCGCCGACCGCCTCGGCGTTGCGCAGGGTGTGCGCGTCCTCGTGGAAGGCGTCGGCGGGCAGCTGCGAGAGGACCCGGGCCATCGCCGCCTCGACCTGCTCGCGCAGATACGCCTCGTGGTCGGCGACCCCGAGCGCCGCGCGCACCGTGTCCTTGATCCGCCACACCACGAGGACGACGACACGCAGCGCCGTACCGTTGGCGTCCACGGCGGGGAGCGGTTCGCTGCGCCAGTGCCGCAGGCGTACGTCGACCCGGCGGCGCAGCAGCAGGGGGCTGATCCACATCAGCCCGGTCCGCCGCACGCTCCCCCGGTACTCGCCGAACAGCGTCAGCACCCAGGCGTACCCCACCCGTCCGCGGCTCAGGCCGCCGAGCGCGAAGAGCACCACCGACACCAGCGCGGCGAGCGCCGCCCAGGCACCGATTCCGATGCCGTCGTACGGGCGCGAGCCGATCCCGAACCGGGCGAGCGCGGCGGCGGGCAGTGCGCCGACCCACCAGAGCACGGCGCCACCGGCGGCGATCCCGGCCAGCCCGGTGAGCAGCGCGAGCCAGCCGGGAAGCACGGGCCCCGGCCGCTCGGCGAGCCGTGGATCACCGACCGGCGCCGGGCGCGTCGAGAGCCGCACCTGCGGCCCCCTCGGCACAGGCGGCCGTCGCACCCCCGCCTGCGGCTGCTCGCCATCGGCTCCCCGCCGCATCACACCGGCGGGGAGCGCGGCCGCGTCGACACGGGTGGCGTCCTCGCGGAAGAGCAGGTGCACGGGGATGGTCGCGGTCCGCTCATTGGCGATGACCGCGTGGTGCCGCCCGGTCCCCCACAGCGATTCGCCGGACTGCTCGGCCCCGTCGCCGCCGGAGACGGGGAGGGAGTCGAAGGCCGTGTCGGGGACGGTGTCGGGGGCCGTGCGGATCCGGGTCGAGGACGGGACGGGTGCGATGCCCGGCACCGCGGCCGGGACCGACACCGAGGCGGAGGTCGCGCCGAGCGCGGCATCCATGTCCTCGCCCGGGACCAGATCCAGCACGAGGTCGACCACGGAGTCCGGACCGGCGGCCGGCTCGGACCCCGGTCCCGGAACGGGACCCGGTCCCCCGCCGGCACCCGCGGCCCTCGCCGAATCCGTCGCTCCGGCGGGCCCGTCCGGGCCGCCGTCCGCCCGCTCGGGCGGCGCCACCAGGTCCGGGCCGCACACCCGGACCGGCTCCGGCTCCCGCGCCACCCTCCCTGGCCTTCCGTCCTCCGGGGTTCCGGAGCTGTCCGACACCGTGGATCGCATACCCGCCTCCGTCATGTCCGTCGTCACCCGAAGAGTCGCCGCCAGGTCTCCGGACCGGGGTAGCCGTCGGCCGCTCCGCCCCGCCAGCCCTGCGCCCGTTGGAAGGCCTCGACATTGCGCCGGTCCGCCTCGGTCCACCGGGGTCCGGGGCCCGACGTGTAGTACTTGCCGAATCCCTTCTTCACCAACTGCTTGCCGAGCCTGTCGACATGGCTGTTGGACTGTCCGGGCCGGAAATAGCCCCGCCCGGGGAACTTCGAATCCGGGTTCGAGTCGCCGTGACCGGCTCCCGTTCCGCTGCCGCTTCCGGCGGCGGGGATGTCCCGGCCGGTTCCGTTGGCCAGGAGCCGCCAGGTGTCGGGGCCGGGGATGCCGTCCGCCTCCTTGCCCCGCCAGCCCTGGGCCTGCTGGAACGCCCGGGTCGCGCGCCGGTCGGCGTCGCCCCAGCCCGGCCCGGGGCCGACCGTGTAGAAGCGCTTGCCGCCCCGTTCCACGAGCATCCGGCCGAGCTGGGTGACGTACTTGTTGCTGGCACCGGAACCGAACTTCCCGGCACCCGGGAACCCCGTCACCGACGAACCGCTGCCGGCGCTTCCGCCGCTGAGGCCCTTGTAGCGGTACGCGACGTAGTTGCCGGAGTTGGTCCAGTACGCCATGGGCGTCTTCTTCTTGCGGGTGTGCGGCTTCGTCTGCTCGTACGCCGTGTAGTGGGTGTGCGTGTAGTCGGTCCAGCCGCCGAAGATCGTGACGTGCGAGCCCTTCGAGGGGGCGGCCGGGTTGTGGAAGAGCAGGATGTCGCCGGGCTGCAGTTCCTCCCGCGCGATCCGCGTCCCGAACGCGGCGAGGCTGCCGGTCCACTCGTTGCCGGGCAGGTCCCAGGCCATCGACACGAAGCCGGAGCAGTCCTGCCGGTAGCCGTCGTTCCAGTACTTGAGCATGCTGTACGGAACTTCCGCGGACACCCACTTCTTCGCGCGGTTGATGATGTCGGCCCGGCTGGTCTTGCGCAGCTTGGGCGTGGTCGTCGTGGACGAGGGCGGTCCCGCGGCGCCGCCGCCGCGCAGCGGTCCGGGACCGCCCTGCGGGCTGTCCCCGTCGGGGTCCGTCCGGACTGCTCCGGCCGCCTCCGCCGCCCGGTCGCCCGTCGTGCCCCTCGCGCTCGCCGCCTCGGCGACGCCGGAGCTCAGCACCACCCCGGCCGCGGTGGCCAGCACCAGGGCGCGGCGTGCGCCGTGCGCGGCCGGATGGCCTCCGTACCGCATGGGCAGTGCACTGGCGGCGGTCCGCCGCTGCGCGGCGCACCCCGCACAGGTGCAGTCGATGGCGGGCACGTACTCCTCGAAAGCCGGCACAGTCATGCGATTCCCCTCCGCACTCGTCAAGATCTTTGGGCGCATCTGCACGGGCGCCAGTGTCTCAACTCTCCCGACATATCGCATTTTGACGGACAGAAGTGAAAAAACGACCATCCGACAGGCCGCGATGGACGGTAAATGGTCAGGAGCACCCCCCACCTTCGGGTAGAGTTCTTCAGGTCAGCAGGCGCCGCTAGCTCAGTTGGTTAGAGCAGCTGACTCTTAATCAGCGGGTCCGGGGTTCGAGTCCCTGGCGGCGCACGCAGAGCCAAAGCCCCCTCACTACGCGTGAGGGGGCTTTGCTCGTTCACGAACTTCCCGCGCCGAAGCCTCGCGCCGGGCCTCCACCCCACGACGCCCCCCACGGCGCCACCTTGAACCACCACCCACGCAGGCGGCGCACAGTCATCGCACAACTGTCACACAGTCACCATGCGGTCACTCAGCGGCGCGAAGGGGGTCCCCAATACGCCCCGATACGCCCCCTTCGTAAGGGCGCCACACATCGCACGTACGACTGGTAACCCACTCTTTTCACCCTTGCGGTCGGGACCGGGGTCGGACAACCTGTCCCGTGGTCATCGGCTCCAACCGGCGTGATGGACCGTGCAGTTGGGGTCTACAGAGGGGGAAGTGCCGGTTGTCCGCAACGCGCGGACACGTACCAGCGGGTCGCATCAAGATCTGCACCCCGCCCTATCCGTACCGGAGTTCACGGCCGGTACCGGCGGCGGGGCCGAAGAGCATCCGGCGCGGCGGGACGGGCAGTTTCAGGACGGCGCGGGGGACGGCGATCACCTCGGCGAAGCCGATCCGGCCCAGTGCGGTCACCCATGTCACGGACACCGACCAGCGGTCGGTGGCACTGGGGCTGGAGCGGACGGCGGGCGGGCGGGCAGGCGGGCAGGCGGGCAGGCGGGCAGGCGGGCGGGCGGGCGGGCGGGCGGGATCACGGTCACGGTGCCGGGCAACCGGGCGCTGGTGCCCTCGGGTTGGTACATGCTGTTCGTGACGGACGACAGGGGGACGCCGTCCGAGGGGATGTGGGTGAAGGTTCCGTAGCGACGGACGGTGCGGGGCGCCCGATGACCGGAGTGCCCCGCATCCGCTCCGGCTACTTCGTCGCCCGTGCCGGCCCCAGCGCGTACTCGGGCCGCCAGGCGCCCGCCTTCGGGCCGCCCCGGCACTCGCCGTCGGACTCGCCGGGCCGCTTCACCCAGAGGCAGGCGTCGACCGGTCGGTCACCGGTGTCGGTCGTCGGCGGCTCGCCGAGCGCGCGGCCGGGCGGGTTGCACCAGTTCTCCCCGGGGGGCGCCGCCGCGGCAGGGGCCGTTGCCGTTGCGGCTGGTGTCGGCGACGAAGGGCTTGTCGCCGAACTTCGCGGAGAACCGCTCGCCGGACTCCGTACTGGCCCGTGCGGTCTCGAAGTCGGACACATTGACGGCGGATCCGTCGGCCGCCCCGATGCCCGCGCGGCGCAGCGGCCGGAAGAGCACGTCGGGGGTGCGCCGGCCGGCGTTGCCCGCGTCCACGTCGACGCGGGCGCCGGGTCCGTCGTGAGTGCCGTACATCCGCTCCCCTCGGTGCGGGCGTCGGCGCGCTGCCGCATCCGTTCCACCCTGACAGCTCAGGCGTGGTCACCCGCGGGCTTCTCGCCGGTCAGGTAGGCGGAGACGACCACATTCGCGTCGTACGAACGCGATGTTCGGTCGTAGGTGCCGCCGCAGGTGATCAGGCGGAGCTCCGCCCGCCCGTCCTTGCGCGGGCCGTACGCCTTGTCGGCGTCGAAGCGCGCCCGGGTGAAGACCTGGACGTCGTCGATGGTGAATTCGGCGACGGTGCCGTCCGCGCGGGTGATCTCGACCTTGGCGCCGGGGCGGGCCGCGCTCAGCCCGTAGAAGACGGCCTGTCTGGTCTCGGTGTCGACATGGCCGACGAAGAGGGCCGGCCCCTTCGCGCCGGGCTTGGCGCCGTCGCCGTACCAGCCGACGGTCTGCGGCGTGTCGAACGAGGGCGGTTCGATCGCCCCGTCCTTGTCCAGGCCGCGGACGATCACGGGCGCCTCGACGCCGATCGACGGGATCTCGACCCGCTCCGGCACGGCACCCGCGATCGGGTCGTGCGGCGGGGGCAGCGGTACGCCGAGGGGGCGCCCCACCGCGGCGACATCGCCGGTGGTCGGGGCGGAACTGGCGCCGGAGCCGTCGGTGATGCCGCGGCCCCAGAGCCACAGGCCAAGCAGCAGGACGGCCCAGACCACTCCGGCGAGCAGTCTGCCGTGATCCGCGGGGCGGTCCGGGGCGGACATGTCAGTCCGTGGCCGAACGGCGGCGGCGCGCGCTGCGGAACGCGACGGCGACGGCCGCGACGGCTGCCAGGGCCAGTCCGATCACCGCGTGCACGATGCCGGGGCCCTCCTGCCGGGCGTCCCGGCCGGCGAACAGGGCGGTGCCGCCGCCGCCCGCGGCGACCGGGGCGAGCGGGGTGGCCCGGCCGCGGTCCACGACGGTGACCGTGCCGGTGGCCCCGGCGTCCTTGTCGTCCTTGCAGTCGACCTGGATGTCGTGGTCGCCCGGGGAGGCGTCCGAGCTGATCCGGGCCTCGGCGAAGAGGCCCCCGTCCGCGGCGGGCGAGAAGCGCGCCTCGGAGACGAAGACATCGGATCGGCCCGTGGCCTCGCGGCCCTTGCAGCCCTCCAGCCGCAGATCCACCTCGCCGCCCGGCACGGTGGAGGACGGGGTGGCCGTCAGTGAGGCGCGGTCTTTCTTCTGGGCGGACCCGGATCCGGAGTCGGCCAGTGCGGCGGAAGCCGGCACCAGGGTCGCCGCGACGACCGCGGCGGCACAGAACGTGAGGTGTGTGGAACGCATCGTGAACCTCCTCAGTGCAGGTTCACGCCTCCGGAGGGTTTTCGCATCCGCAGGAGCGCGGGGGACGGCCCCGCGGGCACCCGCCCGGAGCCCTCCCCTGCCCTCCGGTGGCCGTGTTCCGCCGGGCTCAGCCCGCGTCGACGAGATCGACCAGATCGGCGATCGAGTCGACGACCGTGGACGGCCGGAAGGGGTACTTGTCGATGTCGGCCACCGTGGTGAGACCGGTGAGGACCAGGAAGGTCTGCATCCCCGCCTCCAGTCCGGCCAGCACATCGGTGTCCATCCGGTCGCCGATCATGGCGCTGGACTCGGAGTGGGCGCCGATCGCGTTGAGCCCGGTGCGCATCATCAGCGGGTTGGGCTTGCCCGCGAAGTACGGGGCCTTGCCGGTGGCCTTGGTGATGAGGGCGGCGACGGACCCGGTGGCGGGCAGCGGGCCCTCGGCGGACGGGCCGGTCTCGTCGGGGTTGGTGCAGATGAAGCGGGCGCCGCCGTTGATCAGCCGGATCGCCTTGGTGAGCGCCTCGAAGCTGTACGTGCGGGTCTCGCCGAGGACCACGTAGTCGGGTTCGTGGTCGGTGAGGACGTAGCCGATGTCGTGCAGGGCGGTGGTGAGGCCGGCCTCGCCGATGACGTACGCCGTGCCGCCGGGCCGCTGGTCGTCCAGGAACTGGGCGGTGGCCAGGGCGGAGGTCCAGATGTTCTCCACGGGCACGTCCAGGCCCATGCGGTTCAGCCGGGCGTGCAGGTCGCGGGCGGTGTAGATGGAGTTGTTGGTGAGGACCAGGAAGGGCAGCCCCGATTCCCGCAACCGCTTGATGAAGGCGTCCGCCCCGGGGATCGGCGTTCCCTCGTGGATCAGGACTCCGTCCATGTCGGTGAGCCAGGATGAGATCGGCTTGCGCTCTGCCATGTGTGGGACTCCTGCCGTACGCCGTGTGCGGGGACGCCGGCGGCACCGCGTTGTGCAGCGCCGACGCCCCCGATTTTAGAGCGTCCGTTCGACGGGCAGGAACGGCCGGATCACGCGGGCGTGAGTGTCACTCCGTGGATCGCCCAGAACCAGTTGTTGCCGTCGGTGTACCGGAAGCGGACCTGTGCGGTGGTGGTGGCGAGCGGTCCGGCGGCGGCGAGGGCGGCGGCGCTCATGAGGAGAGCGCGGCGGGACATGCCTGTGGTCACGGGGTCCTCCGTCGAAGCGGTGGGGGGCGCGCGTTCAACTCCCCGCATTCCGACAGGGAGTTGAACGCTGGACTAGACCCGTTATCATTTCGCGATGATCCGCCGGAGGTCCATACCCCTGCCGTGAATCCTCCGGCAACGGTCAGCTGCCGGTGGCCGACTTCCAGGCTTCGACGTAGGTGTCCAGGCTGGTGCCGATGTCCGACCAGTCGGGCTCGAAGACCTCCACCCCGTCCATCAGCTCGGCGAGCTCGATGGCGTTGGCGTCGGTGCCCTTGACGTCCTTGCGGGCGGAGAAGCCGCCGCCGACCGCGCTGACGTCCTTCTGGGCCTGCTCGGAGAGCATGAAGTCGAGCAGCTTCTTGCCGTTGTCGCTGTGCGGGGCCTTGTTCACCAGGCCGGCCGCGTACGGCAGGGCGAAGGTGGTGGACTTGCCGCCCTGCTTCGCGGGGAACCAGATGCCGAGGTTCGGCATGTCCTTGGACTGCGCGAAGTTCATCTGGACGTCGCCGTTGGCGGCGAGCAGCTCGCCCTTGTCGACCTTGGGGGCCAGCTTGCCGGTGGAGGCGGACGGGCCGACGTTGTTGGCCTGGAGCTTCTTCAGGTACGCCATCGCCGGCTCCTTGCCGCCGAAGTCGTGCATGGCCTTGATGAGCACGGCCGTGCCGTCACCGGCGACTCCGGGGGTGGAGTACTGGATCTTGTTCTTGAACTTTCCGTCCAGCAGCTCCTCCCAGGTGGTCGGCGCCGACTTCAGTTCCTTCTTGTTGTAGATGAAGCCGAAGTAGTTGTTGACGACCGAGGTCCACTTGGAGTCGGACGCCTTGTCGGCGCCGTCGACCTGGTCGGAGCCGGCCGGTGCGTACGCGGTGAGGAGGCCCTTGCTGTCGGCCTGCTGGATGAACGGCGGCAGGGTGACCAGGACGTCCGCCTGGGTGTTGGACTTCTCGCGGACGGCGCGCTGCACCATCTCGCCGGAGCCGCCCTCCACGTACTTGACCTTGATGCCGGTCTTCTTCTCGAAGTCCTTGAACACCTTGTCGTACCAGCCGTCGCCGTTCTCGCCCTTGAGGCCGTCGGCGCTGTAGACGGTGACGACCTTCTCGTCGGAGGCGGCCGAGGAGCCGCCGCAGGCGGAGAGGGTGGCGGCGAGGGCGAGGCAGCCGGTGACGGCGGCGATGGGCTTGAGGTGGTTCTTGCGCATGGCAGTCGTATCTCCTGGATGTCGGCCGGAAGCCGGCCGGAGTCAGTACGGGGGTGTCGGCGGATCAGCGGTACGAGGCCCTGGTGCGGATCCGGGAGACGCCGAGCAGTACGAGCAGCGTCGTTCCCATCAGGACCACGGCGACGGCCGCTCCGGTGAAGAGCGAGCCACGGTCGGTGGCCGCGAAGATCTGCACCGGGAGCGGTGTCCAGTCCGACGGGTAGAGCATCATCGTGGCGCTCAACTCGCCCATGGACAGCGCGAAACAGAGCCCTGCGGCCGCCGTGAGGGACGGCAGCAGGAGCGGCAGCTTGATGCGCCACAGGACGTAAGCGGGGCGGGCGCCCAGACTGGCCGCCGCCTGCTCGTACATCGGGTCGAGACGCACTATTGCTGCCGAAACCGACGAATAGGCGAACGCCGTGACAAGAATGGTGTGCGCCAGGATCACGATCCAGCGCGTCCCGTTCAGCAGCATCGGCGGTTTGCTGAACGCGACGAGCACGGCGAGGCCGACGACCACGGACGGCACGGCGACCGGCAGCATGAACAGCGCGTCGAGGAACCTCCTGCCGCGCCTGCGCATCGAGGCGGCGGCGAGCGCGGCCCAGGAGCCGATGGTCAGGGCGAGCAGGCTGGCGCTGACGGCCGTGATCAGGCTGGTGGTCAGCGCCTGGAGAAAGTCGCCGCCGGTCGCCGCCACGTAGTGCTCGGTGGTCGGTCCGGAGGGGAAGGCGCCGGACCAGTTGGTGGTGAACGACGCGGCGAGGACGACCAGCAGCGGCACCGCGAACAGCGGGACGAAGAGCACGAAGAACACGGCCCAGGTGGCCCATTTCCCCGTACGGCTATGCACCAACACGGCGGCTCACCATCCGATACAGGCTGTAGAGACCGACGGAGATCGCGATGTTGACGACGGCGACGACACAGGCCGCCGGGTAGTCGGACTCCAGGATCGCCTTGCTGTAGACGAGCATCGGCAGGGTCGTGACGCCCTTCGCGCCGGTGAAGAGCACGATGCCGAACTCGTTGAGACACATCACCAGGACGAGGCTGCCGCCCGCGGCGAGCGCGGGAAGCGCCTCGGGGAGGATCACCTGCCGCACGATCCGGGCCGGCTTCGCGCCCAGCGAGGACGCCACCTCCAGCTGCGCGCTGTCGAGCTGCGAGAACGCGGCGAGCAGCGGGCGCATCACGAACGGGGTGAAGTAGGTGATCTCGGCGAGCAGCACGCCCCACGGGGTGGTGAGAAAGTCGAACGGGCCGTTGGCCGCCCCGGTGAGGTCCGTCCAGACGCCGTTGGCCATGCCGACGTTGCCGTAGATGAACAGCAGCGCGAGCGTGATCAGGAACGACGGGAAGGAGAGGAAGACATCGATGAACTTGGCGACCGCCCGGCCGCCCGGGAACGGCACAAACGCGATGATCACGGCCAGGACGAAGCCCAGCACCAGACATCCGACCGTGGAGCCGACCGCCAGCCAGATGGTGGTGGTCAGGGCCGAGCGGAACGACTCGGAGGCGAACACGTCGTCGTACGGGGCGATCGAGGTGCCGCCCTCGTCCGGGCTGAAGGACTGCTGGACGACGAGGGCCAGCGGGTAGAGAAAGACGAGCGCGAGGACGGCGACGGGCGGCAGCGCCCAGACGAAGCGGGGGACGCGGCGCGCTTCGCGGGCCGGGGCCCGCGGACCGGCCTTCGGAGGCACCGCCCCGGACCGGTCCGGTTCCTGGCCCCCGATGCGTTGGCGCGGGGCCTTCACGGTGTCGATGCCCGGCGTGACGGGGTGCGCGGCGCTAGCCATCGGCCCCTCCCCCGGCTCCCGGTGCCGCGCCCGCGGGCAGCAGCACCGCGTCCTCGGCCGCGAAGTGCAGCGTGACCCGGTCGCCGAGCGCCGGCGTCTCGCGCAGCTCCCGCAGGTCCGCCTTGACCCGGTGGCCGTCGATATCGACGTACAGCCGGTGGGTGGAGCCGCGCCACTGGACCTCGGCGATGGTGCCGCTCAGCGCGTTGGGCCCGTCGCCGAGCCCGACCAGGTGGGGCCGGACGCACAGGGTGGCGGTGACCCCTCGGGACACCTCGCCGGTCGGTACGCCGAGCGCGCGCCCGGCGAAGTCGACGGTGTCGGCGCCGTCGGCGACGGTGACCGGCAGCAGGTTCGCGTTGCCGACGAACGAGGCGGTGAACTCGGTACGCGGGCGGCGGTACAGGTCCTGCGGGGTGCCGCAGTCCTGGAGCCTCGCCTTGTCCATGACCGCGATCCGGTCGGCGAGGGTGAGCGCCTCGACCTGGTCATGGGTGACGTACAGGATGGAGACGTCCGGCAACTCGCGGTGCAGCCGCGCCAGTTCGGCGAGCATTCCGGACCGCAGCTGGGCATCGAGGGCGGAGAGCGGTTCGTCGAGCAGCAGGACGCCGGGCCGGATGGCGAGCGCGCGGGCGATGGCGACGCGCTGCTGCTGGCCGCCGGAGAGTTCGCGCGGGTAGCGCTTGGCGTAGGCGGCCATGCCGACGAGTTCGAGGGCCTCGGCGACCCGTTCGGGGATCTCGGCCTTCGCGACCTTGCGGGCCTTGAGCCCGAAGGCGACGTTGTCCTGGACCCGCATGTGCGGGAAGAGGGCGTACTGCTGGACGACCATGCCGATGCCGCGCTTGTGCGGCGGCAGCCCGGTGACATCGCGGTCGCCGAGGTACACCCGGCCCGAGGCGGGCCGGACGAAACCGGCGACGGCGCGCAGGGCGGTGGTCTTGCCGGACCCGGAGGGGCCGAGCAGGGCCATGACCTCGCCGGGTTCGACGGTCAGATCGAACCGGTCGAGGACGGTGTTGCCGCCGTATTCGACGCTGACCTGGTCGAACCTGATTCCGCTGCGGACGGACCGCTCTCCGCCCGTCATGCCTCGGCCCGCGCGATCAGGTCCGGGAGCTCGGCGACCGAGCCGAGCACATGCGTGGCGCCGTTGCGGGCCAGCTGGTCCTTGCCGTGGGCGCCGGTGAGCACCCCCGCGACGATCCCGGCCCCGGAGCGCACGCCGCTGAGCATGTCGTACGAGGTGTCGCCCGCGACCACGATCTGCTGGACGCCGTCGACGGCGCCGGTGCGCAGGAACGCGGCGAGGACCATGTCCGGACAGGGGCGGCCACGGCCGCCCGCGTCGGCCGGGCAGAGGGTCAGGGCGACCAGGTCCTGCCAGCCGAGCGCGGCCAGGATGGCGTCCTGGGTGGTGCGGGCGAAGCCGGTGGACAGGACCACGGTCCGGCCCTCGCCCTTGAGCCGCTCGATGGCTTCGCGGGCGCCGGGGACCGGCGCGATGCGGCCGCCGTCGACCAGTTCCCCGTACGCCTCCTCGAAGGCGGTGTTGGCCTGCTGGGCCCGGTCCTCGTCGCCGAAGAGGTGCCGGAAGACGGAGATCTTGGACTCGCCCATGGTGGCCCGCACGTAGTCGAGCTTCTCGGCGTGGTCGGCGGAGCCGGGCTCGACGCCGAGGCGTTCGGCGGCGGCGGAGAAGGCCTGCTCGACGAGGCCGCCGTCGGCGACGGTGGTGCCGGCCATGTCGAGGACGATCAGGTTGTGGGGGTTCTGCGTGGTCAACTTCTTCACCAGCCCAGTTCGTCGGCGGTCGTTTCGGCAATGGCGGGCGAGCAGGTCATGCCCCGGCCGCCCGGTCCGGTGACCAGCCAGACGCCGTCCCGTACCTGCTGGCGGTGGACGACCCGGCTGCTGTCGGTGCACTGGGCGTAGACCCCGGCCCACCGGTGGCGGATCCTCGGCAGCGGGCGGCCGAGGAAGGACTCGACGACCCCGGTGAGGTGCTCGTACGGCTCCTCGACGGTGTCGAAGGAGAAGGGGTGCTCGTACTCGTGGGTGTCGCCGATGGTCAGTCCGCCGTCACGGCGCTGCACCATCAGCAGCTGCATCCTGTGCGCCGCGGCGGTGGGCGCCTGGGCCTGCTCGGCGTTGAGGGTGTCCAGCGCCTCGCTCCGGTACGCCGGGTAGTAGCGGAAGCTGTCCGCGTCGGCGACGGAGGTGGTGAGCGGCTCGCCGAGCGGGTCGGTCTGCATCATCTGGAGGCGGACGCGGCGCACCGGCAGATCGGGGCCGGCCAGTTCGCGGACGAGGCCGCCGAGCCAGGCGCCGGTGGCCAGGATCACGGCGTCGCCGGTGTGCACGTCGCCGTGGTCGTCGCGGACGGAGGCGGTGCCCACCACTTCGCGGACCTCGCGCCCACCGAGGAAGGCGTACTGGCCGGACTTCAACAGCTCCTGCTTCAGGGCAAGTTGCGCGGTGCGCGGCTCGACCGCGGCGTCCCGCTCGCACCACAGGGCGGCGGCGAAGTCCCCGCGCAGCGCGGGGTTGACCGCGCGGGCCTCGTCGGCCGTGAGCAGCTTGTAGCCGCGGGCCGCCGCGTCGGGCCGGGCGACGGCCGCTTCGGCGACGGCGATCTCCCGCCCGGTACGGAGCGGGGTGAGCGAGCCGCAGGCCCGGAAGCCGAGGCCGGGGACCTGCGCCCCGATGCCCTCCCACAGCTCACGGGCGCGCAGCGCGGTCTCCAGCTCCTCGCCGCCGGCCCGGCCGCTGACCCATATCTGTCCGAAATTGCGGAGCGATGCCCCGCGCGCCTCGCTCTCGCGCTCGATCTGTACGACCTCGTGGCCGCGGTTCACTGCATGCCAGGCGTGCATGGTTCCCACCACGCCGGCTCCTACGACGATGACTCTCACGACGGCTACGCTCCTCGGAGCGGGTGGCCCGTACGGATCCGTACGGCAACGGGAGGGTGAACCGGGCCCCAAGCTTGGCCCAGACCCGTTACGTTCTCGTTATCGTGGTGAGTCGATCTCCGGAGGCGTCACCGGGGCGGTCGTTCAGTGTCTCCGGGTCTCCGCAAGCGGCCCCGGGCGGTCGTTCAGCGGCCGTCCTGCGGGCCCAGGTGCGCGGTGAAGGAGAACCGGTCGCCGCGGTAGAGGGTCCGTACGCGCTCCAGCGGCTTCCCGGCCGTATCGCGCGAGATGCGGTGGATCAGCAGCATGGGCAGCGCGGGCGGCGTACCGATGAGCAGCGCCTCGCGCGGCGTCGCGAGCACCGTCTCGATCCGCTCGTCGGCATCGCCGAAGGGGATCCCCAGCCGGTCGCGGAGGTAGGCGTAGAAGGACGAGTCGGGGTCGAACTCCGTGTCCAGATCCGGCACCCGGGCGACGGAGACGTAGGTGCTCTCCAGGCCGACCCGGTCGTCGTCGGCGAGCAGCACCCGTTCCAGGTGCCAGACCGGCTCGCCGCGCTCCACCCCGATGTCGGCGGCGAGCGCGTCGGGGCAGGGGAAGCGCTCCAGGCCGATGAGGTGACGGCCCGGCGTACGGCCCTGGCGGCGTACGCCTTCCGTGTAACTCGCCAGCGAGAGCGGCTGTTCCAGCTTGGGGCCCGCCACGACGGTGCCGCGCCCCTGGCGGGCGAGCCGTCCCTCCAGCAGGAGTTCACGCAGCGCCTGGCGCACCGTCTCGCGCGAGACCTCGTAGCGTTCGGCGAGATCGCGTTCGGTGGGCAGCATGCCGCCCTCGCCCAACTCCTCTATGAGGACGGAGACATGAGCCTTGACGGCGTAGTACTTGGGAATACGGCCGTGCTCCGGGATGCCGGAACGGATGGGTGCGCCAGGTGCCTGGTCGTGCGGGTAGTCCACGGTCCGATGGTGGCAGACGGACATGAACATCTGTGAACGTCCGGGCGCGGAACAGGCGCTTCGGGGTCCGGTTCAGGGGTGCGCGCGGCGCAGCCGCCGGGCCCGGACCACCATCGCCCCGCCGCCGATCAGGAGCCCGGTGACGGTGAGGCCGGGCGCCGCGATGATGCCCGCGCCGGTCGCGGCCAGCTCCGGGCGACCGCTCTCCGCCGGGGTCCGGCCGGGCTCGGCCGGCCGCCGGGTGCCGTCGGTGGTGTCGGTGGTGCCGGTGGTGTCGGTGGTGTCGGTGGTGTCGGTGCTGGGCCGGGTTCCGTCCGGCAGGTCCTCGCGCGGGGTGTTCCCGGTGCCGCCGACCTCCCCGGCCCCGGCTGTCTCACCGGTCTCGGTGGTCTCGCCGGTCTCGGAGGCCTCACCGGTCTCGGCGGTCTCGCCTCCGTCGCTGTCGTCGACGACGGTGAAGGGGTAGTCCTCGGACTCGCCGACCCAGGCCCCGTCGTCCTTGCCCGCCTTGCCGGCCGTGCCGCCCACCACGCGCTGCCGCTGGACGACGGCGGCGTTGGCGGTGATCCGGCCCGGACTGGTGTCGGAGGTGAACGCCATCCTGACCTGGATGGTGATGGTGCGGCCCGCCGGGACGGTGAAACCGTCGAAGGAGTCGCCGCCCACGCCGCCGAAGACGCCGATGTGCTCGTCCCGGTCGGTGGTCTCCCAGATGACACGGTGCTCCGTGCCGGGGCGGGCCTGCTCGGAGAACTTCAGCTGGATCTGGTCGGAGGTCAGCTTCCGGTCCTCGTCGGTGAGGACGAGCACCGGATGGATGGCCCGGCACGACTCGGTGGTGGTGTTGGTCAGGTCCAGGAACCAGGTTCCGTAGCCGCCGCCGGACGCGTACGTGTCCGGGCCGCCGTGGATGCGGGTGCTGATGGGGAAGTCCTTCGCCGCCGGATCACCGCAGGCGGGCTGCTGATCGGCGGTGGTGGAGTCGGGCGACGAGACCGGGGTGGCCGAGGACGCGGCGGAGGCGGGCGCGACGGCCGTGCCGCCGAGGACGACGCTCGCCGCGACCAGCCCGAGCGCGAATCCGTGCCGGGTCCGCCCGGGGGGCGGCGGGGGCGAGGGAGAAGGAGAGAGCGAGGGCGAGGGCGGACGCGCCGGGGCGGCGAACACGGGGATGGACGCGGCCGTGGTCACGGGGACGGACGTGGGGCTGGCGGTGGGGAAGGACGCCAGGGCCGACGCGGTCCTGGGCATTGCGGTGGGCACGGGGGCGGCGGCGCGGACGGGCGATGCGGTGGGGCCGGGGTCGGCGACGCGGCCGGACATCGAACCGAGTACTCGGCCCGGCGCGGAGCCGTCCGCGGAACCGGTCGCGGAGTCGGCCGGTACGGCTGGCCCGGAGGGCGTGCCGGACGGGGTGGGGGTCGGGGCGGGGGTGCGGGCGGGGGCCATCGGGGGGATCATCCTTCGCTGCTCGCGAAACGGTCGGCTCACCCCGAGCGCCGGAGTTCACCGGTTCTGGGCCGCGACGCTGCCACGCACGCGCGAGGCGGCCGGCGCCGACATGCCGACGGGCCGCCCGGCCGACCGCCGGAATCCGCCCGATCGGCCCAGCCACCCGCGCCCGCGCCTCCGCCCGGCCCGCCGGCCGGCCCCGCGCGCCGCTCACGCCCCGTCCGCGCCGCCGGCCCGCCCGAACAGGGGGGCCAGGATCAGCTGGGCGGCTCCCTCCGCGACCGGCCGGTCCCCTCCCCCGGCGGCGACGACCGGCACCGGCGCGTCGATACCGCCCAGCCCGGCGCGCGCGTCGATCACAGCGCGGACGCCCCGTACGTAGGCGTCGGGATCGGCCGCCACCGTACGGCCGCCGAGCACCACCCGGTCGATGTCGAGCAGCCCCACGAGGTTGGCGGCGCCGGCCCCCAGCACCCGGGCGGCCTCCGCCACATCGCCCCGGGCGACCGCGGCCAGGCAGAGCGCCTCGACGCAGCCGCGCCCGCCGCAGCCGCAGACCGGCCCGTCC
Organism: Streptomyces sp. NPDC059832; assembly: GCF_042731715.1. Classification (NCBI taxonomy): domain Bacteria; kingdom Bacillati; phylum Actinomycetota; class Actinomycetes; order Kitasatosporales; family Streptomycetaceae; genus Streptomyces; species Streptomyces sp. NPDC059832. The sequence goes on along the minus strand of NZ_JBHWIY010000002.1, from coordinate 235,050 downwards.
AGCTGGACGGTCTGGTGCCCGAACTCACCGGCCGCGGTACGGGCCCCGCGATGCAGCGCCCCGCCGAGGACCAGCCCGGCGCCGAGCCCGGTCCCGAGGTGCAGATACGCGAAGTCGCCGCCGCCCGCCGCCCGCAGGGCGAGCCCGAGGGCGGCGGCGTTGGTGTCCTTGTCGACCACGACCGGCAGCCCGGTCCGTACGGCGAGCGCGTCCCGCAACGGATAGCCGTCCCACTGCGGAAACCCGGTGACGCGGTGCAGCACCCCGCCCCGGTGGTCGAGCGGGCCCGGCACCGCGACGCCGACCCCGAGCACCTGCCGGTCCCCCGGTCCCGCGCCCCCGCCCCGTACCGCCGTCACCGCGCCCGACGCCGCCGCGAGCACCTGGTCCGCAGGGGCGCCGAGGTCCAGCGGGGCGGTGCGGCTCGCGGCGACCGTGCCGGACAGGTCGACGAGTACCGCCGTCAGTTCGTCGCGGTCCAGGTGCAGGCCGATCGCGTACCCGGCGTCCGGCACCAGCCGCAGCACGGTGCGCGGCTTGCCTCCGGTGGACGCCCGGTGTCCCGCCTCGGCGGCCAGGCCCTCGGCCCGCAGCCGGGCGGTGATCTTGCTGACGGCCTGGGGCGTGAGCCCCGTGCGCTCGGCGAGTTCGAGCCTGCTGATGCCGCGCGCGCCCGCCACCCGCAGCAGATCCAGCACCAGCGCGGCGTTGTGGCTGCGCAGCGTCGGCAGATTCGCGCCGCTATTGCTCCTGTTCACCACCCCATTGTCCCGGTCGCTTGCACTATGGCAACAGCGTTGCTTAAGTGGCAGGCATGACAGGCAACGCGACTCACGAGACGCCCGGACCGTCCGACACCCCCCTGCGCGTCGGACTCGTCGGCTACGGCCTGGCGGGTTCCGTCTTCCACGCCCCGCTGATCGCCGCGGCCGAGGGCCTCGTCCTCGACACGGTCGTCACCTCGGACGAGGAGCGGCGGGCGCAGGCGCGCGCCGAGTTCCCCGGCGTACGGTTCGCCGCGTCGCCGCAGGAGCTGTGGGAGCGTGCGGACGCACTCGATCTGATCGTGATCGCCTCGCCGAACAAGACCCATGTCCCGATCGCGACCGCCGCGCTGGAGGCCGGTCTGCCGGTCGTCGTGGACAAGCCGATCGCCGGTACGGCGGCCGAGGCGCGTGGGCTCGCGGCCCTGGCCGAGGAGCGCGGGCTGCTGCTCTCGGTCTTCCAGAACCGCCGCTGGGACAACGACTTCCGCACCCTCGCCCGCCTGGTCGCGGACGGCGAACTGGGCGAGGTACAGCGCTTCGAGTCCCGCTTCGAGCGGTGGCGCCCGCAGCCGAAGGGCGGCTGGCGCGAGTCGGGCGACCCGCAGGAGATCGGCGGGCTGCTGTACGACCTGGGCAGCCATGTCGTCGACCAGGCGCTCACCCTGTTCGGGCCGGCGGCGCTGGTGTACGCGGAGTCCGACGTACGCCGCCCCGGTGCCGCCGCCGACGACGACACGTTCCTCGCGATCACCCATGTGAACGGGGTCCGCTCGCATCTGTACGTCAGCGCCACGACGGCCCAGCTCGGCCCGCGCTTCCGGGTGCTCGGCCGGACCGCCGGCTATGTGAAGTACGGGCTCGATCCGCAGGAGGCCGAGCTGCGCGCGGGCGTGCGCCCGACGGCGGACCGGCCGTGGGGCGAGGAGCCCGAGGAGCTGTGGGGCCGGATCGGTTCGGGCGAGTCCCCGCTGACCGGCGGCGGCACCCCGGTCCGCACGCTGCCGGGCGACTATCCCGCGTACTACGCGGCGGTCGCCGACGCGCTGCGCGGAAAGGGCGAGAATCCGGTGAACGCCCTGCAGGCCGCGGCGGCGCTTGATGTTCTGGAAGCGGCCCGACGCTCGGCCCGCGAGGGCGTCACCGTGAAGCTCTCCGCCTCCGCCGGTACGGCTTCCACCAGTGCAGCTTCCGCCAGCGCCGATACAGAGGAGCAGCCCGTATGAGCCCCGACGCTCCGACCATCTCCGAGCTCATCGCCCAGGAGCGCCGACTGACGCTGCCGCATTTCGGCTACGACGACGCGTACGCGCTCGGCGGCCTGCTCGTCTCGATGGCCCGGAAACGGCACGCCCCGGTCGCGATCGACATCCGCCGCGGCGCACAGCAGATGTTCCATGCCGCGCTGCCGGGGTCGAGCGCGGACAACGACGCCTGGATCGACCGCAAGCGCAAGGTCGTGGAACGGTACGGCGAGAGTTCGTACCTGGTCGGAACGCGGTTCCGGGCGAAGGGGACGACCTTCGACGACTCCTCGCGGCTGAACCCGAGCGTCTATGCCGCGCACGGCGGCTCGTTCCCCATCGCGGTCGAGGGCGCGGGCGTGATCGGCTCGGTCACGGTCTCGGGCCTGCCCCAGGCGGAGGACCACGCCATGGTGGTCGAGGCGCTGGAGCAGTTCGCGACGACGCTCGGCGCCTAAGGGCTGTCCCGTAATCCCTGGCGGGCGTGCGACGACAGCTACGGCACCTCGCCGCGTTGTCGGAACGCCCGAATACATCCAGAATTCGGGCGTCCCTCCGCCTTGCGATGCACCGCATCCGACGCCGCACGCCGATCCACCAGGGCTTACGGGACAGCCCTTAGGAAAGACGCCTCGGGAGAGACGTGTCGAGGGGGGGGGGGGGGGGCGGGACCCCCCCCCCCCCCCCCCCCCCCCCCCCCCCCCCCCCCCCCTCCCCCCCCTTCCCCCCCCCCCCCCCCCCCCCCACCACCCCCCCCCCC